>NZ_JAMYPQ010000014.1:0-153427 GCF_040320455.1 Mesorhizobium sp. M0698 | reverse complement strand
CCGTGTGCCCCCCCCCCACCAAACCCCGCGCCCCCAAAACCCCCCCACTCCTAACATCCCGACCCGCTCGGGTGCGAGGGCCGCGCCCACCCGGGTGCCGGGGCGACGGCGCATCGGCTGTTTGATCACCGGCCCCGGCGCTGCGTGAGACGGGCTTGGCTTGGTCGCACGCTGCTCGGACATTTGCGTCACCACCGCGAGCCGGCCCTCGTCATTTCGCGGCCTTGACGAATGACGGGTCGATCATCTGCTCCGGCGTCACGTCCGCCTGAAGCAGCCCGGCGTTCTTGGCGGCTGCCTCGACATCGGCGAATGTCTTGGTGGAAAATTCGCCCGTCAGCGCATCCTTGTTTTCGGCGAGAGTATAGTAACGCACGCCATCAAAGGCGGTGTTGAGGTCTTCGACGCTCGAACCGACTGCCTTGGAGATGATCGCCCGGCCGTCGGGCGTGTCGGCATTGTAAGCCTTCAGGGCCGCATCCCAGGTCTTGATCATGGCAAGCACCTGGCCGGGACGCGACTTGATCACCTCATCCCGCACCACGAACACGTCACTGATCAGGCCGGGATCTTCGCCTGCGGTGAAGAGCAGCTTGACGTCCTTGTTCTGTGCCCTGGCCGCGGTGAGATAAGGCTCATAGGTAACCGCGACCGGAACCTGGCCAGCGATCAACGCGCTGCCGGCATCCGCCGCCGGCATGGGAACCGGCTGGACATCGGCGATGGACATGCCGTTCTTGGCGAGCGCGTATTTGAGCAGGATGTCGCTCGTCGTGCCTTCCTCAAAAGCCACCTGTTTGCCCTTGAGGTCGGCGACGGAGGCGATGTCCTTGCCGGCGATCATGGCGTCCGCCGTCATGCTGACGTCGAGCAGAAGCACGATCTTCACCGGCAGGCCGGCCGCAACCATTCCCATAGCCGTGTGGGTCGCGATGTTGGCGGCATCGAGCTGGCCGCTCGCCAGGGCGGCGTTGATGTCCTTGTCCTCGGCGAAGTTCACGATCTGCACGTCGGACAGCCCGTTTGCCTTGAACAGACCTTTGGCTTCGGCGACGTGCCACTGGCCGTAGCCAAGCCATGGCTCGATGCCGATCTTGAATGTTCCTGCCTCAGGCGTCGCCGGAATTGTCGTGTCGGCCGCGCAGACCGCCGGGGCAAACCCGACGGCAGCAGCCATAACGAGTGCCCGAAATTGTCCTGCTAGGTTACGCATCATCTTGTTCCCCTTGATGATCAGGCCGCTTTTTTGAACCAAACATCCGGCCTGGTGAGAATGCGGGCTTCTGCTCTTGCGGCACCGTGCCTCGGCATCTTAGCTGTTCGTTCAACGAAAGTGCGACGACACTTCAACGTCAGCAACAGCGGATGTCAAGGCTAAATACATACATGCATATACAAGTTAGCCCCTCCTTCCGACTCTGATTCGCTTCACTGCGATCAGGGTTTTTTGGATGGAGAATATCGACTGCCAAGCGAGTAGCGGCTGCCAACGTAAGTCAGCTTACTGATCGTGGCAACGACGGCGCCCGTCCATGTCCGGCGATGCAGAAACAGGCAGCAGCTGCCGACGTCGATGCCCAGATACCGCGCCGTCTCGGCATCGGCAGGGGTCGCCGAGATGATGTGCTCGACCTCCGTCACCGGGGTTTTCTGCATGAGGTAGTCGTAGGTCGCTGTCCTGGAAAAATCCTGCTTGTCATAGTCGGGTATCAGGCCCGGGTTGACGAAGCGCTCTTCCAGTTGCACAGGCAGGTCGTTCTCGAAGTTGACGACGATGGAATGATAGACCGACACGCGCTTTGCAAACTCGAACGAAAGCGCGAGCTCCTTTGTCGGCATGATCTTTTCGAGGACGATAACCTCGGAGCGATGCCTGTTTCCCCGCGCGACAATTTCCGCCGCGATGTTGTTGATCTCGATCAGTGCGGATTGCGGTCGAGGTGGCGCGATGAATGTGCCGACGCCCTGGAGCCGGATCAGAAAACCCGCAGAGGTCAACTCCCGCAAGGCACGATGGACCGTCATCCGAGACACGCCGAGTGTCGCCACGAATTCATTTTCGGACGGCAGCTTGCGGTCCTTGCTCCATCGCCCCGTTCCGATGTTCGTCAGGATGTAGTCCTTGACCTTCTCGTAAAGAGGGCTGGCGGTGTCGGGCAAAGTGATCATTTCAAAAATCCTTTCCGGCAAGGTTCGGAAATCACACGCGCCCGGCAGACCGCATCCGGATGATTGTTTTCAAACCATCGCCCTGCCCCGCCAACAGCCGCTCATAGGCTGCGGGAACATCATCCAGGCCGATCTCGCGGTCGATCAGTTCGACCATGGGCTCGGTCAATTCGCCGAGCATCCGGATGGCGTCGGGAAGCTCATCGGCAAAGGCGTGGCATCCCAGCAATGCGATTTCGCGTTCAACCAGGATGTTGGGATCGATATCGAGGCGGCCGTGGAATATGCCGACCATCGCAACGGTGCCGCCGGCATCGAGAACGCCGAGCAACTGGCCGAGTGCTGCGACGCTGCCGGTTGCTTCGACGGCAGCGAGCAAGGGGGCATCTGCGGTGGCGGCGGCAATGGCGTCCCGGTTCAAATCGACGATGCTGGCGCCGGTCACACGCGCCACGCGGGCGCAGCGGCCAGGGTTGCGATCGGCGACGAGCACGGTACCTGCGAATGTCCGGGAAAGCAGCAGTGCGGCAAGCCCGCCGATAGTCCCGCAGCCGACGACAAGAACGGAGCCGGCCGTTTTCGGCAGACGCCGCACTGCGTGCAACGCTACAGCCAGCGGCTCGGCCATCGCCGCGACCCGTTCGTCAAGCACGGCATCGACGACGTGCAGCAGGCGTGCGGGCAGGACCGCCTGTTCGGCAAATCCGCCGTCGCATATCTCGCCGACAAAGCCCAGCGACGTGCAAAGATGCCGCCTGCCTGCATGGCATTGCGCGCATTCTCCACACCAGAAACGGGAATCGGCGACCACGCGGTCGCCAACAGCGACGGTGTCCACGCCCTCGCCGATGGCGATCACCGTGCCTGTCAGCTCATGGCCAGCCGTCGAAGGCGACCGGCTTATCCATTGGCCGGTGCGGAAGTTGTGGAGATCGGAACCGCAAATGCCTGCGGCATCGACCCTCAGCTTCACCCAGCCTGGCTCGGGAGCGCCTGGCGCGGCGATATCCTCGACGCGCAAGTCGCCGGGTCCATGGAGTCGCGCCGCCCTCATCGTCATCGTTTCCGCTCAGCCGGCGAGATAGCGATCGCGGATCTCCGAAACCGCGTTCTCATGCGAGCTGAATCCTTCGTAGCGGGCGAGCCTGCGGGCATGCAGGGCGAGTTCCGGATAGGCCGCCGAGGTCACATAGCCGACCGACGATCTCTTGACGAAATCCGTCACGGAAAGCGGTCCAAAGGTTCGCGCCCACCGGCTGGTCGGCAGCACCGCATTGGGTCCCAGGACGAAGTTGGCGAGGGTCACCGGCGTATGCGGACCCATGAGGATCTCGGCAGCTTCCGTGATACGTCCGAGATGCGCAAATGGCTCCGTTGACAGAATCTCGAGGTGCTCCGGCGCATAGTCGTTGATGAAGCGGTAGCTGTCCTCCAGCGACTCGGTCAGCACGATGCCGCCGCGCTTCCCAGTCAGCACCGCGCGTGAGAACTCCACACGCTGTTCGCTCATCCGGGACCAGTGTTCCGGTATCGCAATCAACGCGGCTTCGGCGACCTTGCGGCTGTGCGTCACCAGGTAGGCCGAGGAATCCGGCCCGTGCTCGGCCTCGATCAACAGGTCAAGAGCAGCCAGGCCGCCGTCGACGCTGTGATCGGCAAAAATGATCGCTTCGGACGGACCGGCGGGGAGACCTGTGTTGATGATCGGGGACAACACGCTCTTTGCCGCCACCACCCACGGGCTCCCCGGCCCGACGATCTTGACGGCAGGCTTCACGGTCTCGGTCCCATAGGCGACGGCGGCGACCGCATGGGCGCCGCCGCACTTGTAGACGGTCTCCACGCCGGCGAGGCGGGCAGCAACCAGCGTCGCGGCGTCGACGGAACCATCCGAAGTCGCAGGCGTCACGATCGCGATCTGGGGAACCCCGGCAATCACCGCCGGAACCGAGGTCATCATCGTCACCGAGGGGAAGGCGCCTTTGCCGCGCGGAACATAAAGCGCGACCGAAGCAATCGGTGTGTATCGGTCACCCGCATAGGCGCCCGGCCGAACTTCCTTGAGCCACATCGTTTCCGGGCGCTGCTCCTCGTGGAAATGCCGGATGTTCTCAATGCCGAACCGGATACTCTCCACGACATCCTTCTCGACCTTGTCGAATGCCGCGTCGAACTCCGCTTCCGAAACTTTCAGTCCACCGTCGGCAACATCGGCTTTGTCGAGTTCGCGTGCAAACCGGAGCAGTGCCGCGTCACCTTCATCCTTGACGGCCTGGATGATTGGACGGACCTTTTCGATGAAGGAAGACAGATCTCCTTCGGCGCGTTTCAGTAAACTGGCCCGCTGATCGACACTGAGGGATGACAGGCGGTGGAAGCTGACGTCAGACATGGCGGCTCCTTTTCTTAGAACGCAATTACGATTAGCGCTTGTCGATCACTTCTGGGACACGTCTCCGGCTCCTGAAGCCTTCAAATCGATGCGAGAAAGCCTCCATCCACGGGAATGGACTGGCCGGTTATGTAGGCTGCCGCATCCGAAGCGAGGAACACCGCGATTCCGTGCAGGTCCGAGAGATCACCAAAACGGCGCTGCGGAATCTTGGCGAGCATCGATTGCTGCCATGCCTCGTTGCTGTAGAACACGTCTGTCATCGCTGTCCTGAAATAGCCAGGCGCAATGGCGTTGACCCGGATCCCGAGATCGGCCCACTCCGCTGCAAGCGCCCGCGTCATGCCGAGGAGGCCTGATTTCGACGAGCCGTACGGCACCGCCGTGGGAACCCCAACCTCGGAGGTCAGCGAGCAGAGATTGATAATGACGCCGGGCCGTCCGGCGTCTCTCATCTGCCGCGCGGCGGCTTGGGCGCAGAAGAAGGCGCCTTTGAGATTCGTATCGATAATCCTGTCCCACAAGACCTCGTCGACATCGAGTGAAGGCCGGACCTCTTCCGTACCTGCATTGTTGACGAGAATATCGAGACCTCCGAGCAGGCTGCTGGCCTCGGCTGTCGCCGCTCGGCAGCGGTCGACATCGGTGACGTCCAGGGCGATGGCGTGCGCGACCCCGCCGGCGGTGCGGATGGCGGCCATCGTCTTCTCGAGCGAGGCCACGCTGCGCGCCGTGACCGCGACGTCGGCGCCGGCCGCGCTGAGCGCCTCGGCGATGCTGCGCCCGATGCCACGGCTTGCGCCGGTTACAAGCGCCTTCCTGCCTGACAGATCGAAGAGAGATGCGTTGCGCATGTCATCCTCCTTGGTAATGTCGCGCTTGGACCGATCGCGTCGAGACTATCCGAATGCAGCTTATCTATACAAGCATGTACATCATGGCTGTAGTGCGCCATGCGGAACTTTGCTTGTCAGAGCGGCAGCGCATTGGCCGACATCGGACCGGTCTACGCGGTTCGCCCCAGCCCATCTGGAGTTCATCGGGAGGGATAGATGAAGCGCGCAGTAGACCACGACGCGATGAGCGTGGTCGGCTATACCACCCCCTGGAGTGCCAAAGCAGGCCAGCGGATCAACCTCAGCCTGTCATGCGATCGGCCGATAAAGGCCACACGAATTTGCCGGCTCGACAAGCCGGCTCCGGAACTTCTCGCCTGGCCCATCGAAACGATAGGTGAAGCACGGCGTCGGCATTTCGACCAGGGGTCGTTCCTGTTCGTGCGAGCCGGCGAACTGGTCAAAGTACAAGCCGTCCACGGCATTCGTTTCGAGCTGTTCCTCACGCGCAACGAAGGTGCGCGCACGATCCTGGAAGCAGGCGCCCTCGGGCTGCGCCTCCGCGACGGCGCATTTGTCGTGGAAATCGGCGGCGAAACCCCTGTCGAGAAGAAGGCGCCAACTGGTGTGTGGCTCACTCTCGAGTTGGATCTGCGGCAGGAACAATCGCGTCTGCGCATCAAATCCCATGATCTTCTCGCGCCTTACGAACTCCATGAAGGTTTTGGCGGCCCGGCGCGGAACCTCCAGGCGCACGGCATCCATTTCGGCGCAAGTGCCACCAACCACGAACCTACCCTCAACGCGAAATTTGCTGCGATCCGGCTCGACACCCCACACGGGACCATTGCCTGGGATTTCCCGACGCTGTTACCAACGCAGCCGATCCTGTCGTCGGGCGGAGCAGATCCGTTGCTCCTCGACGTGATCAATCAGCCAGCCTTCTGCGTGACTTCGGCACGCTGGGACGGATCGAGCTTCGAGCCTCGCTTGGTGCCGTCGCACTACGACGCTATCCATTGCCACGACGACGACATCGGCCCGCTTGCATGGCCGGCATCGCACCGCGCGACGATCCCTGAAAACGCACACCCTGGCGTCTACGCGTTCCAGGTCGAATGGGAGGGTGGCTACGAACGCGTGGTGTTCTTCGTAACCTCTTCACAGGTTTCGTCGCCGCTGTTGTATCTCGTGCCGACGGCCACCTATCTCGCTTATGCGGACGAATATCTCCCGGATCATCTTTATGAATGGAAAGGCGACGACCGGGGACATCGCTTCGCGATCGCCAACAATCTGAAATCCCTTTACGACTATCATTCCGACCTTAGCGGTGTTTCCATCTGTTCCTACAAAAAGCCGAAAGTGACGCTCAGGGACGATTACGATTATCCGCTCTGCGGCTGCCCACACAATCTGCCGGTCGATCTGCACTTCCTCCGATTCTGCCACGACAATGGAATCGTGTTTGACGTCATGACCGATCACGATTTGCACGAATGCGGCATAGACGGTCTGCCTCGACATCAAGCCGTCGTCACCGGCAGTCACCCCGAATATATGTCGATCGAGATGGAGCAGGCGCTGCGGCAGTTTGTGGCCGAAGGCGGCAGCATCGCCTATCTCGGCGGAAACGGCTTTGCTGCCACTGTGGCTTTCAAGGACGACCTGATGGAGCTGCGGCGCTCGCCGCTGGAGGCTGGCCGCACCTGGGACGGCCCGGTCGCCGAACAGGCGCTGTCGATCACCAACGAACCAGGCGGCTATCTCCGTTGCCGCGGCCGAGGCGAATTCTCGCTGATCGGCAGTGCAATCTCATTGATGGGTTTCGATGGCGCACGCCCCTTCACGCGCACTGAGGAAAGCCATGAAGCAGGATGCGCATGGCTGTTCGAAGGCGTTGAAAATGCGACCTTTGGCACGGACGGCATCGTGCTGGGCGGTGCCGCGGGCTACGAAGTGGATGCGACGGACCCAGCCCTCGGCACTTCCGCTGACACCGTCGTGATCGCGCGTGCGACGGGATTTCCCGACAGCTTCTTTCAGGATCCGACGCGCTGGTACGAGGGCGGGGATAGGCAACGCATCGCCCGCCGCTGCGCCGAAATGACCCTGCGAAAGCTCGCAGCAGGCGGCTTGATCTTTTCCGCAAGCTCGGTTGCCTGGTGCGGCGCGCTGCCAGCCGCAGGCGCCATGAACGATGTCGGCAGGATCACGCTCAATCTGCTTACCCGCCTCGGCGCCACGAAAGGAGAACCGGCCGAGAAAAATCGATAAGCTGATTGGCGCCGTTACGGAAAGACCCGTATCCGTTTTTGGGAGTCAAATCAGTCGGCGTGCACCGGCTTCGTCTCACATGCCTCTCGCCACCTGGCGGACGGCAGTTGCCTCAGCCGCAACCTTCAGGTGCGCTGCTTTGACAAACGGCGCTGAACCAGAATTTGGCGCGGCATCAACGACACCCTCGCCGACTAGGCAAGGAAGCTCGGTATCCCTCTTCGGCGGCGTGCAAGCGTTGTCGGACTATTCCGCAACGAATTGTCGGAACTGACCGATCTGGCCCGTCCTTCGGTCTCACCAGCGCTAGGAAGAAGCGATGAGAGACCTGATCTTGAAGATGTCCATATCGATCCGTGACCTGGATGGCCGAAACACATGGATGTTCGGCGCCGATCAAGAGGCGAAGGCCTGGGGCGTAGAGTTCATATGGAACTCGAGCCTGCACATCATGGGCAGCCGCAGCTTCCGTGACATGGCCGCCTGGTGGCCGATCTCCTGCGACCAGTTCGCGGCGCCGATGAACCAGATCCCCAAGGCCGTCTTCTCACGACGGGGACCGGAGATCCTGAGGGAGGTGAGCAAGTCGGCGGCGCTCGATGAGGCTCGCGCCGTCAACGCGGGAACCGGTCAGCCGGCAAAGTTACAGCCCGGTGGTGAAAGTTGGGCGGAGGCCTATGTGGCGAGCGGTGACTTGGCGGAGGAAGTCGCGAAGTTGAAAGCCCAAGAGGGCAAGCCGATCATCGCCCACGGCGGAGTGAGCTTCGCCCGCAGTCTCGTCGCCCAAGGACTGGTCGACCAGCTCGCCCTGACGGTGGCCCCCGTGGCGCTGGGCAAAGACCTGCCGCTGTTCTCCGAACTGGTCGCGCCGATGTCTCTCAAGCTGGTGAGCTCGAAAGCCTTCCCGGGGGCGCGGTGGCGCAGATTTACCGGCCAACGTGAACACGTCAGAGAATGTGTGCAGCCAACGAACCGACGAAGTGAGGGCGAGGTATAAATGAATGCGATCCCTTCGGATCGTCGTCGATCGATAGGAGCCTGTGCATGGCGAAGCTTGTGTTCGGAATGATGCAGTCGCTCGACGGCTATGTCGCTGGCGCCGAGGGCGGGCCCGGGCTGCCGATGCCGGGCGAGGCGCTCCATCGCCACTTCAACGCCCATGTGCGCGGGATCGCCGGCAGCCTCTACGGCCGGCGCATGTACGAGGTAATGCGCTATTGGGACGAGGATCAGCCGGGACAGGACCAGGTCGGGCGCGACTTTGCGGCGGCCTGGCGGGCGCAGCCGAAATGGGTCGTCTCTCGCACCCTGAAGTCGGTCGGGCCGAACGCCACGCTGGTGGACGACGATCTCAAAGGGTTCGTTAGGGCGCTTAAAGCCGAACACGAGGGCGAGATCGAAGTCGCCGGACCGGAGCTTGCGGGTAGTCTGACCGAGCTTGGCCTTATCGATGAGTACCGGCTCTACTTCCGTCCCATCGTGCTTGGTCGCGGCAAGGCATTCTTCGCCGGCCCGCGGCCACCGCTGCGTCTCGTGGCCAGCGACCGGGTTGGCGAGGACGCGATCAGAGTGACGTACGTTCCCGCCTGATCATAACCCACCCGACATCCTAATGTCCGTCGGACCGAATTTGAGCTCATTCCCACTCGATCGTTTTGAGCCATGGTAACGCGAGGAGGCGGCAGCACAAACTTTTCTGCACGCCCTAAAGAACCGACTCTGCGATCCGTCAGAAATCTGCGCTCTTGATTTCAAAAGGGAATTTCGGCGATTCGGGATCGGCTCGGTTTCGGCGACTATCGACAACAATCGGTCGATTTTCGACAGCCGCGCCGCAACAAGCCGCGACCCACTGGGGACCAAAAAAAGGACCGTCAAACACGGCCGAACGGTCCGCACGGTAGCGCCCGGCATTCGCTCGTCGCCGTGGCGTGCCTCACTTGCCGTATGACGCAAGGAACACCCGTACGCCGGCCGCGGCGTGCCGTCGAAGCTTCGCCGGTTTCGGAATCGACTCGTCACCCAACAGCATGGCCCTGTTCAATGGCTCGCCCATAATCAACCAATTGAACTGGGAAGCGGCGACGGCCGGATCATCGATCGCAAGCAGGCCGCGATCAGCCAAGCGCTCGAACAACACTGCCATCGCCGCAATTGCGCGCCCGGGTCCGCCATCGAAGAGCGCCTTTGCCAGTTCTGGGAAGCGGCCGACCTCGCCGATCACCAGACGGCGCAGCTGCATGACGCGCGGCGTGAGTACAGTGGTAAGCTGTCGGTACGCATAGCGCTGAAGATAATCGGCAATATCTTCGCCCTCGGCGAGTTCGGGCATTTTACTGTGGACCCTATCGCTGGCTCGATTGGTCACGCTGCTCACGATCTCCACGAACAGCATCTCCTTGTTCGGAAAATTCTTGTAGACGGTCTGTTTCGACACCGCCGCAAGCGCCGCGATCTCGTCCATATTGGTGGCCAGATAGCCCTTTTGCAGAAACACTTCTGTCGCCGCCTCGAGGATGGCCCGCCGCTTTTTCGCCGACCGGCCGTGCGGTTCGAGTTCTTCTGAAACACCTGCTGAACGCGTCGTGGTCATGCTCCTGGCGTGTCCGCTGCCGATTGACTCATGGTACTGGACCGTCTAGTTTGATTTGGACCGAGATGCAATGGGGAGAGATCGACAATGCACATCCAGTTCGCGGAGCTTCCGGTGTTCGACCAGGAACGCGCCAAGGCGTTCTGCATCGATCACCTGAACTGCCGCGTCGTCGCCGATCAGCCAATGGGCAATGATGGGTGGCGATGGATCGAACTCGGATTTCCAGGTGCCGAAACCACCCTCCACTTCCTAAGGCGCAAGGACGAAACACCATCTGAGGGGCCCGTCCTCGTGCTGGTTGACAACGAAATCGAAGTCACCGTTCAGAGACTCAAATCGCGAGGCGCCGAGATCATAGCAGAACCGCGCCCCGCGCCATGGCAACCGGGGCGCACGATCGCGGAATTTCGGGACAGCGAGGGCAATCGCATGATGATCACCAGCAGATGACGCACTCACCTATCATGACCGCAACTTGCTCTTGCGGTGGCGTCGAACTCAAAGCCTTTGGCAGGCCGATCGTGAGCAGTGCCTGCTACTGCGACGACTGCCGGAAGGGAGCTGATCAGATCGAAGCTTTGCCAGGTGCTGGCGCCATACGCGATCCCGATGGCGGCACCGCATACATCCTCTATCGAAAGGACCGCATCGAGTGCTCCAAGGGGGCCGAATTGCTGAGGGGTTACAAGCTTAAGGAAACTTCAGCCACGAATAGGGTCATCGCCATGTGCTGCAATTCAGCGATGTTAATGAACTTCGATAGAGGTCCGCATTGGGTCTCGGCATACAGAGCGCGGTTTCACGGAGAACTCCCGCCACTGCAGCTGCGGATTTGCACTAAGTTCAAGTCGGACAGCGATGTCATTCCTGACGACGTGCCGAGCCACCGGGGTTATCCTCTAGGGTTCGTCGTTAAACTTTTGGCATCGCGCGTGGCGATGTTGCTAGGTCGATAAACCGGCCGCCAGCCTGCGCGATAAGACATTCAGATAGGTGCGCAAATCGGATACAGCCTTGCCGCTCAGGGTTCAGGCCTGAACGAATTTCTGTAGGCGATCCGCCACGATCAGCCCTGCCCGGCTGTTCAAGTGCACGCCGTCGGTGTGAAATAGCCAGCCATTTACGCGGGCGACATCATCCGGACGCTGCCGCAGCACCAGTACGCGAAAAGCATCGCGATAGAATGGAAGAAAGTTGAACGCCGTGTAGGCCCGGCCAGGGCGAGGCGCGAACCGCCTCGGTGAGCGCCTCATGGAGCGGGACATAGCCGCAGCGTTCCTCGTGCGCGATGGCCGCCACGATCGCAGAATATTCCTTGATCCGCCGGTTGAACTCGCTCTGGAACGGGTCGTCCGAATCCGGCGCTTCTCCTATCGGAGGGAGCGAGCAAAGGCCGATGTCCGCCGCCGTCTCGCGCTTCAGCCTGCGTGCTATCTCGGCCAGATTCTCGTGGAACCAATCGGGCGAAGGCGTGCGGGGCAGACGCTTCCAAAACGTAAAGAACCGCCGCACTTTGCGTGACACGAGCGTGAGAACATCATTCCCGCCGACCCAGACGATGACCTTGTCGGGACGACAGGCGAGCACATCCGGCAACCGCTGCAGCGCGTTGTAGGCCAAGTCGCCGCCGACGCCAAAATTCCGGAACTCAAATTGCCCGTTGCCCGGCCGCCGGCGGAGCTCCGCCAGGCCAGAAGTGAGAAATCGTCGCCTTATGCTCTTCCCAAAACGGCTGGCCCAGTCATGAGTTTCAGGTCGGATTCCGCGGCGTTTTCCAACATCCATGGGCAGGCATAATAATCTTCGATGCGATCGATGACGCGACCGGCGACATGGACACGAACCGGCCACGCGACCTGCCACCGGTCGCCTCGCTGGAAGAGCACGATCAGGACAGGCTGTCCGTCGATCGCCCCCAACTCCATGGTCCACGTCTCCGGGTTTCGCTCGTATTCGACGAAATAGGGAGAACTTCTGAGCAGGCCGTCGAAGCAGTCGGCGACCCGCAACCGAGCATCGGCGCTGGTGAGGCTCCGCACGCCATCCCAGTCATGGCGGTTGAAGAGGTCAACATAGCGCTGCAAGAGCCGCGCGGTGTCGGGATCAAGCGGACGGTTCGGTTCACCGGCAGGTTCAGGGGGCAAGTCGGCGAGCTTCGCCCGTCCGCGGGAGAGCGCGGATTTGACGCCCCCAACCGTCGAGTCCACGAGTTCTGCGGTCTCTTCCAGCGAATAGTCGAACACGTCCTTCAGGAGGATGCAGGCGCGCTCCTTGGGCGGCAAGCGGCCAACCAGCCGTTCGATGGCGCGGCGTGCATCGGTCGCTGCCGGCTCTGCAGAGACAACGCCGACGTCGTCCGAATAGGCGTGCTCCGCGCGCTCGCGCACATCGCGTCGCCTCAGAAAGTCGATGCAGCGATTGTGAGCGATGCGAAACAGCCAGGGCTTCAGCCGGCGGGCATCGTCGAGGGTCTCAATCTTCGTGTAGGCCTCGAACAGCGTCTCCTGCACGAGATCCTCACCGTTGAGGCGTGAGCCCGTCATGCGGGCGCAGTAGCGATGCAGTTGGGCGCGGACGCCTGACACCGTCTCGAGGAAGGCGCGATATCGCGCATCGAACAGGCCGGTCGGTCGCTCGGGCATGTCCTTCAGCTGCCACATCTTGGTTTCAATTTGCCAGTCATGCGACCTCCTGACCTTCAGCGCGTATTGCCGCGGTTGCGGCCAGACCAAGCTTGGGGCGAACCCATTGTGCCAACCGCGCGATCGCGTCGTCGGCTTCGGGAGCGCGGCCGGCCATCATCTGGAACGAGTGCAGCATCCCCGGAAATACGTCTAAGCGCACCTCGACGCCGGCGGCCTTTGCACGCTCGGCGAGCGCTCGGCTGTCGTCGAGCAGGGTTTCCTCTTCGCCCGCCTGCAAATAGATCGGCGGCAGGCCCTTGAGATCGGCAAAGATCGGGCTGGCCAAGGGATGTCGGATATCGACCTCACCGAGGACTTGCGACGCGAGCATGTCCACGCTGGCCTTCTGGAAGAAGGCGTCCTTCTCACGGTTCGCTTCGTAGGAGAGTCCGCTCGCGGACATATCATGCCAGCCGGAGATACTGAGGATCGCCGCCGGCAGCGGACGTCCGGCGTCGCGGCGCTTAATCGAGGCCGCGAGGATCAGGCCCGCGCCAGCGGAATCGCCTGCAGCTATGGTGTGCTTCGGCGCGACACCCTGCTCGAGCAGCCATTCGAACGCGGTCAGGGTCTGCTCGATCTGGCGCGGAAACTTGCTCTGGAAAACGTAGTCGTACGTAGCGAGCAGAGCGTAACAGCCGATCGCCTTAGCAAGGTGTCCGACCATCTTGCGATGGGTCCAGATCGATCCGCCAACATAACCACCGCCGTGCGCGTAGAGCATGACCCGATCCTTGGCCGCCAGTTTTGGCTGAACCCACAGCGCGGTCGTGTCGCCGAGGGTCGTCTCGACGTAATCGACGCCGCCCGGTTCTGCCGTCAAAACGGACCACTCGGATGCTTCCTGTGGCGATTCTCGACCGCTGCGAAAAGCCTCCGCGAGCGTTTCGTAGTGTATCTTGTTCGCTAGGCTCTGCTTGCTGTTCATTTGTCACGCTCCAATTCGTCCAGGAGGGCGATGTCAAGGATGACCGTGCCCATGAACAGCTAAGACGGATGAACCCAGCGAAAGGATACGTGGCCGGCAGATGCAACGCCTCGCCGGTGGCAGTTGCCGCGGA
This sequence comes from Mesorhizobium sp. M0698, assembly GCF_040320455.1. Lineage (NCBI taxonomy): Bacteria > Pseudomonadati > Pseudomonadota > Alphaproteobacteria > Hyphomicrobiales > Phyllobacteriaceae > Mesorhizobium > Mesorhizobium sp. M0698. The sequence goes on along the minus strand of NZ_JAMYPQ010000014.1, from coordinate 139,412 downwards.
CCCCGGTTGTCAAACCCAGCAAGGCTAGGCTGCTCCACCCTTCTCTGTGGGACGTTCGTTCCAGACATTCGCCGATCGGCCGGATGCTTCGTCTATGCCGTCGCCGGGTGGCGGGGGCTGGGACTATTGACTATTATCGCCGAGCCAACATCGCCTTAAACATGCTGCTCTATCCTCTTCTACTCCGCAGTACTCCTCGTCACTCCACTCGATTGTGCCTGGCGGTTTGCTCGTCACGTCATAGACGACGCGGTTGATGCCGCGCACCTCGTTGATGATGCCGGTGGCGGCGGCGCCCAGGAATGCCAGGTCGTGACGGTAGATATCCGCGGTGCTGCCATCTACCGATGGTGACGCTTTCGGCGCGTATGCGCGTACATACCGATAAGGGCAGCGGTCACGAGCCGCGCTGTCCCCACGGGCATTGCTCTACCTGCGCCCTTCAAAGAAAAGGAGCATTGTGACGGGGCTTAGCTATAGATGCTGTAGCATTGATCTAATGCGATTTATCGCAGCATCGACACCTTGCCTAGGCAGACTTTCAACCTTGTAAAATGAAAGGAACGTAAGCGAGGCTTGAGGAGCACAGGTATTCAGAATAGCTGTCTTGAGAACACGCCGCACTGGCCGCCTGAGGATCAGCCAATCGACCCACCAAGGTGAGCCCAAAGTGGTTATTGCAACCACCTTCCTTAACTGGCGAAGTCGCGGTTGTATGGCACCAAGATCGGCTGCGTGATCGTATGCAATACCAGGCACCCATACCCTGTCGAACCAGCCCTTCAATATAGCTGGAGGTCCGAACCACCACGTGGGAAAAATCAAGACGATAGTCTCGGCCCAGAGAAGATCCTCAATCTCTTTAGCTACCTCTGTAGTCTCGAATCCGGAATAGTAGCTCGCGCGCTCCGCCGGTGTAAGAGCCGGGAAGAAGCCAGATCGATACAGATCAACATGTCGGCACTGGTGCTTCGCATCCATCAGGGTGTCGATAGCTGCGTTCGAAAGCGTTTGGCAAAGGCTTGGATTGAGTGGATGAGCCGTGACAATCAAACATCGCATACCAATATTTTGAATCCTCCCCAATTTGGTTGCGCTGCGCGTCATCATTCGTGCGGCGCGGTGCTCGGGCAAAGCTTCTCATACCAATCATGGATTTCGAAATAGCTGTACGCGCCACAGTCTTCAAAGAGCAATTGTTTTTCAACGCCGAGAATGGCCCTTCTCGTCGCCTTCAGAGACTAGAGGCCACTACGCCTACATCTGCCGGAGTATTATCGCTTCCGCCACTCTGCTCTCGGCTGCTCGCTAAGACTCCCCCTCATTCCCACTCAATGGTTCATAGGTATGGTAACTCGCTGATTTCGCATCGCAAATCCTTTGCGCACGACGAAGAACCCTCTTGCGATCCGTCAGAAATTTGCGCTCTTGAATTCAAACACCAATTTCGACGGTCCACGTTTTGCTCGGTTTCGGCGACTATCAGTATCAATAGGTCGATTTCTTTCTGACGGCCGCCGACCGAGCCGTAACGGCAGTTCCCAAAAAAGACCGTCACGAGGCGGTCTACGACCAGAGTCCGTCGCGAGATTACATCGGGCTGCGTCGTTGATACAGCGGTACGCTCGAGACAGCGCCATCGGTGACCTGCCAGGCGTCAGTCGCGCGATATGGACAGCCCCGCGAGAAGCGGCGCGTACGCGGCGAGCCTGTGGGATACGAACTCCGTGAAGAGCCGCACGCGCTTCGTCTTGCGTGTCTCCCCCTGTGTGAGAAGCCAGAGCGTTCCGTACATGTGCAGCTCGGTGCCCGGCACCCTCACCAGTAGGGGGTCGGCATCGCCGACGAAGCAGGGCAGTGTCGTGATCCCGAGCCCTTGCCGTACAGCAACGATCTGCGCCTCGGCGTCCGTGGTCCTGAAGGGAACCCCCGTGGTGCGAACCTCACCCTCGCTGGCCCATTCCGGAATTCCATGAATGCTTATGACGATCCACCGGATGGGATCAGGCGCGCCCGCACGCCACGCGGCTAGTCGATCACAGGACATATAGACGCCGCCGAACACCTCCGGTCCCTTCAGGCCATGAAGATTGAGCGGCAGGGTTTTGCGGTCGTAGACGACGCGGATCGCGACGTCGGCCTCTCGGTTGGTCAGATTTGCCAGCTCGCCGGACGACAAGATTTCCATCTCGATGTCCGGATGCAGACGCGCGAAATCGGCGAAGTCCGGCATGAGCAGGTGTGTCGCGAGGGGCGGTGCCAGCGTCACCCGCAGAAGCCCGCGCACGCTCTGGTCGCGCCCGAAGACGCGCGTCTCCAGCAGGTGCGACGACACTTCCATCTGGTCCGCGAACTCGAGGACCTCCTCGCCCGCAGCCGTCAGGCGGTAGCCCGAAGGCAGCTTTTCGAACATCTGCACCCCGAGGCGTTCCTCGAGCTGGGCGACGCGTCGCAGCACGGTCGAGTGGTTCACACCGAGGCGCTCGGCGGCGGCCCGCACCGAGCCTCCGCGCGCGACGGAAAGAAAGTAGCGAACGTCATCCCAGTCGATCATGGTGCAATCCGGCACCGCGGTGCGCCTTCCAAGGCCCGTATCTAACACATCGAACAGCAGTACGGGCGGTCATCATAGCCTATGTCGACGAGTGCGGCTCAATTCCGAACGGCGGACGCCGATCGTCGCGGCTGGCGTCAGGCGTCCAGCCGGATCGATTTCGCACCACCGATGTGCGCGCTTCCGCACTCAACAACTGACGCCGGCGGACCCATTTCGAGGCTCTCGGGGGCAGATGCTGTCCCGACACCACGAAAAGGAGAAGTCATGGGAAAGCTTGAGGGTAAGGTTGCGGTCATCACGGGTGGATCGAGCGGCATGGCGCTGGCGAGCGCCAGGCGGTTCGTTGAAGAAGGCGCCTATGTTTTCATCACGGGCCGGAGACAGGAGGCGCTGGACGAGGCCGTCAAGCTGATCGGCCGGAACGTGACCGGCGTGCGCGGCGACGCGGCCAATCTCGACGACCTCGACCGCCTGTTCGATACAGTCAAGCGGGAAAAGGGCAGGATCGACGTCCTGTACGCGAGCGCCGGCACAGGCGAAGCCGTCCCACTGGGCGAGATTACCGAGCAGCACTTCGATGCGGCCTTCGGCCTGAATACGCGCGGCACGCTGTTTACGGTTCAGAAGGCGTTGCCGCTGTTCAACGATGGCGGATCGATCTTCATGACCGGGTCAGTTGCTTCGGTGAAAGGTTTTCCTGGTTACAGCGTGTATGCGGCGAGCAAGGCGGCGCTGCACGCATTCGCACGCGGGTGGCTCAACGAACTCAAGGGCAGGAATATCCGGGTGAACGTGCTGCACCCGGGGCCGATCGCCACACCGATGCAGGACCAAGTCCTCACCGAGGAGGCGAAGCAGATGTTCGAATCCCTGATCCCGCGGGGAAAGATGGGGCGTCCTGAGGAAATTGCGACGGCCGCGCTGTTTCTTGCTTCCGACGATTCGAGCTTCGTGAATGGGGTGGAGTTGTCTGTCGATGGCGGCTTCTCGGCCATCTGAAATCGCGCCGGATCGCGGGAAGCGGCTGACCGGCGGGAACTAGCGTGTCCATGGTGGAACGACCACGCAAAGGTCGCCACACAGCGCAACGAATAACCCAGCGCCGTTGAAGGCCGGGGAAATCAATACCAACACGGATCGGAGAAGCATCATGAGCTACGCAATTGTAGGATTCGGTAAGATAGGCCAGGCCCTCGCCCACGCCTTCGCCCGTAAAAACATCGACGTGGCCGTCGCGAGCCGCCGGCCGCCCGAGGCGTTGGCGCCGCAGGCTCGGGCGATTGGACCCACGGTCGTCGCCAAGTCGCTGCGGGATGCACTCGAGGCCGACACAATCATCTTGGCAGTCCCGTTCGGAGAGCACCGCGAAGTTGCGAAGGCTCTGCCGAACTGGGAAGGCAAGACAGTCATCGACGCGACGAACGTGTTTCCAGTGCCTGAAGAGCTGGACGGTCTCCCGTCCTCCGCCTTCGTCGCGAAGGCGTTCACCGGCGCCAAGTTCGTCAAAGGGTTCAATCACCTGGTTGCGGCCACCCTGGCTGCCGATCCGATCGTCGAGGGCGGGCACCGTGTCGTCTTTCTGTCGAGCGACGACGAGGACGCGACCGCTCCCGTGGCGGCCTTGGCCAAACAACTCGGGTTCGCACCCGTCAAGCTGGGAAAGCTCAACGAGGGTGGCGCGCTGGTGCACGCGCGCGGCCGCACTTGGGGCCAGCTCATCTTCCAGGATTTGTTCAAGAAGGAGCAGTAATCGATGTACGACCATGTGACCTGGCCCGAGCGATATGATCCGAAAACGTCGGCCATCTACGCACTCAACGACATTGACGTGAAGGCGCCGCCTGAAGCGGTCTGGAAGCTGCTCGTCGAAGCCGAGAATTGGTCGAGCTACTTTCCCGCCGAGGATCAGGTCAAGATTCTGACGGGGGAGCCGGAACTGGCGCTCGGAACGCGATACAGCCGTGTGACGGTTGGATTTCCGATGAGTCTGGTCGTGACGGAATGCGAGCCCCTTCGTAGGCTCGCATGGGCGACGACAGTTGATGGCGACGAGACCGGCTCAACCGCATACCATGGCTGGGTCATCACGCCTACGGACCATGGCTGCCATGTGCTGACCGAGGAAACGCAGCAGGGCCCCTTCTTCCTCGATGAGCTCGGGCGCAAACATCCCGGCGCACTCTACCGGTATCACCAAGACTGGGTCGAAAGCCTCGCCCGCGCAGCGGAGGCGGAAACAGCGAAGACGACAGTGGATTGATTGCGCTTCCTATTTAATTTTGGAGATGAATGAGATGAATATCGAACTCAAAGGCCGCAAGGCCATTGTTACCGGATCCACCGCCGGTATCGGCCGCGCGACGGCGGAGGGGTTGGCGCGTGCCGGTGCATCGGTCGTCGTCAACGGCCGTGGAAACGCTCGGGTCGATGAGGCGGTGCGGCAGATGCGGCAGGCCTTCCCCGGCAGCGACATCTCGGGTATCGCCGCTGATCTTGCGACAGCGGAGGGGGCAAAGGCCTTGATCGCGCATGCGCCGGACGCCGATATCCTTGTGAACAACGTCGGTACAGCACACATCCGGAGCTACAACGGCGTCGAGGATATCGCAAATATCCCCGATGAGGACTGGCTTGACCTCTTCCAGTTGAACGTAATGAGTGGCGTGCGCGCGAGCCGTCATTACCTGCCGCGGATGGTGGCGAAAGGCTGGGGCCGCGTCGTGTTCATAAGTAGCGAATCCGCAGTCAACATCCCTAAGGAAATGCTCGACTATGGCATGACCAAGACCGCTCAACTCGCGGTCTCACGCGGGCTTGCCGAGGCGGTCGCGGGCACGGGCGTCACCGTCAACGCCGTCCTGCCGGGACCTACCCGCTCTGAGATCCTGGGCAACTTCATGGCGAAACAGGCTGACGCAAATGGAATCACGCAGCACGAAGCCGAGCAGGGCTTCCTGCAGGCGATGCGTCCGACGAGCCTCATCCACCGCTTCGCGACCACCGATGAGGTGGCCAACATGATCATCTACACATGCTCGGAGCAGGCTTCGGCGACCACCGGCGCGGCTTTGCGGGTGGATGGTGGCGTGGTCCGCTTCGTCGCGTAGCAGGACGACCAAATTGTTCCGTTCGCCAACTCGGGTCCGCTGTCGGCCAAGCTGCTGAAGCATGGCACGCTTAAGTCTACAGGGATCTGCCGCACGGCATGCGCACGATCCACGCATTGCGGGGGCACTCTGAAACTATGCGAGGCACGAGAACGTATTCAGCTACGGCGCCGTCCCCGCTGTGCTCGGCGGCCGTGCGCCCGTCTCGTTGGTCCCGCCCCGGGGGCTTAGACCATGATACAAATCCGCGGAACATAATGTCTATTGTCCGAGGAATTGGATCGGCGCTCCGATCCCAATCCAAAGCATGTGCTGTGAACGGCGCGGTGTATCGATCCCTTTGAGCATCTCTACACATAATCGAAGGTCTATCGCCGACCTGCAAAACGGCTGCTTGTTCTTGCAGAATCGCCCGCGAACTATCGCCTCCTATCGTTGACCAACAATTTCCGAATATATCCGACAGTACTCCAACCTACGCCCCCTCATTCCCACTCGATTGTTTTAAGTGATCGTAACGCATTGAATTCCACGCACAAATTCTTTCTGCACGCAATGAAGAACCGTCTCCCCGATCCGTCAGAAATTTGCGCTCTTGAATTCAAAGGAGAATTTCGGCGATTCAAAATCTGCTCGGTTTCAGCGACTATCGGCATCGATTGGTCGATTTTCGACATTCTTTAGCTGTGCCTTCACGATCCCGTCGGCAAAAAGACCGTCACGGCTCGCAAGAGCCTGAACGACACGCAGTTCCTCTCATGCCTTGATCCGTCCCGGACTTACGCCTTGGCGGCGTTCTGTGCAGCCTCGAATACATCGCGTGCGGACGTCGTACCCGCTACGTGCTCCGTAAGCACGTGCACCAACGTTTTCGAGTGTCGTGCAAACGCTGTACCCCGCCATCAAAGCCTCTAGCTCGCTAATGGCGGCTTCCAAGCCAGAAGGGACATCAATCTGACCGGCCAAAGACGCCCCGCTCCACCGAGCGGGGGCGTCTCCCCTGTTAATCCCTGTCAGCTTGCCGGATTGCGTGCCATGACGATCCACGCCGCGCCGTCGATCATCACCGACCGCTCGCCGGGGAGGCCCGCGAAGGCGGCACGAACCGCGGCCGAGGCGCGGGCGCGGATGTCGTCGGGCTGATCAGCGAGAGCGCGCGACAGCGGGCCGACCTCGAGTGTCATCTCCACCGCGTCGTCGATCGCCGCGTCCCGCGTCCCCCCCTCGCCGAACGGGATGGAGGCATCGAATGGCGCGATAGCGACATCGGTGAAGCCAGCCGCCGTTAAAATACGCGCCACCCGCCCCTGGTCGCCAAACGAGAACGGGCCGGGCGCTTCGGGATCGGGCGGCGCCGTCGGCGGGACGATGCCCTTGATCGCGCCCATCGGCAAGCGCACCCAATCGTTCTCGGCCATGCCGCGCCAGCAGACGAAAGCGACCCGCGCGCCCGGCTTGAGCGCACGGCGCATATGAGCGAACGCCGCCGTAGGATCGTCAAAGAACATCACTCCGAAGCGCGAGAACAGGATGTCGAACGCGCCCTCGGGCAACGCGGTGCTGCTGGCGTCGGCCACCTGGAACAGGGCCGGCGTATCCTGCGGCGCTAGCGCGCGCGCTCTGCCGATCAGCGGTTCGGATATGTCCACGCCTAGCACATGGCCCCCCGCGCCGACGCGGGCGGCCAGATCCAGACTAGACGCCCCCGCGCCGCAGCCGACGTCCAGCACGCGTTCGCCCGTGGCGGGCGCGGCGGCTTCGATCGCGGCCTGGCCGAACACCGCCATCATGGCATCGAGCCGGGCCTGGTAAGCGACCCAGCGCTCCCCGCTTTGGCCATTCCAGTCGGCTACCTGATAAACATTTTTCTCTGCCATGCCATATCCTTGTTCTGATTCTTTCTTTGCTAGGCTCTCCCCTCAGGCGAGAGGGGGCCCGCGTTCCGTGACACCGGCCCGCAACCTTCTGAATTTGATAGCCCGCGGCAACCGGAGAAGGGAATCTGTGCTCTCAAACCAGCATCGACTGCTGGGCGAAGATGCCCGCCATCGCCCCGTGCGATGATGCCGTGGTGACCGAGGCCATGAGGGGGTTGGCGAGGTCGCCGGCGGCGTAGATGCCGGGAATGCTGGCTTCGCGGCGCTCATCGACCTTGAGGGCGATGCCGCCGGGCGTATCGACCGTGGCGAGGCCCAGTGATTCATGCAGGCTTGCGGACGGCTTATTGCGCGGATGGGCGAACAGGATGTCGACCGCGACATTGCGGCCGGTCTCGAGATTGACGGTGGCGATATGGCCCCCGCGATGGGCGATCTCGATGATCCGGCCATCGACGACAGGAATGTTGCGGCGCGCGAGATCGGCCCGGATATCGGGCGGAATGTCGTGACCATCGGCGAAGAGCGTCAACCTGTCGGTCCAATCGTGGAACAGCCTGACAGACTGGTGCGACTGCGGGCCGGACCAGACGAGGCCCCAATGCTGGCCGGCGACTTCAAAGCCGTCGCAATAGGGGCAGGGCACGATGGACGTGCCCCAGCCTTCGGCAAAGCCCGGAACATCAGGCATCTGGTCGGCGACGCCATAGCTCAGGATCAGGCGGCGCGCCCCAAGGCTTTCGCCATCGCCAGTGAGGACGGAGAAATCGTCGACGGCGCCGGAGACGCTGTCGGCCCGGGCATTGACCAGCCTGATCGTGGGATAACGCGCCAGCTGCTGCCGCGCCTCGGCCAGGATGTCCAGCGGTGGCTTGTGATCGTGGCCGAGCAGGCCATGCGAGTGGCCGGCGAAGCGGTTGCGCGGCAGGCCGGTATCGAGAACGGTGACCTTGCGGCGGGCACGGCCGAGCTGCAGGGCACCGGCGAGACCGGCAAAGCTGCCGCCGATGATGATGACGTCATCCATGGTGATAAGCTCCGTGTTGTGGATGGAGAGGGTTGGGCTGGGCCTGGCGCGAAATATCGTCCAGCGATACGCGCTCGAGACGGGCAGCGAGCAGGGCTTCGGCATCGACGAGAAAGTCGCCCATCACTGTGTTGACCGGCCGGACAATGCCGCATTCGATATCGCCGGGCGGCCCGGGGAAACTTGATTTGGAGGACAGGTTGAAACCTATCCATTGGCTTGCACATTTCAGATACTAAATGGTATCGTAATGCAAGAATTAGGATACTGTCAAGTACTGGAATTGTCGTGACCGAAAACAGCCAGGGCCGGCGCGGCCGGCCCGCCAACGAGGCGCTTGGCCAAACGATAGTCGACGCCGCGTGCGAACTCTTTGTGGAATTGGGTTTTCAAGCGACGACATTAGACAAGGTCGCCCAGCGGGCGAAGATATCCAAGCTCAGCATCTATCGGCACTTCGAGAACAAGGAGGCGCTGTTCAGCGCGGCCATCGCGGCCCGCTGCCATCAGTTTGCACCACAGGCCCTTTTTGAAGGCGTCGACGGTTCGGCCGAAGATCAGCTCATGGCGGTGGGATCATCCCTGCTTCGCACGCTGTTGAGCTCGGACGTCCGCAGTGTCGAAGCCATGATCATGGCCGACAAGACGAATCAAAAGTCGTTAAGCAAGCTCCAATACGAAGCCGGCCCCGCCCATGTCATCGCCCAAATCGAGGCCCTGTTGCGTCAGTTGCACGCGAAGGCGGTTCTGAACGTGCCCGATCCTCTCCGGTCCGCCCGCTTGTTTGCCGCGCTTTTCAAAGGATCCGATCTCCTGATTATCGCACGCTTCGATGAGGCGAGAGCAGAGGACGACAACGAAATCGAATCCTATTGCCGGTCGGCCGTCGCCATGTTCATCGCCGCGCACGGTGGCAACGACCACGCGGGCGGATAAGCATTTGATTGCTCCGGGCAGCTTGGCCGGGACCGTCGTCCAGGCGCTTCGTCATATTGGGCCGGCGCGCGCGGCCGAGCTTGCACAGATCGCGGCACCTCATCTTTCTCCCAACGATAAAAAGACGCTCGCATCTACCGCGGTCCAAGCTCCCGCCTGGATGCGGTCGACGCTTCTCTCCATCGCAGATCCGGCAGCAGTCGGGACAACATTTGATAGGTGATGCGAAGGTGCCATCCGACGATATGCGATCGGGTCCGGAACATCGATCGGTACCGCAGCCAAAGCTGAAACTATGTATGTCGATAACTAAAGTACCGTCAGCGCGGAAATGTCATGCTACGGGTAATTTTCGTTATATATTTCAAAGCGTTGACACACAGAAAAGTACCGTCAAACCCTAAAAAGGAATGACGGTACTTTTTAGAATGCTCTGTCGGATACGAAAAGCACCGTCAAAAGTACCGTCAGAGTGATCTGCTACAAGCTGCGAGCCGCGCCAAGCGCTCCGATAAACTTAACGATTTCAATGACTTGATAGGTTTGTCAATTCCATTGACAATGTGCCCTGGCTAGCAGTCTGCCCTGCCCGCAAATCATTGTATTTTCTGCGAAATTCTACGTTAGAGCCGCCTATCATCGCCGTTTCCCTCACTCCCACTCGATGGTGCCGGGCGGCTTGCTCGTAACGTCGTAGACGACGCGGTTGATGCCGCGTACCTCGTTGATGATGCGGGTGGCGGCTGCTCCCAGGAATGCCATGTCGTAATGGTAGAAGTCGGCCGTCATGCCGTCGACCGAGGTGACGGCGCGCAGCGCGCAGACGAATTCGTAGGTGCGGCCGTCGCCCATCACGCCGACGGTCTGCACCGGCAGCAGCACGGCGAAGGCCTGCCAGATGGCGTCGTAGAGGCCGGCCTTGCGGATCTCGTCGAGATAGATGGCGTCGGCCTCGCGCAGGATCTCCAGCTTTTCGCGGGTGATGCCGCCCGGACAGCGGATGGCGAGACCGGGACCGGGGAACGGATGCCGGCCAATGAAGCTGTCGGGCAGGCCGAGCTCCTTGCCGAGCGCCCTCACCTCGTCCTTGAACAATTCGCGCAGCGGCTCGACCAGCTGCATGTTCATGCGTTCGGGCAAGCCGCCGACATTGTGATGCGACTTGATGGTCACCGACGGGCCGCCGCTGAAAGAGACGCTTTCGATGACGTCGGGATAGAGGGTGCCTTGTGCCAGGAAATCGGCGCCGCCGAGCTTCTCGGCCTCCTCCTCGAACACTTCGATGAACAGCCGCCCGATGGTCTTGCGCTTCTTCTCGGGGTCCGACTCGCCCTCGAGCGCGCCGATGAAACGGTCCGAAGCGTCGACCAGGATCAGCGGCAGATTGTAATGCTGGCGAAACATCTCCACCACGCCTGATGCCTCGTCCTTGCGCATCAGACCGTGGTCGACAAGGATGCAGGTGAGCTGGTCGCCGACCGCCTCATGGATCAGCAAGGCCGCGACCGAGGAATCGACGCCGCCCGACAGCGCGCAGATCACCTTGCCCTTGCCGACCTGTTTGCGGATCGTCTCGACCGCGTGCTCGCGGTAGGCGCGCATCGTCCAGTCGCCTTCGGACGCACTTATGCGGTAGTTCGCTCCTGGAACAGCGTCTCGATCAGCGGGCACTCCGGCAACGTGCCGTCAGCGCATTGCGCGACCACCTCCTTCAGCATGCGCTCCATCCGTTTGAGGTCAGCGATTTTCGTCCGCACGTCCTTAAGATGGGCGGCGGCCACATCTCTTGCCTCGCCGCAAGGCCGATCGCGTTCATCCACGAGGCGCAGCAGTTCACGGATTTCATCGAGGGAAAAGCCTAGCTCGCGCGCGCGTAGCACGAAGCGAAGGCGCCGCTCGTGCATGGTGTCGTAGCTGCGATAGCCGCTCGTCGTACGCGGCGGCTCGGGCAGAAGGCCGACCTTCTCGTAATAGCGCACGGTCTCCAGATTGCAGCCCGTACGCTGGGCGAGCTCGGCCCGTTGCAGGCCCTTCACCAGGGCATGATCGCGCATCGCAAAATCCCTCTTGACCCTGTAGTGACTACAGACCGCATGCTACGGCACGCTTGGGATTTCGGCAAGGAAGAGAGGCCGGACATGGTTGCATCGCGATCCGGAATAACGGCGGCCCAAACTGCCGCTGCAGACTTGTCTGCCTCTGAACGAGGCGACGCCGGGCGGCAGCGTCTGATCGCCGTCGGCGGCCTTCTCGGCGCACTCGCGGCTTCCTCCTGCTGCATCGTGCCGCTGCTTCTGTTCAGCCTTGGCATCGGCGGGGCCTGGATCGGCAATCTGACGGCGCTCGCGCCTTACAAGCCATTCTTCGTCGCCGGCACGGCAAGCCTTCTCGGATGCGGCTTCTACCTCGTCTACTGGAAGCCCAGGCGAGCCTGCGCCGATGACGCCGCTTGCGCGCGCCGAAAACGGACGAGCCCCGACTGCAGGCGCGCTCGCGGAGCGCGCGGGGTTGAGCGGGACGGCCATCCGGCCTCTGCTCGAAGAGCTCCGCGGTCGTGACCTGGTCGTCCTCGACTGTGAGCGGATCGTCGGCGCCTATCCCTTCACGGACCGAGACACGGGGCACCACGTCACACTGGACGGGCGTGTTCTCAACGCAATGTGCGCTGTCGACGCACTCGGCATCGGCGCCATGACCGATCGCGACATCGCGATAGCTTCGCGCTGCCGCCATTGCGGTGCACCCATCCGGATCGCCACGCGGGACCAAGGGCGGGGGCTGGCCGAGATCGAGCCGCGATCGGCCGTCATGTGGCATAGCGTCCGCTATGAAGGCGCGTGCGCCGCCAGCTCGCTATGTGCGACGACCGCCTTCTTCTGTTCGGACGACCACCTCTCTGCCTGGCGCGGCGAGCGCTCCACGGACGAGCCCGGATTCCGGCTGTCGATCGAGGAAGCGCTGGAGGTTGGCCGGGCTCTTTTCGGGCCCAGCCTTGCTGGCCTCGATACCGCGGCAGAATCCTCGGTCGGCTCGACATCGAAGACGGCCGCAGTCGCGGACCGTCGCTTTCGCACGAACGGTCGCAATGGTGGCGCCTACGATCTTGCGGTGATCGGTGCCGGTTCGGCCGGCTTCTCGGCCTCCATCACAGCTGCCGATCAGGGCGCACGGGTGGCCCTCATCGGCAGCGGCACCATCGGCGGCACCTGCGTCAATATCGGTTGCGTCCCATCGAAAACGCTGATCCGCGCTGCCGAGACACTTCACAACGCTCGCGTGGCAGCACGTTTCGCCGGCATCACGGCCGAGGCCGAACTGACCGATTGGCGCGGAACCGTCCGTCAGAAGGACGCGCTGGTTTCCGATCTGCGCCAGGCCAAGTACATTGACCTGCTGCCGGCCTATAACGGCATCGCCTATCGCGCGGGCGCGGCGCGGCTCGTGGAAGGTGGTGTCGAGGTAGACGGCGCGCGCATTCCCGCTGGCAAGATCATCATCGCGACCGGCGCGCGACCGGCGGTGCCCGCCATCCCTGGCATCGAGGACGTGCCGTATCTGACCAGCACGACGGCGCTCGACCTTGAGGAACTCCCCCGGTCACTGCTCGTCATCGGCGGCGGCTATATCGGGGCGGAACTCGCCCAGATGTTCGCCCGCGCCGGCGTCAAGGTGACGCTCGTTTGCCGGTCTCGGCTGCTCCCCGAGGCCGAGCCCGAGATCGGCGCGGCCCTGACGGGGTATTTCGAGGACGAAGGGATCACCGTGGTCTCTGGCATCGCCTATCGTGCGATCCGCAGGACCGAGAACGGCATTGCGCTCGATGTTGCGCGCGACGGCCAGAATACGACGATCGACGCCGATCAGGTGCTGATCGCCACCGGGCGCACGCCCAACATCGAAGGCCTTGGGCTTGCAGAGCACGGCATCGCCCTCTCGCCGAAGGGCGGCATTGTCGTTGATGACCGCATGCGCACCTCCGGGGCCGGCATCTATGCTGCCGGCGATGTCACCGGCCGCGACCAGTTCGTCTACATGGCCGCCTATGGTGCCAAGCTTGCTGCCAAGAATGCGCTCAACGGCGACAGCCTGCGCTACGACAACAGCGCCATGCCTGCCATCGTTTTCACCGACCCGCAAGTGGCGAGCGTGGGCCTCACCGAGGCCGCGGCCCGTGCCGCCGGACATGCCGTCCGTGTCTCGACGATCGGTCTCGAGCGGGTGCCGCGCGCACTCGCCGCTCGCGACACCCGTGGGCTCATCAAGCTCGTGGCCGATGCCAGCAGTGGCCGGTTGCTCGGCGCGCATATTCTCGCGCCGGAAGGAGCCGACAGTATCCAGACCGCGGCGCTGGCGATCCGGCAAGGCCTCAATGTCGAGGATCTCGCCGATGCGATCTTTCCGTATTTAACCACTGTCGAGGGCTTGAAGCTCGCGGCACTCGGCTTTGCCAAGGACGTCGCCAGGTTGTCGTGCTGCGCTGGCTAGGATTGCGTTCATTTTCCGATTGCGACGCCAGCTGCGCCGATCTCCAGCGAACCGCCGAATTGTACGCTCCAGCACGCCAATATACTCCGCCGACCACACCTCTCTTTACTTTTCGAGAAAGCGCCATCAAATCACACGAGGAATATCCTGAGTCATTGGAGGTCGCTCAAGAGTGCCACGAAGACTTGTCGTAACTACTTCAAACTACGCTATTGCCGCCATTTGTATCCGTCACTCCCACTCAATTGTGCCTGGCGGTTTGCTCGTCACGTCGTAGACGACGCGGTTGATGCCGCGTACCTCGTTGATGATGCGGGTGGCGGCTGCTCCCAGGAATGCCATGTCGTAATGGTAGAAGTCGGCCGTCATGCCGTCGACCGAGGTGACGGCGCGCAGCGCGCAGACGAATTCGTAGGTGCGGCCGTCGCCCATCACGCCGACGGTCTGCACCGGCAGCAGCACGGCGAAGGCCTGCCAGATGGCGTCGTAGAGGCCGGCCTTGCGGATCTCGTCGAGATAGATGGCGTCGGCCTCGCGCAGGATCTCCAGCTTTTCGCGGGTGATGCCGCCCGGACAGCGGATGGCGAGACCGGGACCGGGGAACGGATGCCGGCCAATGAAGCTGTCGGGCAGGCCGAGCTCCTTGCCGAGCGCCCTCACCTCGTCCTTGAACAATTCGCGCAGCGGCTCGACCAGCTGCATGTTCATGCGTTCGGGCAAGCCGCCGACATTGTGATGCGACTTGATGGTCACCGACGGGCCGCCGCTGAAAGAGACGCTTTCGATGACGTCGGGATAGAGGGTGCCTTGTGCCAGGAAATCGGCGCCGCCGAGCTTCTCGGCCTCCTCCTCGAACACTTCGATGAACAGCCGCCCGATGGTCTTGCGCTTCTTCTCGGGGTCCGACTCGCCCTCGAGCGCGCCGATGAAACGGTCCGAAGCGTCGACCAGGATCAGCGGCAGATTGTAATGCTGGCGAAACATCTCCACCACGCCTGATGCCTCGTCCTTGCGCATCAGACCGTGGTCGACAAGGATGCAGGTGAGCTGGTCGCCGACCGCCTCATGGATCAGCAAGGCCGCGACCGAGGAATCGACGCCGCCCGACAGCGCGCAGATCACCTTGCCCTTGCCGACCTGTTTGCGGATCGTCTCGACCGCGTGCTCGCGGTAGGCGCGCATCGTCCAGTCGCCTTCGATGCCGGCGATGTTGTGGACGAAGTTGCGGAGCAGCCTGGCGCCGTCCGGCGTATGCACCACTTCGGGGTGGAACATGAGGCCGTACATTTTGCGCTCGACATTGCCGAAGATGGCGAAGGGCGAGCCCTCCGATTTTCCGAGCACCTCGAACCCCTTCGGCAGGGAGATGACGCGATCGCCATGGCTCATCCACACCTGATGGCGCTGGCCGGGCGCCCACAGGCCCTCGAACAACGGGCTGTCCTCGGCGATCTCGACGAAGGCGCGGCCGAATTCGCGGTGGTCGGAGCTTTCGGCGACGCCGCCCATCTGCACGCACATCGCCATCTGGCCATAGCAGATGCCGAGCACCGGCACGCCGGCATCGAAGACGATCTGCGGCGCGCGCGGGCTGCCGATGTCGCCGGTCGAGGCCGGGCCGCCGGACAGGATCACCGCCTTCGGATCGATGCGCTTGAACGCCGCCTCGGCCGACTGGAAGGGCACGATCTCGGAAAAGACGCCGGCCTCGCGGATGCGGCGGGCGATCAGCTGGGTGAACTGGCTGCCGAAATCGACAATCAGGACGGTGTCGGGATGATTGGCTGTTTTCATGGCGAGCGTTTAGAGAAAGAAACGAGTCGGCGCAATGGGTTGTGAGGTCGCGCTTTCACTTCGATTCCGGTGTGTCGTCCTGAACGCCAGAGGCTTTGTCCAATGCATCCGTTTGCGTTGTATCGAGCGACTGCAAGGCGCCCATCAGCGCCGCGAAACGCTCGTGACCAAGGCGGGCAACATAGCTCCGTTCGATCTGCAGCTTGATGCGGTCGCCATCGCGCAGGGCGTCCAGGCCCTTGCGGGTGTAGCGCACAAGCTTGCCGCGACCGTCTTGCGGATCGGGCAGACGCTGCAACACACCTTCCGTCTCCAGGCCATCGAGCAATTGCTGAATCGCCTGCTTTGAGATCGCCGAGCGCTCGATCAGCGCCGACTGGCGCATGCCGCCGCGCGGGATGTGTCCAAGCAGGCCGGCACGCGCTTCGGTGAACCAGTGATGGCCGGCAGCGCGCATCGCAGCGGCGAACTCGGTCTGCCAGGCGCGGCTCGCCTGCCACAGCCGCCAACCTATGTGATCCGGCAGCGCTTCAGGTTTTTCGTCAAGGCCCTTGACCAAATTCTTCTCGCCCGATACATAGTCAAGCATCTTGACTACTAGTTCACTCTAAGTGGCGATGCCGGTCAAGGCAATCGGCGACTTCAATTCAGGAGGAAATCATGGCAGCACTTCAGAAGGAAACCCTTGCAATGCTCATTCCGGGCATGACCCATGTGTTGGAACGAAACGGCAAGGAGGCTTACGTCTATTTTGAAAGCGAGGGTGCCGCGCACATGCTGCTCGACGATGGCGAGGCGCGAAGCGGGCGCTGGCGGATGCTCGATGACGGTTATGTCGCCGACTGGGACACCGGCGCGACCGGACGCTGGACCCTCGATCACGAGCCCGGGTCAGTCACTTACATCAATCGCGACAACGCCGTTCGCTTCAGGATGATCGGCGTGCTGTTCGGCAACGCTAAGAAGCTGCCGCCCCAACAAGCTTGAAGTCGATCGCGCCCGAGGCGATCGCCTGTTCCAGCAGTTGCACCGCCGCGGCCAGCTTCTCGTCGATGACGTGCAGATATTCGGTCCAGTCGCCGACATGCCTCAGATCGGCTGCCCCGTCGGAAATGCCGCGCAGGCCGATAAGCGGCACGTCGAACAGCTGGCAGGCGCGCAGGCAGGCGAAGGTCTCCATATCGACCATGTCGGCGGCGATCGCGTCGTAGGCGGCGCCGGAGACGATTGCCGCCCCGGTCGACAGCGTCGCCTGTCTGACGCCTGCTATCCTGAACGGCAGCGGCACGCTGACAGGCAGGTCGAGGAACGGCGTGGCGCCCTTCTCGAACCCGAGGGGCGAGGCGTCCATGTCGCGGTAGGCGACTGAAACGGCCTGGTAGATTTCCGTCTGCTCCAGCGTCCGGCTGCCCGCCGACCCGAGCGACACGACTAGATCGGGCAGCGCCATCCCGGCATGCAGCCGGGATAGTTCGGCGCTGAGTCCGACGCCGGCCTCGACCGGTCCGACGCCGGTCAGCAGCGGCGTGAACAGCCGCTGCAGGTGTGGACCGTATTCGGCTTCGGCCGCCATGACGAAGAGAACGGATCTGCCGGAGATCGGGGTGAGCTCACCAGGTGTCTTGCCGGCCATGATCGTCCATCCTCCCCTGCCCGTTCCTCAGCCCTCGATGCCGTCGCGGCCGAGCACTGTCATCATCGTTCCGGTCATCGTGGCGATCAGCTTGGCCTCGCCGTCGACGGCGAACGCATAGGCCTGGCCGTCGGCGACGATGATGGTGCGGCCGGGCTTGGTAACCGAGCCGCGAAACAGGAAACGCTCGCCCCTGCCCGGCGCCAGCAGATTGACCTTGAACTCGATGGTCAGCACGCCGGAATTTTCCGGCATCAGCGAGAATGCCGCATAGCCGCAGGCCGAGTCGAGAGCCGTCGAAATGACGCCGGCATGGAGAAAGCCGTGCTGCTGCGTCAATGCCGCAGAATAGGGCATTTCGATCTCGATGATGCCGGGCGTCACCAGCGTCAGCTCGGCGCCAATCGTCATCATCGCGTTCTGGCGCGCGAAGGACGTCCTGACGCGGTCCTCGTAATCGGGAGCAGGAACGATCTTTGCTGCCATGGCCGTCGCCCTTCGTTTCTCGACAAATCTTATTGCAAAGGCATTTATCGCAGAGGGGTGGGCGGCAGGCAATCGCAAATGCTGCACTGCAGCATTCGGCTTAGCCCTGTATCGATGGCAACGATTCAGCCGGCCCGCCGCAGCGCGCAGAAGTAAAAGCCGTCGGTGCCGCTCAGCAACGGCGACAGCGAAATGCCGCCCGCAGCGCCTATCCGCATTGCCGCTTCGTGGCCCGCAAAACGGCTGTCCCAAAGCTGGCGGTGATCGAGCGGGACAAAACCGGGATGGCGGTCCCGGAAGGCCGAAACCTGGTCGCCATTCTCCTCGTCGAACACCGAACAGGTGATGTAGACCAGCAGGCCGCCGGGTTTGACGAAGTCCCTGGCGGCATCGAGTATCGTCTCCTGCTCGCCCTTGCGGGCGTCGAGCTGTCTTTGCGTCAGCCGCCATTTGGCATCCGGCCGGCGCCGCCAGGTGCCGCTGCCGGTGCAGGGCGCATCGATCAGGACGATGTCCATATGCTTGCCGAGCGGCGCGAGTTCGGCCGGCTTGGTGACGATCTGCACATTGCGGTTTTCCGAGCGGCGGATGCGGTCGAAGATCGGCGCCAGCCTTGCCTTCTCCGCATCGTGAGCGAAGATCTGGCCTCGATTATCCATCGCCGCGGACAGCGCCAGCGTCTTGCCGCCGGCGCCGGCGCAAAAGTCGAGCACCTGCATTCCAGGCTCGGCGCCGGCCAGTTCAGCCGCAATCTGCGAACCCTCGTCCTGGACCTCGAACCAGCCTTTCTGGAAGGCCGGCTCGGCCTGCACGTTCGGGTGCCTGCCGTCGCCTTCGATCGGCGGGATGCGGATACCGTGCGGCGCGATCCGGGCAGGCTTGGCGCCGGTCTCCGCCAGTTCCGCCAGCACCTTGCCGCGATCGGCCTTCAGCGTGTTGACCCTGAGGTCGAGCGGCGGGCGTGTCGCCAGCGCGGCACCCTCTTCCACCCAGGCCGTGCCGAACGCCCGTTCGAACAGCGGCATGCACCAGTCGGGGATGTCTGCCCTGACGGCCGGCGGCGCATCGGCAAGCCGGCGACCGCCGAGCGTTGTCAGTTCGTCGGCGGTAAGCAGCGGCGGCGCGAACTTGTCGCCCTCGAGCGCCTCGTTCAGCGACTGCGCCGTCTGGCCCCATTCGAGCAGCAGCGCGCCGAAGCCGATGGCGCGCGGCGTGTCCTCGCCGAGCAGCCAGCCTGCGGAGCGCTTGCGGCGCAGCGCGTCGTAGACGATGTTGCCGATCGCGGCACGGTCGCCGCCACCGGCGAAGCGGTGCGACAGGCCCCAGTCCTTCAGCGCATCGGCCACCGGCCGGTGACGCCGGCCAATATCGTCAAGCACTTCGATGGCTGCCGCCAGCCGCCCGCCCAGTCTCATTGTCGTTTTCCATTACTCAGCAAATTAATTCCGGCCCTGCTCTTAGAGCTTTTCGTGCCCTGATTGAAACAGTTCTGTTTCGCCGACGGCGAGACGATCCATGCGGAGGGGTGACGAATGTGGGTTGGTGCATCGCGAGCCGCCGCCACCAAGCGGGCGCCGGCATGCGGTACGAAACAATTCGATCAATATATTATATGTTTCTAATGTGCGTGTCTGGTGCTCACAAGCATAGCGGCTTGCGCAACTGCTCTGCTTTGCAAGTTTTCCGGTTGCGAATACTCTTTGCGCGGTGATTCGCGTCGCAGAAAAAGCGGAGCCGCGGGTCGATACGAGGAGAGGGCAATGAAAACTTATCTGGCGGAAGTTCTAGGCACGTTTCTATTGGTGTTCATCGGCACGGCTTCGGTGGTGACGGGCGGCTTCGGCGGCGCGCTGCCGCTCGGCCAGGAAGGTATCGGTCTGGCGTTCGGCATCGGCCTGATAGCGGCCGCTTACGCGATCGGCCCGATTTCGGGCGCGCATCTCAATCCGGCGGTGACGCTCGGTGTGTTCCTCGCCGGGCGGATGCCGGCCAGGGATGTCATTCCCTATTGGATCGCGCAGGTCATCGGCGCCATCATCGCGTCGCTGGCACTGTGGATCATCGTCTCCGGACAGGTGGGCGGCCACACCGGCGGCTTCGGCGCCAATGGCTGGGATGTGACGAAATGGGGCGTCAGCTCGGCCTTCCTGTGGGAGCTGATCGGCACCTTCACCTTCGTCACGGTGATCCTCGGCGTCACCAACGCCAAGCACACCACGGCCTTCGCCGGCCTGGTCATCGGCCTGACGCTGGCCGGACTACACTTCGCCATCATTCCGGTGACCGGCACATCGCTCAACCCGGCCCGTTCGATCGGACCGGCGCTGTTTTCGGGAACTGCGGCGATCGGCCAGCTCTGGCTGTTCATCGTCGCGCCGCTGATCGGCGGCGCCATTGCCGGCGTGGTCGCCAAGGCCGGTATCTTCGAGAAAGACTGACTTTTCGGAAGCCCAACGAAAAAGGCGCGGGTCGAGACCCGCGCCCTTTTTGTTGCGTCGAGAAATTCGTATGCCCGGATCAGGCCGCGAGGTCAAAACGGTCGGCGTTCATCACCTTGGTCCAGGCGGCGGCGAAATCCCTGACGAACTTCTGCCCGGCGTCGGCCGATCCGTAGACCTCGGCAAGCGCACGCAATTGCGCGTGCGAGCCGAAGATCAGGTCGGCGCGGGTGCCGGTCCACTTGACCGCCCTGGTCTTGCGGTCGCGTGCTTCGTAGACTTCATCGGACCCGGCGGCCGGATCCCAGACCGTGTTCATGGAGAGCAGATTGACGAAGAAATCGTTGGTCAACGTGCCCGGCCTGTCGGTGAACACCCCGTGCTTCGACTGACCGCTGTTGGCGCCGAGCACCCGCAACCCGCCGACGAGCACCGTCATCTCCGGCGCCGTCAAGGTCAGCAGCTGCGCCCGGTCGACCAGCATCGCTTCGACCGACATCGGCGGCTTACCCCTGACATAATTGCGGAAGCCATCGACTTTCGGCTCGAGCGCGGCGAAGGACTGGACGTCGGTCTGTTCCTGTGAAGCGTCCATGCGGCCCGGCGTGAACGGCACCCCCACGTCATGGCCGCCGTCCTTGGCCGCCTTCTCGACCGCGGCGACGCCGCCGAGAACGATCAGGTCGGCAAGCGAGATCTTCTTGCCGCCGGACTGCGAGTTATTGAAGCCCTTCTGGATGCCTTCGAGTGTCTCGAGCACCTTGGCCAGCTGCGCCGGCTGGTTGACCTCCCAATCCTTCTGCGGCGCCAGGCGGATGCGGGCGCCGTTGGCGCCGCCGCGCTTGTCGGAGCCGCGGAAAGTCGAGGCCGAGGCCCAGGCGGTCGAGACCAGTTCGGAAACGGACAGGCCGGAGGCCAGGATCTTCGCCTTCAGCGAGGCGATGTCCTGTTCGCTGACCAGCTCGTGGTCGATTGCCGGTATCGGGTCCTGCCAGATCAGCTCTTCCTTCGGCACGAGCGGCCCGAGATAGCGGACGGCCGGACCCATGTCGCGATGGGTCAGCTTGAACCAGGCGCGGGCAAAGGCATCGGCGAACTGATCAGGATTCTGATGGAACCGCCGCGAGATCTTCTCGTAGGCCGGGTCGACGCGTAGCGCGAGGTCGGTGGTCAGCATCGCCGGCGCGCGGCGCTTCGAGGGATCGTGCGCGTCCGGCACGGTGCCTGCACCGGCGCCGCCCTTCGGCGTCCACTGATGGGCGCCGGCCGGGCTCTTGGTCAGCTCCCATTCGTAGTTGAACAGATTGTCGAAGAAGTTGTTGCTCCATTTGGTCGGCGTCGTGGTCCAGGTCACCTCGAGGCCCGAGGTGATGGCGTCGCCGGCAATGCCGGTGGCATGCTTGCTCGACCAGCCGAGGCCCTGCGCCTCGATGCCGGCGCCTTCCGGCTCCGCCCCGACCAGCGATGCATCACCGGCGCCGTGCGTCTTGCCGAAGGTGTGACCGCCGGCGATGAGCGCCACGGTTTCCTCGTCGTTCATGGCCATGCGAGCGAAGGTCTCGCGAATGTCGCGCGCCGCGGCCAATGGATCGGGCGTGCCGTTCGGCCCTTCCGGATTGACGTAGATCAGCCCCATCTGCACGGCGCCGAGATGGCCGTGAAGTTCGCGGTCGCCGGAATAGCGCTCGTCGGCGAGCCATTTGGTTTCCGATCCCCAGTCGACGTCCTGCTCCG
The DNA here is from genome assembly GCF_040320455.1 of Mesorhizobium sp. M0698. Classification (NCBI taxonomy): domain Bacteria; kingdom Pseudomonadati; phylum Pseudomonadota; class Alphaproteobacteria; order Hyphomicrobiales; family Phyllobacteriaceae; genus Mesorhizobium; species Mesorhizobium sp. M0698. The sequence goes on along the minus strand of NZ_JAMYPQ010000014.1, from coordinate 117,338 downwards.
GCTCCCAGACATCGGCGCGGCCGCCGGCGAAGCCGAAGGTCTTGAAGCCCATCGATTCCAGCGCGACGTTGCCGGTGAGGATCAACAGGTCGGCCCAGGAGATTTTCCTGCCGTATTTCTGCTTGACCGGCCACAGCAGCCGGCGCGCCTTGTCGAGATTGGCATTGTCCGGCCAGCTGTTGAGCGGCGCGAAACGCTGCTGGCCGGCGCCGGCGCCGCCACGGCCGTCGCCGATGCGATAGGTACCGGCGCTGTGCCAGGCCATGCGGATGAAGAGCGGGCCGTAATGGCCGAAATCGGCCGGCCACCAATCCTGCGAATCGGTCATCACCTGGTGCAGATCCCTGATCACCGCATCGAGATCGAGGCTCTTGAATTCCTTGGCGTAGTCGAAGTCCTCGTCCATCGGGTCCGAGAGGCTGGACTGCTGGTGGAGGACGCCAAGGTCGAGCTGGTTTGGCCACCAGTCGCGGTTGGTCCTGCTGGCCGATCCATGTGGGACCGGGCATTTGCCGGCGCTGTTGTCGTCGGTTTTCGCGTCCATCTTTGCCTCCGATTTGTTGATTTTCCGGGATTTTGTTGATTTTCCGGGCAGGGCCAGCGGCCGCGCCATCTTGGAATGGTTCCAGACTAGCCCGCCCAGCCGATAAAGACAAATTGCCTTTGCTGTTTATTCTGATAGGTTTTCCTTATGATCGGTTTGACCGTCCGGCAGATGCATTATTTCGAGGCGCTGGCGCAGACGCTGCATTTCGGCCGTGCCGCAAAACTCGCCGGCGTCAGCCAGCCGGCGCTGTCTTCGCAGATCGCCGAGATGGAGCTGCGGCTGAATTGCCGTCTGTTCGAGCGCGGCGGCAAGGTGGTGCGGATGACCGACGAGGCGCAGGTCCTGCTGCCGCGCATCGAGCGCATTCTTGCCGACGTCCGCGACGTCGAGGCGACGGCCCGGCGCGGCCGCCCGGCGCTGGAAGGCCGCTTCCGGCTCGGCATCATCCCGACGGTGGCGCCCTATCTCCTGCCGCATGTGCTGCCGGAGCTGAAACAGCATTTCCCGGCCTTGCAGCTGGAACTGCGCGAAGCCGTGACCGCCTCGCTGGTCGAGGACACCAGTTCGGGAAAGCTCGACGCCTTCGTCGCGGCGCTGCCCCTCGATTACCCCGGCCTGGTTACCGAGGAACTTTTCTCCGACCGGTTCTTCCTGGCCGTGCCGGCCGGCGATCCCGCCTTCGCCTCGCCGCCGGTGCCGCCGGAGAGCCCGGCGCTGGAGCGGCTGATGCTGCTCGAGGAAGGCCACTGCCTGCGCGAACAGGCGCTCGCAGTCTGCGGCAGCGTGCGGCCGGTGGCGATGGCAAGCTATGGCGCGACCAGCCTGACGACGCTCTTACAGATGGTGGCACATGGGCTCGGCGTCACGCTCATCCCCGAGATGGCGGCGGGGCCAGCCAGCACTATCCCCGATTTGAAGATCGTGCCGTTCCAGGAACCGATGCCGCAGCGTACGATCTGCCTCGCCTGGCGGCGCAACAAGGTTCGCCACGACGAATGCGTCGAACTGGCCAAGATCATCCGCGGGCTGGATGCGGCGGTGCTGGCAGCGTAGAGCGGCGGGTCAAGGATCCGGTTTTAGCCCCGAAGCCAACTCGCAAGAAAGGAACGGCTTCAATCCTTTTCCCAGGCTGCGAGCAACGGGCCGTTGCTTCCATAGACAGGGTCCTTGCGCGGACGGCCAACCCTGGGGATCGTGACGACTGCCTTGGCATGGTCGGCGGCGGTCGTACACAGGTCATAGGTGCCGGATGGAGGATAGGCGCCGACAACCAGAAAATCGTCGGACGCGGAAAGACGCTGGTGCCCGGTGCCGGCCGGAAGCACCGCGACGTCGCCGGCCTTCAGGGGGAGCGTTCGTCCCTTGTTGCCGCCAAAGCGGACTTTCGCCGTCCCGCGCGCGACGCCGAGCACCTCGTGTATCCGCGAATGGTAGTGGACGTAGTCGTAGATGCCGTTGCGCCAGCTATCGCCCCAGCCATTTGCCTCGAAAAGCGCCTCCATGACAGCCGCAGGATCGAATTCCTCGGACAGCGTCACGGCGCCGCGATAGACGACAAGCGGCCAGAACGGATGGTTGGGCACAAGGCCATCATCCCCAAACCGAAACGCATTCGCTTTGCGCGGCCTGACCAGATCGGGGACCTCGCGCCGGCCCGGTCTGGCGGCACCGGTGACCTGCTCGACGGCTTTCTTCGTGGTTTGCAGAATGCTCATGATGCGGCCTTGGATTGGTGGTGGCTTCATGCCGACTTAACCGGCTGCACGGCCGTCGGTTCCGCTGAGGGTAGAGATCTGCGATCTGTGCGGTCGGAATTTGACGTCCGGGCACATCGAAGCCGCCCAAGTTTCAAGGCTTGAACACCGCAAGCATGTGAAGATCCAATCGGTCCCGCCGCTGTGTCGTCCCATGGCACGGATGAGACGATACACTGTTTACCACAGCGCTCGCGACAGCTCGCGAAACGGGCGACCCGCAGAGGCTTTTTTCGTGTTATGATGCATTTGCAACGCGCCTAATCTCGACCTCGGCAATATGACAAAGGTCGAAAGCAATTTTGCCCTGGCGTCGCCCAGCACGGACTCAACTCCGGATGGCTGGGCGTGCTTATCCGGGGCGAGGAGGTTGTCCATGTCCACGAGTAGTGTCGAACGTCCGCTGCAGCCGGGCGACCGGGCACCGAATATTATTCTCGATGCGATCTCCCGCGAAGGCAAAATCGCGCTCACTGATTTTCGAGGTCGTAGCCCATTGTTGATCGGCTTGTTTCGAGGCCTGCACTGTGCGTTCTGCCGGCGCAATGTCGCGGCAATGGCGCAACTCAAGCCGGCTCTGGCTGAGAAAGGCGTCGAATGCCTGGCGGTCGTCAATACGCCGGTAGAGCGGGCACGGCTCTATTTCCGTTACCATCCGACACCCGATCTTCTCGCCGCGTCCGACCCGGAGCGGGCCTCGCACCGTGCTTTCGGCTTGCGCGAGATCGGGATGGACAAGGTCATGGGGATCCGTATCGATCTCCCGGGTGAGTTGCCCGAGCCTATGGACCCCATCGCCATAAACGAGTTGCTCAACAAGAAGGAGGGGTATGAGATTACGGAAGCCGATCAGCAGATGATGGCTTCCGCTAAGGAGCTGCTGGTTGGTCAGTTTCTCATCGACCGAGGGGGCATTGTACGCTGGAGCTTCACTGAAGTTCTGGAGGCTGGCCTCAATACCCCCAAGGCGCCGAATCCGGAGGAATTGATGTCAGCGGCTTCCCAAGTTGCACATTAATGGGCTGCGGAAATAGGCGGCTGACAACTCGCTCGACGACCGCGCCCTTCCCGCTCACTACCGGGGAAAGGCCGTTCTGGGTCAAAACCTGAAGATCGTGGATGACCGCTTCGCGCCCGATCTCGGCCGTAGAGATCAGCTTCTCCGCGTCCTGAAAGCAGACATCGCAAGCGAGGACTCCGGAGGTCGCGGTTGCGCCCTCAAGCCCCGCCCGGTCGACCAGATAGAAGATCGCATTGGCCTCGCCGCCCGGCATCGTCTCGCTGAACTGGATGCGGCTGTTAGGCTGGATCAGACCGAGCAGGGTCTCCGCCGCACCTCGACGCCGAGATCGCGCAGATCGTGGCCGTTGCCGCGCCGCGCCGATTTTCTGGAGTGATAAGCCGCGCCCGACGCGGCGAATTCGTAACCCTACTCGGCGGCCGTCTCCGATGGCGCCTCTGCCGGCCCCGAAGGCTCGGCCTCGGCACGGGGCTTGCGCCGTGAAAACAGCGACCTGAGCGTGACGTAGAACACCGGCGTCAGGAACAGGCCGACGAAGGTGACGCCGAGCATGCCGGAGAATACCGCGGTGCCGAGCGACTGGCGCATTTCTGCGCCCGGGCCCGTTGCAATCATCAGCGGCACGACGCCGAGGATGAACGAGAAGGCGGTCATCAGGATCGGCCGCAGCCTGAGCCGGCAGGCTTCGACGGCAGCCTCGGCGGCCGACAGGCCGCGTTCCTGCGCCTGCCGCGCGAATTCGACGATCAGGATCGCGTTCTTGGCGGCAAGCCCGATTAGCACGATGAGGCCGATCTGCACGAGGATGTTGTTGTCCAGCCCTCGGAGCGACACGCCGAGCAACGCCGCGAGCACGCCGAGCGGCACCACCAGCACAATGGCGAACGGCAGCACCCAGCTTTCATATTGCGCCGCCAGCGCCAGGAACACGAACAGCACCGACAGTCCGAAGATATAGACAGCGGCATTGCCGGTGTTGCGCTCCTGATAGGCGAGCTCGGTCCATTCATAGGAGGTACCGGCCGGCAGCGTCTTTGCCGTGATCCCTTCCATCAATGCCAGCGCGTCGCCCGTGGAAACGCCGGGCGCGGCGTTGCCCTGCAGCGGCACCGAGACGTACATGTTGTAGCGCTGGACCAGCGCCGGGCCGGTGACGTCGCGGATCTCGACCAACGTGCCGAGCGGAACCAGCGCGCCGGTCGCCGAGCGCACCTTCAGTTTCAAGATGTCGGCGCGATCGAGACGGAACGCCTGGTCGGCCTGCGCCCGCACCTGGTAGACGCGCCCGAAAGCGTTGAAGTCGTTGACGTAGGCAGTGCCCAAATTGATCGACAGCGCCTCGAAGATGTTGGGGATCGGCACGTTCAGGATGCGCGCCTTGTCGCGATCGATCGCCAGGAAGAATTGCGGGCTCGACGCGGAGAACGTGGTGAACACGCCCGTCAGCCCCGGCGTCTTGTTGGCCTTGCCGGCGATTTCGTTGGCAAGCGCCAGGATCTGCCGCATGTCGGCGCTGTTGCGCTCCTGGATCTGCAGCTTGAAGCCGCCGGCATTGCCGACGCCGCGGATCGGCGGCGGCGGCAGTGCGATAATGAAGGCTTCCTTGATGCTTTGCAGGCTGCCGAACAGATTGCCGATGACCTGGGTCGCCGACTGGCCGGCTTTCAGTCGCTCGTCAAACGGCTTGAACCTGGCGAAGATCACGCCCGCGTTGCTGGCGTTGGTGAAGGTCGCGCCGGAGAAGCCGGCGAAGGCGACTGCGTAGTCGACGCCTGGCGTTTTCTGGATGATCTGCGACGCCTGCTGGATGACCGCATCGGTCCTCGACAGCGAAGCGCCGTCCGGCAACTGGATGACGACGATCGCATAGCCCTGGTCAAGCGACGGAATGAAACCGCGCGGCACCGACTGCACCATGTAGACCGTGGCGTAGATGAGGGCCGCGAAAACGGCCAGCATGGCGGCGATCGTTATCCACGAGCCGACCAGCACGCGGATGATGCTCGAATACCAATGGGCGACCCTGTCGAAGCCGCGATTGAAGCCGTCGGCGAGCGCCCGTCCGAACCGCGCCAGGAAAAAGCGCGGCGGCGCCGCCGCGGCGTGATGCGGCTTGAACAGCAGTGCGGCCAGCGCCGGCGAAAGCGTCAGCGAATTGAATGCCGAGATCGCCGTCGACACCGCGATGGTGATCGCAAACTGCAGATAGAACTGCCCAGAAATGCCGGGGATGAAGGCTGTCGGTACGAACACGGCTATCAGCACCAGCGAGATCGCGATGACGGCCGTTCCGACTTCGTCCATGGTCAGGTGCGACGCCGGATTGGGCGCCAGCCCTCTGGCGATATTGCGCTCGACGTTTTCGACCACGACGATCGCATCGTCGACGACGATGCCGATCGCCAGAACTAGGCCGAACAGCGTCAGCATGTTGAGCGAGAAGCCGGCGGCGTAAAGCACCGCCAGCGTGCCGATCAGCGACACGGGGATCGCCACGATCGGCACGATCGCCATGCGCCACGATTGCAGGAAGACGATGATGACGATGATGACCAGCAGCATCGCCTCGAGAATCGTCTTGTAGACCTCCTGGATCGACTCGGCGACGAACTCAGTCGGATTGTAGACGATGTCGTAGCTCAACCCCCTCGGGAAGTCGCGGGAAAGCTCCTTCATCTTGTCCTGGATCTCCGCGGCTGCGGCGAGCGCATTGGTGCCCGGCCGCTGGAAGATGGCGAGCGCCACCGCCGGTTTGCCGTTGAGATAGGAGTTGGTGACGTAATCCTTGGCGCCGAGCTCGATGCGCGCCACGTCCTGCAGCGAGATCAGGCGGCCGTCGTCGGTCGATTTGACGATCACGTATCGGAAGTCGCGTGCGTCGTTGAAGCGGCCTTGCGTGGTGACCGTGTACTGGAACGCCGTGCCGGTGCTGGTCGGCGGCGCGCCGATCGAGCCGCCCGACACCTGGACGTTCTGGTCGCGCAGCGCCTGCACCACATCGCCCGAGGTCATCCCCAGGGCGGACAGTTTTTCCGGATCGAGCCAGATGCGCAGCGAATATTCGCGTTCGCCGAAGATGATGAGGTCGCCGACGCCGTCTAGTCTGAGCAGTATGTCGCGCACCCGCGAGCGGGCGTAGTTCGAGACGTAGAGCTGGTCGTAGGTATTGTCGGGCGACAGCATGTGCACGACCATCATCAGGTCGGGCGAGCTCTTGGTGGTGGTGATGCCGAGGCGGCGGACTTCTTCGGGCAGGCGCGGCTCGGCGACCGACACGCGGTTCTGCACCAGCACCTGAGCCTGGTCGAGATCGGTGCCCAGCTTGAAGGTGATGGTCAGCGCCATCGCCCCGTCGCCCGACGAATAGGACGACATGTAGAGCATGCCCTCGACGCCGTTGATCTCCTGCTCGATCGGCGTTGCCACCGTCGCTGCGACCGTCTCGGCGTCGGCGCCCGGATACTGCGCGCGAACGACGATGGTCGGCGGCGCGATCTCGGGATATTGCGCGACCGGCAGCTGGGTATAAGCAATCCCGCCGAGGATCAGCAGGACGATCGAAACGACCGATGCGAAGATCGGACGGTCGACGAAGAAATGTGCGAACCTCATTGCTGCAACTCGGCGGTCTCGGCCTTGGGCGGCAACGTCACCATCTCGACCTTCACCTTGGTGCCCGGCCTGGCGTGCATCAGCCCTTTGACGATGATTGTCTCGTCGCCGGTCAGGCCCTGGCGGATGACCCGGTAGCCGTCGAGAAGCGGGCCGGTGCGCACGGGCTTCGCCGACACCATCCCGGCCTCATCCACCAGGAACACGATGCGGCGATCCTGATCGGCGCCGATCGCCTCGTCGGGCACCAGCACGCCGCTATGCGGCAGCGACCCCGGCACGTTGATGCGCCCGAACATGCCTGGCTGGAGAATGCCATCGGCGTTGGGAAACCTTGCACGTACCCGCATGGTGCCGGTCGCGTTGTCGATCCGGTTCTCGGCAAAATCGAGCTTGCCTTTGAATACCGCCTCCGCGCGGTCGGCGACGCGCACCACCACCTCGAGCCCGCCGGCGCCTTCCTGCATGCTGCCGCCGCGCTCCTTCGCGTCGCGGGCATAGCTGAAATACAGGCGCTCATCGACGTCGAAATAGAAGTCGATCGGATCGCGCGTAACGATGGTCGTCAGCAAGGTGGAATCCGGCTGCACGAGGTTGCCGACCGACACCAGCCGGCGGTCGATGCGGCCGGACAAGGGTGCCTTGATCTCGGTGAATTCCATGTTCAGGCTGGCCGTCGTCAGGGCAGCCGTCGCGCCCTGCATCTGCGCCTGCGCCGAAAGGTATTCCCGCCGGCGGTCGTCGACCGTCGCGGTTGAGATATTGCCGGTCTTGGCGAGTTCGTCGGCGCGATCCAGCTGCATCTTGGAGAATTCGAGCAGACTCTTGGCGACGTCCACTTGCGACTTGGCGGCATCATAAGCCGCCTGGTACGGACGCTCGTCGATGGTGAAGAGCAGGTCGCCCTTGTTGACCAGTGCGCCGTCCTGGAAGCTGACCTTGTCCAGATAGCCGCTGACGCGCGAACGGATGGCGACCTGGTCGACGGCTTCGAAGCGCCCGACGAACTCGTCGTCTTCGACGATTTCACGGACCACCGGCTTGGCCGCTGTCACCACGGGTAGCTGCTGGTCCTGCGCAAACGCAGTGCTGCTGAAAGCCATGCCGAGCAGGAATGCCGCCGACACGGCGGCGCGGGGAAGCCAGCCGGCCGATCGACAGGGTCGCTCGCCCGCGTCGCGATGCAATTGCCCATTCTCTGGGGTGTCCATTTGCGTCCTCGCTCGCTGGACCCGGAGGTCGGTTGATCCGCTTCTACGCTCAGGCTTTTCGTCGAGATCAGAGCACTGCAGTGTTGTGCATGGCAACATGATCATTTTCCATGTGGGCTGAAATGTCCACCCTGTGGCTGCCCCGCCACCCGCCACTGGCAACGCAGATCCACCGGGCGGTCCGGGACGCCATTGAGACGGGACGGCTAGACCCGGGAGCAGATCTTGGTCCCGTCGGGCTGAACGTCCGCAATCCTTCTTCAAACGTTAAAGCCGCCATTCCGCTATCGGCCCCGAGGCTGCCGGTCTGCAACGCGCCCCAAGGTCGGCCGTTAAAGTTAGTTGTGCCACCGCCTTACAGCGGACAACACCGGCGACCGCGCTTGAGGGCGTAGTTGCGCCAGGAGCGGTCATTGCCGAACCACTACTCAGACGTCCCGTTTTGTGATGGGTTTCGGATGCCGGCCGTCTACTGAGATGGTGTGGCTCCGAGGCCGGCGTCCGGAAGCCTCCAGGGAAGGAACCCGCGGGGTGGAGATCTCGGTTTTGAGTCTATGGGGATTTGACGGTTCGGCTTGGTCCGTTGTGACCGCACCGATGGGCTTGGTGGGTGGGCAGCTTGCGAGGCAAGCAGCAGGTGCATTGCAGACAGAAGTAGCGTCGCGGCGTAGGCGAGTACGAATGCCGTGCGCGGTAGCAAAAACCGCAACGCGCCGTGAAGCGCATTCGCCCCGCGATGTCGCCGGCGCTGTGGTTTGTCTTGAATGTTAAAGTTCGTACCATTGCATCCTGGGCCGGTTGGGCGCACACTGATTCAATCGGGATGCGGGGGCTCTCCTCCCATCGGGAGCTTCAGAATTGTTCGGCACGCGCGGGCTGTCTGCCATTCTTTAGCGAAGGAGAAGGGCATGCCCAAGTTCACGAACGCAGTCACTGGCAGCGAAAATGCGATCGAGGGCGTCAGTGTCGACGGCGAGGGGGTCGTTGGAACGAGCACCGACGGCGTTGGTGTCTTGGGCGAAAGCAAGCGCAACGAAGGCGTGCGCGGAGTCAGCCGCGGCTCCCATCCGGGCGTCGTGGGCATCAATAATTCGGCGGACCTTCGTCTAGGCCCGGTTTCGCTCCACCACGAGGCAAGCTCTGGAGGCAATGGCGGCTGGTTCGAGAGCAGCCTCGGTGAGGGCGTCCGGGGATGGTCGAAGAATTTGAATCATGGCGGTGTTGTCGGGGTCAATTCGGCCGGCGGCAATGCAATTTACGGGACCAGCAGCGATGGCGCGGCCATCTGGGGCACCAGTCAAAACAATGAGGGCGTCCATGCCGAGACGCATTCTCCGGGGATGGCGGCGCTGGCCGCTTTCCAGCTCAATCCAGAAAGCACAGGCGCGGCGCTTTATGCGAAGCATGAGGGCAACCTGACCGCTGCGCTTTTTGTCGGGAATGTGGTCGTGACGGGCAATATCGATGTCACCGGGCCGGGCAGCGACATTCGCCTCCTCAACGAGGATTGCGCCGAGGACTTCGACGTTCGCGACGCACAGCAGGTCGAGCCCGGAACCGTTATGATCCTGGGGCAGGACGGAGCTCTTGAGGAAAGCAATTGCGCGTACGACAAAAGGGTCGCAGGCGTGATTTCGGGCGCTGGCGATTTCAAGCCGGGGATCGTGCTGGGCTCCCGGCCTCAGTCGATCAACAGGCAGCCGATCGCGCTGATGGGCAAGGTCTATTGCAAGGCGGACGCGCATTTCGGCCAGATCGAGGTGGGCGACCTCCTGACGACCTCGCCCACGGCGGGGCACGCGATGACCGCATCCGACCGGGATCGGGCGTTCGGCACGATCATCGGCAAGGCGCTCGGCCCATTGCAATCCGGGCGGGGTCTCATTCCCATCCTCGTGGCCCTCCAATGAACCAAGACTGGAGCGCGGACGGGTACGGATGGCTGCCTAACCCCGCACGCCGCGAAGCGTGAAAACGCTGAAATCGTGCCGCGCCTTCACGGGATCGCCAATCAGCGTGCGGGCGCTCGGTCGGCTCGAGAACCGGCCTCTGCCGATAAGCGTCCTGGACATGGTCGCCACCGATGGCTTCCGCCGGTTCACCGGGGACATCAGCAGCGGCGATGTCGATTGCTCTTGGGAAATGCAGCTATGGCAAAATGGCTTCTGGTCGGCGCATGGCGATTTTCACGACGGCGGTACCCTGACCGGCGATTTCTTCTATCTTGAATTGCTGCTCGATCACGATCATTCCATCGGTGCGCGGCTCGAAGGCCACATCGTCGACGTGATCGAAAGTCGCCACACCTCGCTGAGCCTCGAAGGATCAGATCGCTGGGTTCGTGACAACTGGCACAAGTTCGAAAGTTCAGGCCCGACCCAGCGCTTGCATGCAGCGCCCGCCTGGGGTCAGCTTGCATGGGAAGGATTCGTCGCGCTCTATCTCGCGGTCGGCGCTTTTTTCTATGTCGTGACGGGCGGCGGGCGCAGCCGCTACAGAATGCGCCGCGCCGCCCCGCAGAATCCGGATCCGGGCGATACCCGGCCGGGCGTCGAAATCGACCCGGACGACGACGATGAGGACTACGGGTAAAGAATGGCGTTCTCCCCGCCTGCAACACGGTCAGGCCGAACCTGAGGTTCCGAAGGAATGTCGATGGATTTGCGCGCGATCTTGGCACCGCGGAGCGCGCCGGATGCTCAGGTAAGCATGCGAAGCGTGTCGGAAAGCCTTGGACTGGGGATCCCGGTCGCCTTGCGCGCCATCGCGGATGTTCTCGAACCGGTTACCCTGTCCTTCACGCTCGATGCTGGCACATGCTCGGGAGAATGCCGTCTTCGCTTGGCGAGCGACGGGTCGGTACAATATGCCGGCAGGGTCCATGACAGTGGGGCGCTTTCCGCATCTTATGCCGCGATCGTCAGCATATCGCTCGTGGGCTCAGCCGACGGACCGTTCCTGTTTCCTCGCCGAGGTCATGTCGGCGGCACATTTTCATTCGAATCCCGCGATGACGATTGGGACATGAATGTCAGGCACACGCTCGTCGAGAAGAACTGGACGGCTCTCAAAGCAGGCCTGCCCTCGGCACGGGTCGATTTCGGCACCGGGACGGGAGCAATCGAATTGATTACCGGACTGGCGAGCGCGGCCACTGGCGGGTTCGTCATTCCGTTTTGAGCCGTTTTGAGGCCCGCCGATCGAGCCCGCTATTCAAAGCGGAGCGACACCTCGAAGGACAAGCCGTCGTCGGGACCGGCCAGATCGAGATTGGCTCCCTCGATCATGTTGGGCACTTCCCAGGCCGTAGTGTCGCTATAGTCGGTGTCGAGCAGGCTAAGCGGACGGTACAGGGCCTTGTCGAACTTCCGCCCCCATTCTCCAACCAAAGCATGGATCGGCCCCTGGAGATCGATGCTGCTGTGAACCCGGATTGTCACCCCTTCGTCCCGCGCGGCAATGAAATCATCCTCGATCCATCGTGAATAGCCTTTGATGGAGAAGGCCCCGCTGCTGGTTGGACTGGTGCCTTCGGAGGCTGGACCGCTGATATTCACGCCGGCAATCAAACCGCCGAAGTAGCAATGCTCATTGGTCGCAAATCCCGCAACCAGCGCCACGGGAATTGCAACTTGCGCCTCCACCTGGACATTGAGTTTCCAGTGTCCTGACCGGGTAAACTCGACGAGCGCCTCGGTGCAGGCGAGCCCTGGCGAAAGGAGAGGCATGACGGGCGGCAGGAAGGCTACCACGTTTTCGTCGATGACCTTGCGAAGCTCCAGCGGTCCTCGCGTAATTGCAAGCGGGCGCACGAGAAGGGGCTGCGCGAGAAACTCTTCGCGGCCATTTGGTGGGGCAAGGGCCGTCTGCAGGCGCCGCAGCCTCGAGCCAGCAAGCTTAACCTGATCCATTTATTCCACCACGCGCGCCGGCGCGGCGCGCAACCCGTCCATAGCACATTAGTGCTTAAACTGCTAAGACCTTCGGCGGCGAAAAGCCCGGTTCGTGCAGCCTCTCGAGGGATGGCGCCTTCTTAAGCATGCGCTCGCATATGGCTCAGCAAGAGATAACATCGAGTGTCGGAATCTTCCGCAATAGCGACAATGGCGGCATCCTGATAATCTACATCGACCAACGCGGAGTCTTACGCCCTGCGAGGTCAGCTTCGACAGCCACGAGATGTGGTGGAAACCCGCATGGTTGTGCATCCGGCTAGCGAGGCCTAGCCCGACGACCTGGCCAAATACTTTTCCTAGAGTTCATCGGTATCAAGCCAGTCGCGACCGATGGCCATGACTCGATCTACGGGCAGGTCGCATGGCTGGCCTAGCAACCATGTCGCGATTCAAGAGCTGCCTGTCGGGGCAGACCTCAGACTCAGCCGGTCCGGTAAGACGTTTTGCCCTTCCGACGGAGCGTCTACTATTAGGCATCACAATATCATGGGTGAACGACCGGGATTTGGGCGCATTGCTGCCATTCGCAACGAGCAGAATGAAGGTCTCCGATGGGTCAGATCGCGTCGATGCATGGGGGCGCCTGAACGTCCGCTTCTCACATTCCAAGCCTCCAAGCCGCAAGTCCGCTTCCGGCCCGATCGAGACGTTCAAGGCCTCGATACTAAGCGTCCGCCCATGGCGCAAAGGAGACAAATTGGCGCCCGCCCCTCAAGCCGTCTTTGCCGTCACCACCCCAACTCTCGACCATCGCCTCATCGGGAACTTCTGCGGCTTGTCTACTTCGCAACTCAGTGCGGAAACGCGTGGCTGCTCGGTCGAGAACAGTCGTCAGTATCTGCCTGCCCCCATGCCCCCCTCACGGCACAAATATCAAAAACACCCAAGTAAAAAACACCACCAGATGGACCAAGCCGGTCAAGAACGTCGTCCTTTCCGTGCTGAAACTCACATTGCAGATGAAAAGCGCCAGGACCAAAAGCACCGTGTCGGTCGCCGGCAGCCCCAGCGTCAGGCCTCTTCCGGTCAGCAGGCTGGCGGCGGCTATGCCCGGTATTGTCAGGCCGATTGTGGCACAGGCCGAACCCATGGCGACGTTCAGGCCGCGCTGCAGCTCGTTGTTGAGTGCGGCGCGAACCGCCGAAATGGCCTCCGGCATCAGAACCAAGCCCGCGATCATCGCGCCGACAATGGCGTCGGCCTGCGGCACCTGGTAGGCGACGAGCGCATCCTCGACGCTGGCGGCGACCTGTTCGGCCAGCATGACGATGCCGATCAGCCCGATCAGCAGGAGAACAGCGCCGGCGGCGACGCTTTCGTGGGCGTCGGTTCGCACTGCGGCGCCATGCGCTTGCCCGTCGATGAAATCGTCGCGGTGGCGGACAGTCTGCGCGAACAGAAAACCGGCATAGAGCAGCACTGAAAGGACGCTGACGAAGCCAAGTTGGGCCGCCGAAAACGTGCCGGGATCGGTGGTTCGCGTGTAGGTCGGCAGAATAAGCGTCATGACGCTGAGCGCGACCAGAACCGCCAGATAGGCGCTGGTCCCTTGCCGGACGATCGCCTGCTTGCGATGGCGCCAGCCACCAAACGTCAGGCACATGCCGACAACACCGGTGGAGGTGATCATCACCGTCGAGAACACGGATTCGCGTGCAAGCGTCGGGTTGTTGGCCCCATGCAGCATGATGGAAACGATGATCGACACTTCGATTGCCGTCACGGCGATGGTCAGCACCAACGTGCCGTACGGCTCGCCTACCCGCCTGGCCACCGCCTCGGCGTGGTCGAGCACCACGAAAATGGTGGTGAACATGATCGCGCTCGACAGCGCGCCGACAAATATCCTGGTGCCCAGCGACCCTTCGTCCACCGACACCCCGCTGGCCCTGACCGCGACAGCCATCGCCAGGGCGGCCAACGGCATGCCGTAGGAAACCGCCGATCTTGCGAGACCACTCATTCCAAGCCCCTTCCGCAAGCCCCTTTTGCAAGCCTCTTCTGGGCAAGCCTCGTCTGCGAACCCTGCGAAAGCCCGAAGCGCGCCCTCACGCCGTCTTCTGCGTCACCAGTCCCAGCTCGTCGACCATCGCCTGGCGCATCAGGAATTTCTGCGGCTTGCCGGTCACCGTCATCGGCAATTCGGTGCGGAAGCGGATATAGCGCGGGATCTTGAAATGGGCGATCTGGCCGGCGCAGAAGGCCTTGATCTCCTGCTCCGTGGTGATCTGGCCGGGCTTCAGCACGATCCAGGCGCACAGCTCCTCGCCATATTTCGGGTCGGGAATGCCGAACACCTGCACCTCCTTGACCTTGGGGTGGCGATAGAGAAACTCCTCGACCTCGCGCGGATAGACGTTCTCGCCGCCGCGGATGACCATGTCCTTGACCCGGCCGACGATGTTGCAATAGCCCTCGGCATCGATGGTGGCGAGGTCGCCGGTGTGCATCCAGCCGTCGACGTCGATCGCCTCGCGGGTCTTCTGCTCATCGTCCCAATAGCCCTTCATCACGGAATAGCCGCGCGTGCAGAGCTCGCCCGGCGCGCCGACCGCGACGGTGGCACCTTCGGCGTCGATGGCCTTGACCTCGACATGCGGATGGACGCGGCCGACGGTGGAGACGCGCTTTTCCAGGGGATCGTCGACGCTGCTCTGGAACGACACCGGGCTGGTCTCGGTCATGCCATAGGCGATGGTCACCTCTGCCATATGCATCAGCGACACTACCTTCTTCATCACCTCGATCGGGCATGGCGAGCCGGCCATGATGCCTGTGCGCAGGCTGGTGAGATCGAAGGAGGCGAACTCCGGATGGTCGAGCAGGCCGACGAACATGGTCGGCACGCCGTAGAGCGCGGTGCAGCGTTCCGTTGCCACTGCCTTCAGGGTGGCGCCCGCATCGAACCCCTCGCTCGGGAAAACCATGGTCGCGCCCTTGGTGACGCAGCCCATCGTGCCCATCGACATGCCGAAGCAATGGTAGAGCGGCACCGGGATGCACAGCAGGTCGTCGACGGTGAGCCGGATCGCCGCGGTGACGAAATTGCCGTTGTTGACGATGTTGTTGTGGGTCAGCGTCGCGCCCTTGGGCGCGCCGGTTGTGCCGCTTGTGAACTGGATGTTGATGGCGTCGTCGGGTTTTAGCCCCGCTGAAATCCGGTCGAGCTTGTCATGCTCGTCGCGGCCGGCCATCGCCAGCACATCGGCGAAATTGAACATGCCCGGCGAATTCTCCTCGTCCATGCGGATGACGGTCTTCAGCGCCGGCAGCTTGTTGGCGTCGAGCTTGCCAGGGGTGGCGTTGGCGATCTCCGGCGCCAGCGTCTCGATCATGCCGAGATAGTCGGAGCTCTTGAATTTGGCGGCGGTGACCAGCGCCTTGCAACCGACCTTGTTCAAGGCATATTCCAGCTCGACCAACCGATAGGCCGGGTTGATGTTGACCAGGATCAGGCCGATGCGGGCGGTGGCGAATTGCGTCACCAGCCATTCCCAGCGGTTCGGCGACCAGATGCCGACGCGATCGCCTTTCTCGAGGCCGAGCGCCAGGAAGCCGGCGGCCAGCGCATCGACCGTCTCCGACAGTTCCTCCCAGGTAAAGCGCTTGTCCTGCTCGACGAAGACGGCGGCATCGAGCGTGCCGTATTTGCCGACCGTATCGGCAAACAGCGCCGGGATGGTCAGGTTGAGCAGCGGCACGCTGCGGTCGCCCGAGACATGCGCCGTGCCGTCGACCGGCGCAATGAACGAACCGCCCTCACGCTTGGAGCGCAAATTGCTGGCATTCTTCAACTCGTCGAGATTGATCGGCATCGCCGTGTCCTCCGCAGACAGAACGAGCCTATCAGCCCGGCGGGGTAGTGGAAATCCCGTCGATGGTACGGTTGGGGTTCGAACGTGAGGGATGGCGCCGAAAATAAAAAACCCGCCACGGCGGGCGGGTCTTCGGGGCCAATTGGCACCATAGCGAGACTAGTAGCATAGCTGCCGGCACAAAGCAAGAACAAAATTGCTGTACGTCAAGAAAATCGCTTCAGGTCGGTGCCAGCGGCCAAGCTGCCAATCTCCCTCCTTGAGGGGGAGATGGCCGGCAGGCCAGAGGGGGTCGTCTCGCGTGGAGCACCTGCCTGTTCTGTCCGTTAGGAGAGTCGCGTCAAGACGTACCGACCCCCTCTGTCGCCTTCGGCGACATCTCCCCCTCAAGGGGGGAGATTGGCGACGTCAGCCTGAATTCACCGATGCCATCCTGGCCGCAATATCGCGCAAAGTCGCCTCGTCGGCCGCCTCGCGCTGCTTCCGCGACGCGACGAGGCAGGCCTGCGAGCGCAGGATGACGCCGTCGGCCAGCACCTTGAGATGGTTGGCGCGCAGCGTCGCGCCTGACGTGGTGATATCGACGACGATATCGGCCAATCCGGCTGCCGGCGCACCCTCGGTGGCGCCCAGGCTTTCGACGATGCGGTAGACCTGGATGCCGTGCTTTTGCGAAAAGAACTGCTGGGTCAGGCGCCAGTATTTGGTGGCGATCCTGAGCCGGCGGCCGTGGCGCTGGCGGAAATCGGCGGCGACGTCGTCGAGGTCGGCCATGGTGTCGACATCGAGCCAGATGTCGGGCACGGCGACGACGACATCGGCATTGCCGAAACCGAGGCGGGCGATGATTTCGGCGCGCGTCTCGCAATCGGCAAGGTTTTCGCGCAAAAGGTCCTCGCCGGTGATGCCGAGATCGACCGACCCCTGGCCGATTTCGCTTGATATCTCCGAGGCGGACAGGAACGCTATTTCGACGCCGTCCATGCCATCGATACGGGCGCGGTATTTGCGCTCGTCGCCGGGCAGGCTGACGGCAAGCCCGGCCTTGGCCAGCACCTCCAGCGCCTGCTCCTTGAGCCGGCCTTTCGACGGGATCGCCAGCGTGATCATGGCGCCGTCTCCCGCAGCGCCTCGATGCGGTCGAGCCAGACGGAAAAACCGACGCCGGGGATCGGCGTTTTTGCGCCGAGCAGCGTCAGCAGCCGGTCGTAGCGGCCACCACCGGCGAGCGGCCGGTCGCCATCCTGCGCCGCGATCTCGAAGACGAGGCCGGTGTAGTAATCGAGCGGCCGGCCGAAGGCGGCGTCGTAGCTGATTTCAGACATCGGCAGGCCGAGGCTTTCGATGGCCGCGGCGCGGGCGGCAAAATTCTCCAGCGCAGCCCCCAGCGAAAGCCCGGCATCGGCGGCAAAACTTTCGAGCGCCCCGGCGGCGCTGTCGAGCGGCACGTCGATCGCCAGGAAACTCTTTAGTGCCGCGAATGCCTCGTTCGACAGCCGTACGCTGCGCAGTTCGGCTTTCTCGATCAGGCGCCGCGCAATCTCGGACGGCGAACGCCCGGCCGTTGCCGACAGCCCGGCCCGTTCCATGCCGCCGGCGACATGCGCCGAAAGGCTGTCGAGATCGCCATCGAGGACAAGGGCGGCGACCGGGCCGGCAAGCTGGCTGTTGCGCGGCGGATTGGCGAGATCGGCAAGTGCTGCTTCCAGCATCGGCGCCGAGCCGAAGGCGCGCGCCAGCCGCATGCGCCAGCCGCGCGGCAGGCCAAGCGCTGCCAGCACCGCTTCAAAAATGGTCTGGTCGCCGAGCGTCACCGCCAGCTCCCGGCCGGGCAGCACCAGCGACAGCAGCGCATGCGCATCGGCCAGCGAACGGGCGTCGGCGGCGGCCGTGTCGCCGTCGCCGAGGTCCTCGATGCCGGCCTGGAAGAACTCGTTGCCGCCCTCGCGGCGCTGGCGAAACACCTCGCCGAGATAGCAATAGCGGCGCGGCGTGCCGGCCTGGCTGGCAATGTGGTCGAGGCAGACCGGAATGGTGAATTCCGGCCGCAGGCAAAGCGTCTGCCCGGTCTCGCTCTCGGTGAGAAAGATGCGGCGCCGCAAATCCTCGCCGGCCATGTCGAGGAACGGATCGGCCGGCTGCAGCACGGCGACCTCGACCGCATGGGTGTTGCGCGCGGCGAAGAGGTTGGTGATGTCGGATGCGATGGCGAGGCGGGAGGTCATGGGAATGTGGAGCGCGAGGCACCCCCCTCTGGCCTGCCGGCCATCTCCCCCTCAAGGGGGGAGATCGGCAGCTTCAGCCTCGGCGTCTTCTCTCCAACGCTTGAGTTTGGCGAAAGCAGGCGCGATATCCAATCTCCCCCCTTGAGGGGGAGATGGCCGGCAGGCCAGAGGGGGGTGCTCACGCGCCACCCTTCGCTCGGTCGGCCGCCTGCGCCGCCAATATCTTCTTCACCTCGGCGACCAGATCGCCTTCCGCCACGGTCACCTGCGCCGGTCGTGCGGCGCGCCATTCGGCGTTGTCGGCGATCTCGGCCGACATTTTCGCGCCTTCGATCAGATCCTTGATCTGCACCTCGCCTTTGGCGCGCTCGTCGCCGCCCTGGATGACGGCGACCGGGCTGCCGCGACGGTCGGCATATTTCAGCTGCGCCTTCATGCCGGCGCCGCCGAGGTACATTTCCGAGCGGATGCCGGCGGCGCGCAGCTCGGCCACCATCTTCTGGTAGCGGCCGAGGCTTTCCGTATCCTTGTCCATGGTCAGCACGACGACCGGCGCGATGACATCGGAAGTATCGAGCTTGCCGAGGTTCTTCAGCGCCGTCATCAGCCGCGAGACACCGATGGAAAAACCGGTCGCCGGCACCGGCTCGCCGCGAAAGCGCGAGACGAGACCGTCATAACGGCCGCCGCCGCCAACCGAGCCGAAGCGCACGATCTGGCCGTCCTCGTTGGGGATCTCGGCCAGCAGCTCGGCCTCGTAGACCGGGCCGGTGTAATATTCGAGGCCACGCACGACGGAGGGATCGATGCGAATGCGATCCTCACCGTAGCCGCTTTGTGCGACCATGGTTCTTATCTGCTCCAACTCTGCAAGACCCTCAACAAACGAGGCATTCGTTATGCCGAGATGTTCGAGTTTCCTTTCCTCGACAAGATTGCTGAGCCCTGGGGTGATAGATCCCAGTGTCTGGACAATTTGTTCGGGATCATGCTGCGCCATGACCGTGAAATAGCTGATCACAACATCGATTTGAGCGTTACCCAGCCCGGCACCCTTGGTAAAATCACCGCTCTCGTCCTTGCGCCCGGCGCCCAAAAGCAGACGAACCCCCTCGACGCCCAGCTTGTCCAGCTTGTCGATCGCCCGCAGCACCTGCAGCCGGCGGCCAGCGTTCTCGTCGCCGCCGAGGCCGATCGCCTCCAGCACGCCGTCGAGCACCTTGCGATTGTTGACGCGGATGACGTAGTCGCCGCGCTTGATGCCGAGCGCCTCCATCACGTCGGCCATCATCATCGCCATCTCGGCATCGGCCGCGACACCCGGCGTGCCTACCGTGTCGGCGTCGAACTGCATGAACTGGCGGAAGCGGCCGGGGCCCGGCTTCTCGTTGCGGAACACCCAGCCGGAGCGATAGCTGCGATAGGGTTTCGGCAGGCGCTCGAAATTCTCGGCGACAAAGCGCGCCATCGGCGCGGTCAGGTCGTAGCGCAGCGACAGCCACTGGTCGTCATCGTCCTGGAACGAGAACACGCCCTCGTTCGGCCGGTCCTGGTCGGGCAGGAATTTGCCGAGCGCATCGGTGTATTCGATCAGCGGCTGGTCGACCGGCTCGAAACCGTAGAGCTCAAAGACCGAGCGGATCGTCGCCATCATCTTCTCGACGGCGCGCAGATCGTCGGCGCCGCGGTCGACAAAGCCGCGCGGCAGCCGCGCTTTCATCTTTTCGGATTTGTCGGCCATGGGATGGGTACTTTGCTATGTAAACGGTGACTTATTTCGGGTCGGCGTGTCCTACCGATGCAGCCCGGAGAAGGCAAGGGTTTGCGCCTTTTCCGCGATGTCGCGGGACCAGTTGGTTCGCAAACGTCGCGCCGCCCCTCATCCGCCTGCCGGCACCTTCTCCCCGTATAGTGACGGGGAGAAGGGGACTTGTCGCAGCCTCGGCGCTACTTGTGCAACGCTGTGATTGGCGAAACCACCGGCGGAGGCGTCCTTTCTCCCCGTCCCTATACGGGGAGAAATGCCCGGCAGGGCAATGAGGGGCAGCGCAAAGCCATCAGGCAAGGCGACCATCCCCGAAACAAACCGCATCACAAATGAAACAATTGCGCCATGCGCGCGGCATCGTGCCGACACAATCCGGGCCGATAAGCGCGCCGAAACAAGGGGCTCGGGGCCATGGCCACGCTACAGAAGTTCGACATCATCGATAGCGGCGCACGCGACGCCTCGGTCCGGCTGCGGCCGGCCGATGGTTATGCGCCGAAGACGAAGCAAATCGCCGGACCGTTCGAGATCGCGGCGCAACAGCGCAGCGGACCGACGATGCGCGACGTGCTGATGACCGGCCTGCTGGTGATCTATCCGGTGTTCGCCGCGCTGGCGGCCATCCTTGCCGGGTTTTTCCTCGCCGGCGCCGGCGGCGCCTGAGCCGCTATTTCGGCCGCTTGAACGCTTTCCGTTCCGCCTCGACCGGCTCGCGGCAGACGCAGCCCTCGAGATGGTCGTTGACCAGCCCCATCGCCTGCATGAAGGCGTAGACGGTGGTCGGGCCGACAAAGCTCCAGCCGCGCTTCTTCAGCTCTTTCGAAATGCGGACCGAGACGGCCGTCGTCGGATTGGCGCGCAAATGCGCGAGGTCGACGATCTCGGGCCGCTCGTCGGGGCCGGGTTCGAACTTCCAGAACCAGGCGGCCAGCGAGCCGGCCTCGTCGATGAGTTCGCGGGCGCGCTTGGCGTTGTTGATGGTCGAAACGATCTTGCCGCGGTGACGGATGATGCCGGCATTGCCGAGCAGGCGCTCGACATCGGCGTCGGTGAAGGCGGCGATCTTGTCGACATCGAAGCCGGCAAACGCCTCGCGGAAATTGTCGCGCTTGCGCAATATGGTCAGCCAGGACAGGCCCGACTGAAAACCTTCGAGGCAGATCTTCTCGAACAGGCGGCGGTCGTCGGCGACCGGCCGGCCCCATTCGTGGTCGTGGTAGTGCAGATAATCCGGCAGGTTGCCGTGCCAGAAGCAGCGGGCGATGCCGTCGGGACCGGCAAGCAGACCTGCCTTTTTATCCATGGCGGAATTCCGTTCGTGTCTTGGCGTTAACGCGTTTTGACGCGGGCTTTACCGCGGCTTTACCAGATTCCTGAACCGGGCGGTAACCACACCAAAAGCTTTACTGACAGATCGGCATTTTACGCATTCCGATTCATGTTTCGGTTGCCGCTTCGCGCCCAATGTCGGCGAAATCGGGGAGGCTTTGCACCCCGGCATGTTCGACGATCAAGGTGCGTTGCGATGAAGACATTCTTGTTCCCACTGTTCGGCGCCGCGGCCGTGCTTGCGGCCGGTGCCGCCAATGCCAACGACCGCTATGCCGAGAGGCCGCCGGTGGTGGTCAGCCCAGATCTTTCGGCGCCCTGGGTGCTGCAGCTCGGCCATGCGCCGGGCATCGTGCGGCAGAGCCGGCAAGAGGCGCAGCCGCAACGGCGCTACCGGCGGCTGGCCGAACCCGATCAGCTGCGCACCGCAGCGGTGCAGGCGCCGGCCAAGCGCATGGTGATGCGGCCGCAGATCGACCCGATCTATCTGCCGCAGGAAGTCGCCTATGACGGCCCGCAGAAGCCGGGCACGATCGTCATCGATACGCGAGAGAATTTCCTCTATCTGGTCGGGAAGAACGGTAAGGCGCGGCGTTATGGCGTCGGCACCGGCAAGCCGGGCTTCGAATGGTCCGGCACCCACAAGATCACCAACAAGCGCGTCTGGCCGGATTGGCGGCCGCCGGCGGTGATGATCGCCCGCGAAGCCGCCAAGGGCCGTTATCTGCCGACCTATCTCGCCGGCGGCATGGAAAACCCGCTCGGCGCACGCGCGCTCTATCTCGGCTCGACCGAGTACCGTATCCACGGCACCAATCAGCCCTGGACGATCGGCGGCGCGGTCTCGTCGGGCTGCATCCGCATGCGCAACGAGGACGTGGTCGACCTTTACGAGCGGGTCAATGTTGGCACGACGGTTGTAGTGATGTAATCTGCGGTTGACCTCACCGATGATTCTGCTCAGAAGCCTCGGGAGCATTGAATAACGGGGGACGGGCCGTGTGGGGATGCGGCCAGTCACGAAAGGGCAGCGCGGCAAGCCGTGCTGCCCTTTTTGTTTCCGCCAGCAGGAATTGACGGGAAGATTTTGCCGGCACGTCGCGCGACCGGCATGGCGGTTCGCTTTTCGCGCTGCCTTTTCGCGGTTGCTTTGCTATGTGGCGGCTAAAATCCAGATAAAGGCCCCATCCCAATGTCCCTTTCCGATGACAGCCGCTATCTCAGAGGCGGCCCGGTTGCCCAACGCATCATCGCCGGCGTGCGCGAGGACGCGGCGATCGCCACCGCCGAAGGCTTTCCGCCCAAGCTGGTGTCGGTCACCGTCGGCGATACCGCCGCGGTCGACGTCTATGTCCGCAACCAGCGCGCCAAGGCCGGGTTGGCCGGCATCGGCTTCGAGGAAAGGCGCTTTCGCGCCGACATCACCGCCGGCGAACTGGAAGCGGCAATCCACGGGCTTAACGCCGACCCGCGCGTCACCGGCATCATCATTCAGCGGCCGGTGCCGGTGCACATTCCGATCAAGACGCTGCAGGCGGCGGTGCATCCGCTCAAGGATGTCGAGGGCATGCATCCGGCCTCGATCGGCAACATCGTCTACAACCAGCTCGACCTGGCGCCCTGCACCGCCGCCGCTTCGGTCGAACTGCTCAGGGAAACCGGCCTCGACCTCAAGGGGCTCGAGGTGGTGGTCGTCGGCCATTCCGAGATCGTCGGCAAGCCGATCGCGTTCCTTTTGATGAGCGAAGGCGCGACGGTGACCGTCTGTCACCACATGACGCGTTCGGTGGCGGCACACGCACGCCGCGCCGACGCCCTGTTCGTCGCCGTCGGCAAGCCGCGGCTGATCAAGGCCGACATGGTCAAGCCTGGTGCAGCGGTCATCGATATCGGCATCAATTCGGAAATCGGGCCGGACGGCGAGAGCCGCATCGTCGGCGACGTCGATGCCGAGAGCGTCAAGCATGTCGCGTCCTGGATCACGCCGGTGCCGGGCGGCGTCGGCCCGATCACTGTGGCGATCCTGCTGCGCAACACGATGGTGGCCCTCAGCCGGCAGCGTGCCCGCTATCAGGCGACTTATGGCGTAGTTGACAGGCTCGCGGCGGAATAAAGACCCGCAGGCGCCAAGCCCCCTCACCCAGCCTCCGCTTCGCTCGGCTGACCTCTCCCCGAGGGGAGAGGAGATCGCCAGCGTTGGTGCCACCCTCTTCTCCCCAGCGGGGAGAAGGTGGACGCGAAGCGGCCGGATGAGGGGCCTGACGCCCACGACCATCCTGTTACTCAGCCGCAACCAGCTTTTCTTCCGGAACGCCTTCCGGCTTCGGCCCGCCATAGGCCCAGGCGAGCAGCTTTATCGTATGCACCACCGGCAGCTTGGCGGCAGAAGCGATCTGGGTGATGCAGCCGATATTGCCGGTGGCGACGATTTCGGCACCGGTCGCCTCGATATTCCTGACCTTGCGGTCGCGCAGCGTTGCCGAAATCCCGGGCTGCAGGATGTTGTAGGTGCCGGCCGAACCGCAGCACAGATGCCCTTCGCGCGGCTCGCGCACGACGAAGCCGGCACGGACCAGAAGCTCCTTCGGCTGGCGGGTGATCTTCTGGCCGTGCTGCATCGAGCAGGCTGAGTGATAGGCGACGATGGTGCCCGGCTTGCGGACCGGCTCGGGCAGGTCGAGGCTTGCCAGATATTCGGTGATGTCCCTGGCCAGCGCCGAGACGCGCGCGGCCTTGTCGGCATAGGCCGGATCGAGGCGCAGCATGAAGCCGTAATCCTTGATGGTGGTGCCGCACCCGGATGCGGTGATGACGATGGCGTCGAGTCCGCCCTGCTCGACGGCGCGCGTCCAGGCGTCGACGTTCCGTCGGGCCGACGCCAAGGCAGCGTCCTCGCGCCCCATATGATGCACCAGCGCGCCGCAGCAGCCCTCGCCCTCGGGCACCACGACCTCAACGCCAAGCCGGGTCAGCAGCGAAATCGTCGTGTCGTTGATGCCGGGATCGAGCACGGATTGCGCGCAGCCGGTGAGGATGGCGACGCGGCCATTTTTCTTCGCGCCCTGCCCGGCATGGACGCCCGGCGAGGCCATCGGCGAGACTGCCGGGACCGACGCCGGGGCCAGCTTCAACATCGCGCCCAAAGGCTTCAATGCCTGGATTTTCTCAAACAGGCCGGCGAATGGCTGGCCGAGCTTC
Source organism: Mesorhizobium sp. M0698 (assembly GCF_040320455.1). Taxonomy (NCBI): domain Bacteria; kingdom Pseudomonadati; phylum Pseudomonadota; class Alphaproteobacteria; order Hyphomicrobiales; family Phyllobacteriaceae; genus Mesorhizobium; species Mesorhizobium sp. M0698. The sequence goes on along the minus strand of NZ_JAMYPQ010000014.1, from coordinate 92,902 downwards.
GCCAGCTTGAGCGCCGCGCGGAAACGCGAGGGATAGGGCAGCACGAAGGCCAGCATGGCGCGTGTCAGGCGATCGGCCAGCGGACGCTTGTAGGTCTCCTCGATATGGACGCGGGCGTGGTCGACCAGATGCATGTAGTTGACGCCCGACGGGCAGGTGGTCATGCAGGCGAGGCAGGACAGGCAGCGGTCGATATGGGTGACGATCTGCTTGTCGGCCGGCCGGCCGTTTTCCAGCATGTCCTTGATCAGATAAATCCGGCCGCGCGGCGAATCCAGTTCGTTGCCGAGCGTCACATAGGTCGGGCAGGTGGCGGTGCAGAAGCCGCAATGCACACATTTGCGCAGGATCTTCTCCGATTCCGCGACATGCGGATCGGCGAGCTGGGCAGCTGAGAAATTGGTCTGCACGTAAACGAATCCCTACCGTTTGAGCATGATCTTTTCCCAAAACCGGTACCCACTTTTGGGGATCATGCTCATAATCCCAGAAACCAGCTTTCCGGGTTCTTGACCGGCTCGCCGCGCTGCAGCGCCTGCAGGCCGAGAATGCAGCGGGCGATGAACCAGACCGCGACGGCAACCATCAGCACGACACCGATGACCACGATCATCAGCAGCGCCGAGATCAGTGCATAGAGCAGGCCGATCCAGAAGGTGCGGATCAGGAATGTGTAATGGCTCTCGACGAAGCCGCCGGCCTTGCCGCGATTGATATAGGCCAGGACGACGCCGACAATACCGCTGACGCCGATGGCCAGGCCGGCGAGATAGAGGATGTAGATGACCAGCGCGTTGGTCGGGCCGGGCTCCAGCCAGCGGTCGGTCTGGCGGGACGTACCGTTTTGGCCTGGATCGCTCATTGTGCTCCTCCCTCGGTTGCCGGCGCGAGAGTAGCAGAGCTTGCGCCCGGCGCCATACGGCCGGGATTGAGGATATTCTTCGGGTCGAATTCGGCCTTCAGCCGCGCCGACAGTGCTGCCAGCGGTGGCGCCTGCGGCTCGAACACCGGCACGGCGGCGCGATGTGCTTGGATTGCGCGCACCAGCGTCGCATGGCCGCCGCCATGTCTTCTGATCAGGCCGCGCAACAGGCCAGCCTCGGGATCGTCCTGCTGCATGCGCAGCCAGATCAGCCCGCCCTGCCAATCGTAGAAGGCATCGACCGGGGCCTGCATGCGCAGCGCCAGCACCATCTGGTGGCCCCGCGACGGCGCCATCGAGACGCGCCACACCGGCCTTTCGCTGCCATCGGCGAACGGCGCGCAGTCGCGGACATCGCGCCAGACCGAGTACGAGACCGAACCGGAAATCTCCTGCAGCGGCCCAGCGTTTTTCAGCAGGTCTTTCAGCGCGGCAATGCGGTAAGCGACCGACGGGCCGAAGCCCTCGATGCGCAGCAGCGTCGCGGCATCGCTGCCGAGACTGCCGCCAGCGACCCTAGCTGCGACCCGTTCGGGAAGATGGGCAGCACTCGACACTTCGGCGCTGGAACCCAGCGCCAGCGCCATGGCGGCGGCGGCGTGATCGTCGAGCAGGCCGCGGATGGCAAGCGTGACTTCGGTCTCGGCAGCAGGCAGCACCTTGAAGGTGACGTCGGTGAGCACCGCCAGCGTGCCCCAGCTGTTGGCCATCAGCTTGGACAGATCGTAGCCGGTGACGTTCTTGACGACGCGGCCGCCGGACTTGAAGGCCTCGCCGCGCCCGGAAACGGCCGCTATGCCGAGGATATGGTCGCGCGCAGCACCCACCTTCAGCCGGCGCGGGCCGGAAAGGTTCGCGGCGAGTGCGCCGCCGATCGTGCCTCGCGCTGGCTCACCGCCGAGCAGCGGGCCGTAATCCATCGGTTCGAAGGCAAGTTGCTGGCCGTTTTCGGCAAGCAGGCTTTCGATTTCGGCCAGCGGCGTGCCGGCTTTTGCCGACAGCACCAGTTCGGCCGGCTCGTAAAGCATGACGCCGGAGAGTTTGGAAAGGTCGAACGTATGCTCGCCCTGCTGCGGCCGGCCGATACCGCGCTTGGAGCCGTGGCCGAGGATTTCCAGCGGTGCGTCTTCCGCCGCGGCCCAGGCGACGGTGGAGAGGACTTCGGCTGCGGTGGTGGGGACGAAGGTGGTCATGAGGCGGATGCGCCAATGGCAAATGCAAAGACGTCGCGTTCCTTCGCGCCCCCCTCTGTCCTGCCGGACATCTCCCCCTCAAGGGGGGAGATCGGACGTCGCGTCTGGCTTCGCCAATCGTCAATATTGAAAGAAGGCTGAGGCGTGCAAGCTGCCAATCTCCCCCCTTGAGGGGGAGATGTCCGGCAGGACAGAGGGGGGTGTTCAAGCGCCAACATACCCACTCAAAACCTCGGAATGTCCGGAAACGCCACTTGCCCGCGATGCACGTGCATCCGCCCGAGCTCGGCGCATCGCCTCAATTGCGGGAAGACCTTGCCGGGATTCAAAAGATGGTTGGGGTCGAAGGCGCATTTGACGCGCATCTGCTGGTCGAGGTCGATCTGGTTGAACATTTCCGGCATCAGGTCGCGCTTCTCGACGCCGACCCCGTGCTCGCCGGTCAGCACGCCACCGACCTTGACGCAGAGCCGCAATATGTCGGCGCCGAAACTCTCCGCCTTGTCGAGTTCGCCCGGCACGTTGGCGTCATAGAGGATGAGCGGGTGCAGATTGCCGTCGCCGGCGTGGAAGACATTGGCGACGCCGAGCCCGTATTTCTCCGACAGCTCGCGCATGCCGGCGAGCACGCGCGGCAGTTCCTTGCGCGGGATGGTGCCGTCCATGCAGTAGTAGTCGGGCGAGATGCGGCCGACCGCCGGGAAAGCCGCCTTGCGGCCGGCCCAGAAGCTCAGCCGCTCCTGCTCCGATTGCGAAATGCGGCATATGGTCGAGCCGTTCCTATAGGCGATGGCTTCGACCAGGCCGATCAGGTGATCGACCTCGACACCCGGCCCGTCCAGCTCGACGATCAGCAGCGCCTCGACATCCAAGGGATAGCCGGCCTGGACGAAATCCTCGGCGGCGTGGATGGCCGGACGGTCCATCATCTCCATGCCGCCCGGAATGATGCCGGCGCCGATGATGTCGGCAACGCATTGGCCGGCCTGCTCGCTGGTCGGGAAACCGATCAGCAGGGCACGCGCCGTCTCCGGCTTCTTCAGGATGCGTACGGTGACCTCGGTTACGACGCCGAGCAGTCCTTCGGAGCCGGTCATGACGCCGAGCAGGTCGTAGCCTTCCGCGTCGAGATGGCTGCCGCCGAGGCGCACCACCTCGCCATTCATCAGCACCATCTCGATGCCGAGCACATTGTTGGCGGTGAGACCGTATTTCAGGCAGTGCACGCCGCCGGAATTTTCCGCGACATTGCCGCCGATCGAGCAGGCGATCTGGGAGGATGGATCGGGGGCGTAATAGAAGCCCTCCTGCTCGACGGCGGTGGTGATGCCGAGATTGGTGACGCCGGGCTGGGCGACGACGACGCGGTTCTGAAAATCGATCTCGAGGATGCGGTTGAAGCGGCTCATCACCAGCAGCACCGCGTCTTCGAGCGGCAGCGCACCGCCGGAGAGCGAGGTGCCGGAGCCGCGCGGCACGACGCGGATGTTGCGGTCGCTGCAATATTTCAGCACCCGCGAGACCTGGGGCACGGTTTGCGGCAGTACAACGACGAGCGGCAATTGCCGGTAGGCGGTGAGCCCGTCGCTCTCGAAGGCGCGCATGGCATTGGCGGCGTCGACGACGCCCTCGCCCGGCACCATGATGCGCATATCGGCGACGATCTCGTCGCGCCGGCGCATCGTGGCGTCGTCTGGTTTCGGCATGGCAAGGCCGGACATCGACAGCCTCCTTCGATCGACTGGTAAAAATCTTTTACCAGCGACGGTGGTCGCTTGCAAATGCCGCTTTGGCCGGGATGAGAGGCCTATGGCCGAGACAGCCTTCCGCAGCGGCAATCTGCCGCTGCGCCCCACACTACTCGCCCGGCTGCTTGCCTGGTTCGGAGTGCATGCGGCGGACGCGGCGCACGCCCCACCAGACGAGCACGATGGCGAGCGGCACCGAGGCGGCGGTGACCATTTCCGGCGCGAAGGCATGGCCGAAGATCGAGGCGCCCTTGGCGACGTAGCCGATGAGGCCGACGACATAGTAGGAAACCGCGGCGACCGAGAGCCCCTCCACCGTCTGCTGCAGCCGCAATTGCAGGCGGGCGCGATTGTTCATCGATGCCAAAAGATCGCGGTTCTGCTTCTCGACCTCGACGTCGACCCAGGTGCGCAGCAGTGTGGTGGCACGGGTGAGCTTCGTTGACAGGTTGGCCTGACGCTCCTCGACCGAACGGCAGGTACGCATCGCCGGCGCCACGCGGCGCTGCAGAAAACCGCCCCAGGTGTCGTAGCCGGGCACCGCCTCTTCGTCGAGCGCCTCCAGCCGTTCGCGCACGATGCCGTCATAGGCGCGGCTGGCGCCGAAGCGGTAGAGGCTGGAGGCGGCATCGGCCTCCAGCTCGGCGGCCAGTTCGGTCAAGTCGGCAAGTAGCGTCTGGCTGTCGCGGGTCTCGGCGACCTTCATTTCCAACGTGGTCTGGGCCAGCCTGTCTTCGATGCGGCGGGCGCGACCGGACAGCGTCAGGGCCAGCGGCAGCCCAAGCATGGCCAGCGTGCGGTAGGTCTCGATGTCGATCAGCCGCTGCGACAGTGCCCCGGTGCGCGCCGGGGTCAGGCCGCGGTCGAGCACCAGCATGCGGGTCAAGCCGTCGCCATCCTGACGGAAATCGGTGACGATGGCCGCGTTGCCGCGCTCGACCAGCGAATAGCACAGGCTGGTCGGGTCGAAGCCGGCGATCAGTTTTTCGTTCGCCGGCGTCCAATTGCGGATCTCCAGCCTGATGCCGGAAATCACCGTGCCCGGCGGCGAAAACCCGTTGCCGAAGGGTGTGTCTTCTTGCCCCCTGCCGTTTTCGGCGAGCGGGCCTTCCCAGAGATAGGTCGAGAATTCCGTGTGGCGTTCCCAACGCAGCGAGCCCTTGCCCCATTTCATCGCGTGATGGCGGGCGTGAGGGTCGGGCGCGGCAATGCCGAGGCGTCGCGACAATTCGGAAAGCACGGCCTGATCGATCCCGGATCCAGCTTCGGTCATGAAGGAAAGCTGCACCAGCACGCGCGGCTTTTCGACCAGCGGCTGCGGCCGGGCGTGGACCTCGCCGAGCGCGCCCGGCCGACCTTCATGCGCCGGAAAGCCCATGACGGTGCCGCCCACGGCTTTGGCGCGCAGCTGGAATTCGAGGCTGGACGGGTCGGCGTCTGGCACGGCTGGTCCCCCAGGCTTCTCTGAGCCCTTTGGCAATGATGTCCCTCTAGAGCGGCTCATTGTTTCATGGAAACGCCGAACCGCTCTATCTCTTTTATTCTGCGCAATTCCGGACGGAAAACCGTTTCACACTTTTCCTGGAATTGCTCTAGAGACAATCTCCAGAGGACGCAAACAGCCAGTTTAGCTGAAGGTGATATGAAGCCGCGGCTGTGAAACCGACCCGGCGCCCGGGGCGAATTGGATAAATAATTTGACCAGTTGGCGACGCTGGCTTTATCGTGCGCGACATCGGTTCAACCCCAGGCATTCCGTTTGAGCGATATTTTCTCCCGGATCGAGCATTCGCGCACCGCCGACGAGGTGGTGCAGCAGATCGAGAGCCTGATCCTCGAAGGCGTCCTGCGCACCGGCGACCGGCTGCCGGGCGAGCGCGAACTGGCGCGCCAGTTCGAGGTGTCGCGGCCGATCCTGCGCGATGCCTTGAAAGCCTTGGAAGGGCGCGGGCTGTTGACGACACGGCCAGGCGGCGGCACCCATGTCGCCGATGTCATCGGCCAGCTGTTCACCAAGCCGGTGACCGACCTGATCTCGATGCATCGCAAGGCGGTGACCGACTATCTGGAGTACCGCCGCGAGATCGAGGCGGTGGCGGCGGAATATGCGGCGCGGCGTGCCACATCGGACGATCTGGCGCTGCTCGACCGCATCATGGCACGTATGGACGAGGCGCACCGGACCGGCAATTTCGACGACGAGGCGGAAATCGACGTCGAGTTCCACCACGCGATCTGCGAATGCGCGCACAACATCATCCTGCTGCACACGCTGCGCTCCTGCTATCGGCTGCTGTCGGAAGGCGTGTTCCAGAACCGGCGGCTGGTGTTCAGCGTGCCGGGCGCGCGCGAGACGCTGCTTTCGCAGCACCGGGCAATCTACACGGCGGTCAAGGCCGGCGATGCAGCCGCGGCGCGGCAGGCGGCGATGGACCACATCTCCTACGTCGAACGATCGATGGCCGAGGCCGAGCGCAGCGGCGACTGGCAGCGCGTGTCGCGGCTGAGGCTCAGGCAACGCTCCGAGCCCGGTGACGGTGAGGCGGCAAGAAAACAGCCGTAGGCCCCGCCCAGAAAATTCAACGACGAACCAGCGAAGAACCAGCGGAAAAAAAAGATCCATGAGCAGCATTCTCACCATCGCCGACCTCAAGGACCTAGCGCGCCGCCGCGTGCCGAAGATGTTCTTCGACTACGCCGATTCCGGCGCCTGGACCGAAAGCACCTACCGGGCCAACGAGGAAGATTTCCAGAAGATCAAGTTCCGCCAGCGCGTGCTTGTCGACATGGACAACCGCTCGCTGGAATCGACCATGATCGGCGAGAAGGTGATGATGCCGGTGGCGCTGGCGCCGACCGGCATGACCGGCATGCAGCATCCGGACGGCGAGATGCTGGCGGCGCAGGCTGCGGAAGAATTCGGTGTGCCGTTCACGCTGTCGACAATGAGCATCTGCTCGATCGAGGATGTCGCGTCGGTGACCAGGAAGCCGTTCTGGTTCCAGCTGTATGTGCTGCGCGACAAGGACTTCGTCTTCGATTTGATCGATCGCGCAAAAGCGGCGAAATGTTCGGCGCTGGTGCTGACGCTCGACCTGCAGATCCTCGGTCAGCGCCACAAGGATATCCGCAACGGGCTTTCGGCGCCGCCGCGAATGACGCCGAAGCACCTCTGGCAGATGGCGACAAGGCCGCGCTGGTGCGTCGGCATGGCCGGCACCAAGCGCCGGAGCTTCCGCAACATCGTCGGCCATGCCAAGGGCGTCGGCGACCTCGCCTCGCTGTCGTCCTGGACGAAGGAGCAGTTCGATCCACATCTGTCGTGGAAGGACGTCGCCTGGATCAAGGAGCGCTGGGGCGGCAAGCTGATCCTGAAAGGCATACTCGACAAGGAAGATGCGCTGATGGCCGCCAGAACGGGCGCCGACGCGATCATCGTTTCCAACCATGGCGGCCGCCAGCTCGACGGCGCCTCGTCGTCGATCATGGCGCTGGAAGAGATCGCCGACGCCGTCGGCGACACGATCGAGGTGCATATGGACGGCGGCATCCGTTCCGGCCAGGACGTGCTCAAAGCACTGTGCCTTGGCGCCAAGGGCACCTATATCGGCCGGCCTTTCCTGTACGGCCTCGGCGCGCTCGGCAAGGAAGGCGTTACCAAGGCGCTGGAAATCATCCGCAAGGAGATGGACATAACGCTGGCACTGTGCGGAAAGCGTCTGGTCACCGACATGGGCAAGGATCAGCTTCGGCGCTAAAGTCCCGTGACGGCATGACCACGGAGGCGACGCAGGCATTGACGGAGCCCGGCATCAGTTTCTACGAGGCGCGCGGACCGCAAGGCATGCGCCTTTACGCGATCGGCGATGTGCACGGCCGGCTCGATTTGCTGACCGCCATGCACCGGCGGATCGAGGCGGAGCTCGGTCAAAGGCCGTCGGCCGATTGGCGCGTGATCCATCTCGGCGACTATGTCGACCGCGGCCCGGACTCCAGGGGCGTCATCGATTTCCTGATCGACGCGCAAAGACGCGATCCGCGTCACCTGATGCTGGCCGGAAATCATGATCTCGGCTTCCTCGATTTTCTCGATGTCCCCGACCCGGACGGCCTGTTCATGCGCTATGGCGGCATCCAGACGGCGCTGTCCTATGGCGTGTCGCTCGGTGGGAGCAGCGCCTGGTTTGGCCGCGCCGATGCGGCATTGCGGCAAGGGCACGCCGCGCTGATCGAGGCCGTGCCGCAGAACCATGTCGAGTTCCTGCGCTCGCTGGCCTTTTCGGTGACCTTCGGCGACTTCTTCTTCTGCCATGCCGGCATCCGGCCCGGCGTTGCGCTGGAAAGCCAGAGCCGGCAGGACCTGATCTGGATCCGCGAGGTCTTCCACGACCACACCGGTCTTCATCCGAAGATCGTGGTGCACGGTCATACGCCGGTGGCCAAGCCCGAGATCACCGGCAACCGCGTCAATGTCGACACCCTCGCCTGGCAGTCGGGAAACCTCACCGCGCTTGTCGTGGACGGCGCTGACAAGCATATCCTGACAGTGACGGGTGAGCGGGCGTAGGTAAGGCGTGAGGTTATGTGCAGAGGGTCTAGCGAAGCGCGGCGGTGACGCCGTAGCCGTCGACGGCATTATGGTTGTTGGCTGCGTCGGCGGAATAAATGCCGAGGCCGCACAAGACGATGGCCGACAACATGGCAAAGGACAAAAAGGCTGCTTTCACGGACGTCATCTCTTGTTGAGCTTTCTGCATCTATGCACGAGCGGGTTACCAATGCGTTGAAACGCAAAATACGTCGCAAATGTCTGACGGTTTCGCGCTTCTAGGCATGTTCTGTATCGGCGGTGTGTCGCGCGGGTCACAGGAAAGGTTCATCGCGGTTGCACGCAAGATGCAGAGCGGGCGCCTTTTAGGCTGGCGGACAGACACAGGCCAAGGATGAAACGCGTTATCCCCGGCGGATTTGCCGCCGCGTGCCAAATATGCAACGTCGCCAAATACGCTGACTATATGAGCCGTCAGATCGTCGCCACCCAGGCGCGGGCGATGGCCAGGCCGGCGGCATCGGCTTGCGGTCCGTTGCGGGCCATTTCATCGTCGAGCCGGCCCGCCCATTCAGGATGCCGCTCGGCGATCAGCGGTGCGAAGGAGGTGCTCCAGTCGCGCACCATCGGACTGTCGGCCTCGAAATGGAACTGGAAGCCGTAGACGGCGCGGCCGATACGGAACGCCTGGTTCTCGGCGACGGCATTGCCGGCCAGCCGCACGGCAGTCTTAGGCAAGACAAAGGTGTCGTCGTGCCATTCGAAGATCGGGAATTTTGCGGGCAAAGCGGCGAGCACCGGATCGGCCTGCGCCGCCGCGGTGAGCGCGACCTCGTGCCAGCCGAACTCCGACGCGCCGCCGATCTGGTTCTCGCCGCCAAAGGCGCGCGTGACCAACTGGCTGCCGAGGCAGATACCAAGCACCGCGCGATCCCTCTCGGCAAAGTCGCGCGTCAGGTCGAGCAGGCCCGGAAAATAAGGACAGAGCTCGTCGTCCAGCGCATTCTGGGCGCCGCCGAGCACTACCATGGCGTCATGCCCGCCGCTATCTTGCGGCAGCGCGTCGCCGCAGTAGGGACGGCGCAGGTCGATATCGACGCCCGCCTCGACAAGGGCCGCGCCGATCTGGCCAAGGCCCTCATTGTCGAAGTTCTGGACAACCAAGACCCGCATCGAAACCTGCTGACATGAAATTGATGCAACGAGCGATATCATGGCGCCAGCATTGCAGCCAACAGGGAACGCCTATGCCACTGCAAAACCGGGTCGACCCGTTCGGCGCCATCCATGCCGTGCCGGAGCGCGGCCTGTTCATGGGCAATCGCGGCATCATTCACGACCCCGAGACGAGAACGCTGTTGAAGAAGCGCTGGGCGCTGCAAGCCTGGATCATCTGCGTCTGCGAATTCCATAACGTGCGGCGCGAGCCGATGGGGCGCAACCGGGCTGGCGGCAAGGCCGGCTGGACCGAACTGTTTTTCCTCGACGAGGTGACGGCACTTGCCGCCGGGCACCGGCCCTGCTTCTTCTGCCGGCGCGAGCGGGCCAGGGATTTTGTCCGGCGTTTCGGCGACGCCTTCGGCATTGCCGAGCCACGCGCGCCGCAACTCGACAAGCGCCTGCACAAGGAGCGCGTGGCATCGGGCGGGCGGGCGCCGAGACTGGAACCGGAAGCGCTTGCGGACTTGCCGGACGGCACGATGATCTCGTCAGGAAACAGGGCGTACGTCCTGTTTGACGGCGCCGCGCTGCCCTGGAGTTTCGGCGGTTATGGCGAACCGGTGGGGTTCGGCGGTTTTACCGACAGTCCAATCCGCCTGCTCACGCCAGCGACAACTGTTTCGGTGCTGCAGAAAGGCTACGAGCCTGTCTGGCATCCTTCCGCCGAGGCTTGACGCCGAGGGTGACGTTGCCGCATTCCTCGGCGATGCGCGCCAATTACAAGATGCAGCGGCTGTTCGTGCCGGACGGGCTTGGACCGGACATCGAGTTCGACATCGGCCCGCAGCAGAGCCATTATCTCTCGCACGTGCTGCGGCTCGGCGAAGGCGCCGAAATTCTGGTCTTCAACGGCCGCGACGGCGAATGGTCGGCGGCGATCGCGGCAAAATCGAAGAAGGCGTTGCGCCTGAAGTTGCTGGCATTGCAGCGGCCGCAGCCGCCGTTGCCCGATCTCGTCTACTGTTTCGCGCCGCTGAAGCAGGGGCGGCTCGACTACCTCGTGCAAAAGGCGGTCGAGATGGGCGCTGGCATCCTGCAGCCGGTCATCACCCAGCATACGCAGGTGGCAAAGCCCGGCATCGAGCGCCTGCGCGCCAATGTCGTCGAGGCGGCCGAACAATGCGGCATATTGGCGGTGCCGGAGCTGCGCGAAGCGGAAAAATTCGAGCGCCTGCTCAGCAACTGGGACCGTGAGCGGCGGCTGATCTTCTGCGACGAGGATGCATCGACCAACAGTCCCCTGCCGGCATTGCAGGCGGTGCGGGAGAACAAGCTCGGCCTGCTGGTCGGGCCGGAGGGCGGCTTTTCCGACGAGGAGCGCAGGATGCTGAGAGCCCTGCCCTTCGTTACCGCCATTCCGCTTGGGCCGCGCATCCTGCGGGCGGACACGGCGGCCGTAGCGGCACTGGCGCTGATCCAGGCGACAATCGGGGATTGGTGATCAATTCCAGTTACCCTCTGGCTCAGGATTTTTCGCTTGATCGGCTACTGACATTTCGTCCATCTAGCGCCGGCAGTGGCCGCGCGTCCTTTCGGGCACGCAAAGGACGCTGTAACATATTGATTGGGCACATGATCCTTTCCGAAAATCGAAGCCGGTTTTCGGGGCCATGTGCGGAGGGCTATTATGGCGCGCGATACTACCGATTTCCGGCCGATCGAAGGCGTCGACGAACTCGTCGAGCACCTGGCCGAAGGCAACAAGCCGCGCGACAAATGGCGCATCGGCACCGAGCACGAGAAATTCCCGTTCTATGTTGACGGCAATGCCCCGGTGCCCTACGGCGGCGAGCGCGGCATCCGCGCCATCCTCGAAGGCATGCAGGACAAACTCGGCTGGGACCCGATCATGGATGCCGGCCGCATCATCGGACTGGTCGAGCCGACCGGCCAAGGCGCGATCTCGCTGGAGCCCGGCGGCCAGTTCGAACTGTCCGGCGCGCCGCTGGAGACGATCCACCAGACCTGCCGCGAAGGCAATGCGCATCTGGCGCAGGTGCGCGAGATCGCCGAACCGATGGGCATTCGTTTTCTCGGCCTTGGCGGCAGCCCGAAATGGTCGCTGGCCGAGACGCCGAAGATGCCGAAATCGCGCTACGAGATCATGACCCGCTACATGCCCAAGGTCGGCACCAAAGGTCTCGACATGATGTACCGGACCTGCACGATCCAGGTGAACCTCGACTTCGAAAGCGAAGCCGACATGCGCCGCAAGATGCAAGTGTCGCTGAAATTGCAGCCGCTGTCGACGGCGCTGTTTGCCAACTCGCCCTTCACCGAAAGCCGGCCGAACGGCTTGCAGAGCTGGCGCGGCGAGATCTGGCGCGACACCGACAATCAGCGCTCCGGCCTGCTCGAATTCTGCTTCTCGCCCGATTTCGGCTTTGCCGATTATGTCGAATGGGCGCTCGACGTGCCGATGTATTTCGTCATCCGCGACGGCCAGTACCATGACATGACGCACATCACCTTCCGCCAGTTCATGGCGGGCGCCGCCCGCAACGAACTGCCGGACGGGCTCCCGACGATGGGCGACTGGGCGAACCATCTGTCGACGCTGTTCCCGGACGTGCGGTTGAAGCGCTTTCTCGAAATGCGCGGCGCCGATGGCGGGCCGTGGCGGCGCATCTGCGCGCTGCCGGCCTTCTGGGTCGGGCTGCTCTATGATGCGGCTGCGCTCGACGCGGCCGAGGCGCTGACCTCGAGCTGGAGTTATGACGAGGTGCTGGCGATGCGCAACGCGGTGCCCGAACAGGGCATTTCGGCGCCCTTCCGCAACACGACACTGCGCGAGATAGCCCGCGACGTGCTCGTCATCTCGCGCATGGGACTGAAGAACCGCGGCCGCAAGAACCGCGACGGCTATGACGAGACCTCGTTCCTCAACACGCTGGACGAGGTCGTCGCGCGTGGCACCACCAGCGCCGAAGAGATGCTCTCGGCCTACCACACACGCTGGGGCGGCTCGATCGAGCCGGTGTTCATGGAATACGCGTATTAACGCTTCGCTATCCGCTTGGCCGATGGTCCGGCAAATTCGCTTCAATCAGTGATGGAAACGAATTAGGCTTCTCCAACGAGGATTTTCCCGGAGGAGAAAACAATGCCTTCCTTGTTCGATATTCTGGCACAGGCCCAGAACGGCAACGGCATGCAGGCGCTGGCCCAGCAGTTCGGGCTTTCGCAGCAGCAGACGCAGGCGGCGGTCGCGGCGCTGCTGCCGGCCTTTTCGCAGGGGCTGAAGCGCAACACGGCGGACCCTTATGGGCTCGGCTCCTTCATGACGGCGATGGCCAGCGGCCAGCACGCCAAATATTTCGAGGATGCAAGCCGGGCCTTCTCGCCGCAGGGCCTCGATGAAGGCAAGGGCATTCTCGGCCATTTGTTCGGCTCGAAGGACCTGTCGCGGGCCGTCGCCAGCCAGGCCGCGCAGGCGAGCGGCGTCAGCCAGCAGGTCCTGCAGCAGATGCTGCCGGCAATCGCCTCGATGATGATGGGCGGGCTATTCAAGCAGACCACCGACCAGCTAGGCGGGCAGATGCATGCGGCAGGCGGTGGCGGCAATCCGCTTGGCGAGCTCATCGAGCAGATGATGCGGCAGGCTGGCGGCGGCAGCCAGGCACCGACCCCTCAGCCTGCAGGCCCCACGGATAACCCGCTCGGCAAGGTGCTGCAGGATATGTTCGGCGGGCAGCAGCCGCAACAGACGCAGAGCCCTTACGGCGACAACCCGCTGGGCAAGGTGTTGCAGGACATGTTCGGCGGCGGGCAGCAGCCACAAAGCCAGCCGCAGCAGACACAGAACCCTTATGGTGACAATCCGCTCGGCAAGGTGCTGCAGGATATGTTCGGCGGCGGTGCACCACAGCCACAGCAGCCGCAGAACCAACCCCAGCAGACACAGAACCCTTATGGTGACAATCCGCTCGGCAAGGTGCTGCAGGACATGTTCGGCGGTGGCGCACAACAGTCTCAGCCGCGTCAGGCGCCGCAGCAACCCCAGGCGCCGCAGCCGCAGGCCAATCCGAGCGGCAGGCCGAGAAATCCGTTTGACGACCTGTTCGGCAAGATGTTCGAGACAGGCGCCCAGCAGCGCGACGACTACCAGAAAGGCATGGAGTCGATCTTCGACCAGTTCAAGCAGGGCATGGGCCGGCGGTAGACCAGACACCGGCAATCAATCATCAGTGCCGCCCAAAAAAGAAAGCCCGGTCCTGGGAGGACCGGGCAGCGCGCAGGCTGGCCGGGGGGATCCGGCAGGGAGTGGGGAGCCTGCGTAACTTAGTGGCGTCGTGCCTCAAAAAGGTTCAACGCGCCCGAACGGCGAAACCACGCGATCACACCACCTTGCGGGCAATATCCTCGATCGTTTCGGCGCGCTCGACCGCGATGACGCGAAGCCTTTCTGTCGGATCGCGGCCAAAGGGTACACCGACAGCGACGTGCAGGTCGGCGCGGGTCAGGCCGATGTCGGCGAGCTCGGCATCCGACATCTCGCCGAGGCGATAAAAGGCGCGGCGGTTTCTCCAGGCGCGGTAAACATTGGCAGCGGCATTGGCCACGCGCGTCGCAACGGCCGGACGCGAGGTGATGCGCGAGGTCTCGGTAGCGAAATCAAACGTAGCCATGTCGGTCTCCTTCACATTCGAACGGGCGAAACCGGTCGATCGGGCGCTGGCGACAGCGGCCGTTCCGGCTTCGATTCACATGCCTTCATGTGGACAATCGGAATTTGCCATGGCCCGATTGATTAATCCAACGAATGTTTCTAATCTTTAGCATCAGCATCAATGATGGATTAGGCCAATGAAAGCGCCGCTCGATCTCGATCAGTTGCAGACCTTCATCTCGATTGTCGACACCGGCAGCTTTACCCGCGCGGCGGAAGCGGTGCATCGCACCCAGTCTGCGGTGTCGATGCAGATGCGGCGGCTGGAGGAACGGATCGGCAAGCCGCTGTTCGAAAAAGACGGCCGCACCAACAGGCTGACCGAGGAAGGCGACAGACTGCTCTCCTACGCAAGGCGGCTGCTCTATCTCAACAAGGAAACACTGGCCGCCTTCGACGACCGCCGGCTCGAAGGCACCATCCGCATCGGCACGCCGGACGATTATGCCGATCGCTTCCTGCCAGAGATCATGGCGCGGTTTGCCCGTTCCAACCCGCATGTCGAACTGACCGTTATCTGCGAACCGACGCCGGGACTGGTCGAACACATCAAGCGCGGCAATCTCGACCTGGCGCTGGTGACGCACAACGACGCGCGCGGCCAGTCGGAAGTGGTGCGGCGCGAACCGCTGCTGTGGGTTACCTCGGCCAACCATGCGACGCATGAGCAGCCGATCCTGCCGATGGCCTTCGGCCGGCCGAACTGCATCTGGCGGCGGGCCGCCGCCGACGTGCTCGATCAGCAGAGCCGCGACTATCGCATCCTGTTCACCAGCTTCTCTGCCACCGTCATCGCCGCCGCGGTGCTTTCCGGTCTGGCGATCTCGGTGCTGCCGGAATGCGCGCTGCGGCCCGGCATGCGGGTGCTGGGCGAGGCCGACGGTTTCGGCGCCCTGCCCGATTGCCGCATCGGTATCATGCGCGGTCAGACCTCGCGGCCGGAGATCGTCGACGCGCTTGCGCGCCACATTTCGGAGAGCCTCGACAATATTTCCGTGCCACTCGGCGAGGAGACCGGCACGTTCGATTTCGCCGCCCTCGCCTTCGCCAAGATGAAGCGGACCAAGCCGAACCAGATCCTGCCGGGCTGGTGATCGCGCGTTTGGGGCGGACATCGAACACGGCCGCCTTGACGCCGGCCAGCAATCGTCCCCCAATCGGCCGATGAGCGACGCAGCATCCGAATCACGCACCAACGCCACCGAATATACGGTGAGCGAGATTTCCGGCGCGCTGAAGCGTACGGTCGAGGACGTCTTCGGCAATGTACGGGTGCGCGGCGAGATTTCCGGCTATCGCGGACCGCATTCCTCCGGCCATGCCTATTTCTGCCTGAAGGACGATCGCGCGCGGCTCGACGCCGTGGTGTGGAAGACCACGATGAGCCGGCTGAAATTCCGTCCAGAGGAAGGCATGGAGGTGATCGCCACCGGCCGGCTCACCACCTATCCCGGAAAGTCGAACTACCAGATCGTTATCGACAATCTCGAGCCGGCCGGTGCCGGTGCGCTGATGGCGCTGCTGGACGAGCGCAAGCGCCGGCTGCAGGCCGAAGGCCTGTTCGACGCGGCGCGCAAGCGCAGGCTGCCGTTCATGCCGTGCGTCATCGGCGTCGTCACCTCGCCGACAGGCGCCGTCATCCGCGACATCATCCACCGCATCAAGGACCGGTTTCCGCTGCACGTGCTGGTCTGGCCGGTGCGGGTGCAGGGCGAGACGGCGGGTGCGGAAGTGACCGCTGCCGTCAACGGCTTCAACGCACTGCCATGGGACGGCGCCATCGCGCGGCCCGATCTGTTGATCGTGGCGCGCGGCGGCGGCAGCCTGGAGGATCTGTGGGGGTTCAACGACGAAGCGCTTGCCCGGGCCGTCGCCGCTTCGGGCATTCCGGTGATTTCCGCGGTCGGCCACGAGACCGACTGGACATTGATCGATCTGGCGGCGGATGTGCGGGCGCCGACGCCGACAGGCGCCGCCGAGATCGCCGTGCCGGTCAAGGTCGACCTCGAAGCGACGCTTGCCGGCCTTGGCGCGCGGTTGAAGACCGCACTGTCGCGCAATTTCGAACGCAAGCGGCAGGCGGCACGCGCGGCCGCCCGTGCGCTGCCCTCGCCCGACCAGTTGCTGGCGCTGCCGCGGCGGCGCTTCGACGAGGCGACGAGCCGGCTCGGCCGGGCGCTGTCGGTCAGCGTCGAGCGCAAGCGAGCCAGGCTTCTGGGGCAGCGGCTGACGCCGGCGACTTTGTCGCGGCGCATGAACGAAGCCCGCACTCTGACCCGCCGCGACCTCGCCCGTGCGCAAGCGGCTTTCTTCGCCATCGTGCGCGAGCGTCGGGCGCGGTTTTCGCGCACGGCGACCAGACTGTCACCGGCGCCGATCGCAAGACGGCAGAAACTGCAAGGCGATGCCCTGCTGGCACTGACGCGGCGGCAGGACCAGGCGATTTCGCGGCGGCTGGACCGTCTGCGTGGAAAACTGACGCAGGCCGACCGGCTGCTGGCGACGCTCTCGCACAAGGCCGTGCTGGCGCGAGGCTTCGCGCTGGTCAAGGATGCGGACGGCGCGGTGGTCAAGCACGCGGCAGAAGTTGTGTCGGGGATGGCGCTTTCGCTGGAGTTCGCCGACGGCACCGCCGATGCAGTCGCCATCAGTGGCACGGCGCGGCCGAAGACGGTTGCCAAGCCCGCGGCCAAGCTCAAGGCGCCGGGCGGCCAAGGTTCGCTTTTCTGAGGAAAAAATGACCGACCCGCATCTTGCGACGCCCTCGGGCAAACTGCGCGCCCGCGCCTTCGCGATCCCATTCGATGGCACGCCAGGCCGCTTCAATGCCATCACCGATGTGCCCGGCGTGACGGTCGGCTATACCACGCTGATCTCAGGGGATGGGCCGCTCGTCGTCGGCAAGGGTCCGGTACGCACCGGCGTGACCGCGATCCTGCCACGGCCCAGAGACGAGTTGGCCGTCCCGGCGTTTGCCGGGATGTTCAGCGCCAATGGCAATGGCGAACTGACCGGCTCGCATCTGATAGAGGAGCTCGGAGCGTTCAATCTTCCCATCACCATCACCAACACGCATTCCTGCGGCGTCAGCCGCGACGCAACGCTGCGCTGGATGCAGACGGTGCTGCCGCAATCGCTCGACAGCGCCTGGGCGCTGCCGGTGGCGGGCGAGACTTACGACGGCTTCCTGAACGATATCAACGGCCACCATGTGAGCTTCGAGCACGTGTTTTCCGCGCTCGAAACGGCTGATAGCGGGCCGATCGAAGAGGGCAGCGTCGGCGGCGGCACAGGCATGATCACCTTCGGCTTCAAGGCAGGGTCCGGCACATCCTCGCGCAGCGTCGACTGGAATGGAAAGCGTTTAACGATCGGCTGCTTCGTCCAGTCGAATTTCGGTGCACGGCGAAACCTCGTGATCCGTGGCATCAGAGCCGGAGCGGAACTCGCCGATCCGGCGGCCCGGGACAACACGCCGCGAGCGGAGAAGAGCTCGATCATCGCGATCGTCGCCACCGATGCGCCATTCATGCCGCATCAGTTGAAACGGCTGGCGAAACGCGTGCCGCTCGGCGTGGCGCTAACCGGCGGCTATGGATACAATTCGTCCGGCGATATCTTTCTGGCCTTCAGCACGGCCAATCCCGACGCGGCGCGCGGCGCGGCCGGCAAGCTGGTCAGCGCCGGCTACATACCGGATGCCGATATCAACCCGTTCTTCGACGCCGTCGTTCAGAGCGTGGAGGAAGCAATCCTCAACGCGCTGGTCGCCAATGAAGACATGACCGGGCGCGACGGCAATTTCGTGCCGGCGTTGCCGAAAACATGGCTTAAGGAGAGATTTGGCAGAGCTGCGCGGCGATAAGACCGCGCAACTGCATCAGACAGGCAATGTTCGCCCGGCAGGTTTTGCCGGAGGCGGTCCGTCAGCCGGCAGGCTTGTTGGAATTCCGCTCGTCCTGGTCGGCCTCGGCCGCCTCTTCGAGCCTCGAAGCAATGAGCTCCTGAATGTCGCCGACCTCTTCCTGGATATCCTCCAGGGGTATGCCGGCCTCGGCAGCCTTGGCCGCACATTCCCTGGCGAGGGTCTCGGCCTGCTTCTCGATTCTGGCTGGCGAGGGCTGGCAGTGGACTTTTTCGCCAATCCACCCGCGCAAGAACTCGATCGCGTGTTCACTCATACTGCTGTTTCCCTAGCGGCTATGCCGGTTGGTAATCATAAACGTCGGCATCTTCGAAAAGATGCGTGCTGCCATTCGAGCCGAGTCGGCTTCGCCCGGCAAGCCGAACTTGTCCGAGGTCCACAGAGCTGAAGGGAATGGAGGGTTCAAGGAGCACGTTCTAGTTCTTGAGGACTGATTCTCTCGACGAAACTCGTTCGACCCGCGCTATTGTTTCTATTTGCTTTTTTTCGATTTTCAAGCCGTTTTAGATCACAATAGATGTCACAATGACTAGCACATTTACCGCGCTCTCGCCGGCACCATGTAAGAGGCGAGCCGTCAAAGCCGCCGCTATATAGTGACAACCATTTGCAATGTCGACTCTGCTCGCGATCCTGCTTCTTTCCGCCGCGCTTGCGTGAAGATATGTGGTGTGACGGGCCTTGCAGTGCAAGCTGCCGAGCGTCTCATGCAAGGCATGCAATAGCGTCTTGTGGAATCCTGAAGTGCTTGTCTCAGGGTGGCTCTCTACCGCCGGCGGTAAAGGATCATGCCGGCATGATAGAGGACGCCTTCGACGAACTCACCATCCGCGGTGAAGCCCGTATCGTCCCAGTATTCTATGTGGTTGCCGTGCACTTCATAGCGTCCCCGGTAGGCGCTTTCGCGGTCACCGCGCGCTTCGTCATAACGGCCGTTCGGCAGGAGTTCGTGCCTGATATGGCGATCCTCGGTGACCCACATTCCGACATAGGGATGATCTTGGTGCGTCATTGGTTCTTCCGCGAGGATTGGAGTTGAAGGAAGGGTCAGGCCGGTTGGAGCTACAGCAACGGCAATACGCGTAAGCACTGCGGCCAAAGTGGATCGCATCAATGCGCCGCCTTCGTCGGACGCACGACGATCTCGTTGACGTCGACATCGTCGGGCTGTTCGATTGCGTAGCGCACTGCCCTGGCGATGGCATCGGGTTGCAGGGCAATAGCACGCCAGGTTTTCATGGCGGCGGCAGCGGCTTCGTCGGAGATCGTGTTCGCCAGCTCGCTTTCCACCACGCCAGGATGAATGCAGGTTACGCGGATATCGTCACTCTCCTGGCGGAGCCCATCGGCAATCGCGCGGACAGCGTATTTCGTTGCGCAATAGACGGCGGCCGTGGGCGAGACGGCCAGTGCGCCGATGGAACCGATATTGATGATGTGACCGGAGCCGCGTGCCGTCATCTCGGGCAGAACCGCCGCGACGCCGTACAGAACACCCTTGATGTTGACGTCCACCATCAGCTCCCACTCGTCGACCTTCATGGCTGCCATGGCTGACAGCGGCATGACGCCGGCATTGTTGACGATGACATCGACCTGGCCCCATTCGGCCCGGGCTGCGTCGGCGAATGCTGCGACATCCGCCCTCCTGGTGACGTCGAGCGCTCGCACGCGAACCGTTCCACCAGCTGCCTCGATTTCGGCCGCAAGCGCTTCAAGGCGGTCGGTGCGGCGTGCGCCGAGCATCAGCTTCGCACCTGCCGCGCCAAGCTCGCGGGCAATGCCAGCGCCGATGCCGCTGGAGGCACCGGTGATCAGAACAACTCTGTTCATCGTCATCGAGATGATCCTTTTGGTTCTATGATTATTTTCACGATGTGAAGGGATTGGGTGCGGGTGAGCTCCCGCGGCGCGCCGGCCCTATTTGGGGGGCTCACTGGGCGGTGTAGCCGCCATCGACCAGAAGCAAGGCCCCGGTGATGAAGCTGGATGCCGGCGAGGCAAGAAAGGCGATGGCCTCGGCAACTTCTTGCGGCTGGCCGATCCGGCCGATTGGATGCGCGCCGCCGAAGCTGCGCAGCATCTCCCGGCCATTCTCCACCACGCCTTCCATGATGTCGGTTTCGATCACGCCAGGGGCAACGGCGTTGCAGCGAATGCCCATGCGCCCGTATTCGATCGCGATCACCTTGGTCAGCTGTGCGACAGCCGCCTTGGAGGAGGCATAGGCCGCCTGCGTCTCGAAGGCCGCGACGGCCGAGATCGACGAGACATTGACGATCGCGCCGCTACCGCCGGCGGCCATCAATTCCACTGCGGCACGGGCAGTGACGAAGCTGCCGCGCGCGTTGATCTGCAGGATGCGGTCATAGTCGTCGACCGAGGTCTCAGTCAGTCGTTTGTTGAGCGTGCGACCGGCATTGTTCACGACGATGTCGAGTCGACCGAAGCGCTTCGCGGCGAGTTCGACCGAGCGTCTGGCCAGATCCTCGTCGGCGACATCGCCGACCAGGGTCGCCACATCCTCGGCTTCCAATTCGCGTACGCTGTCGCTGAGATCGCTTGCCACGATCCGGGCGCCCCGCGCCCGCAGCAGTTCCGCCGCGCAGCGGCCGATGCCGCGTGCCGCGCCGGTCACGAGGGCGACTTTTCCATCCAGGTCCCAGGAGGAAGGGAGTGATGTCATGGGATATCTCCTTGTTGGTCGGCTTCGGCTTGGATCAGGAGGATCAAGCCTTCTTGCCGTTGCGACAGAGATAGAGCCATGGCATTGTCGCGATAACCCGCCTGCCGTTAACCTCGATGGTAAGTTTGACTAACCAATGGGACATCGATCTCAATGCAATTGCCGTCTTCGTCGCCGTGGCCGAGGAACGCAATTTTCGCGCTGCGGCAGACCGGTTGGGCGTGACGCGCTCAGCGGTCAGCCAGAGCATCCTCAGGCTTGAACAGCGCCTTGGCATCGCATTGCTGCAGCGCACGACACGCAGCGTCAACCTGACCGAAGCGGGCGAGCGCCTGCTGGCGAGCGTCGCACCGGCGATCGCCGACGTGAACGCGGCAATCGAAGCCACCACGGAGTTTCTGGACCGCCCGCGCGGCCGCCTGCGGATCGTGGTTTCGTCGATCGCAGAGGCCTTTCTGTCAGGACCGTTGCTGGCGTCCTTTGCAGAAAGGTTTCCCGAGGTG
The DNA here is from genome assembly GCF_040320455.1 of Mesorhizobium sp. M0698. Taxonomy (NCBI): domain Bacteria; kingdom Pseudomonadati; phylum Pseudomonadota; class Alphaproteobacteria; order Hyphomicrobiales; family Phyllobacteriaceae; genus Mesorhizobium; species Mesorhizobium sp. M0698. The sequence goes on along the minus strand of NZ_JAMYPQ010000014.1, from coordinate 71,486 downwards.
CATCTGGATATTGTGGTCACCGACGAGGAATTCGACATCGTTGCCGAAGGCTATGATGCGGGAGTGAGGCTCGGCGAAGTGATCGAGCAGGACATGATTGCCGTGCCGGTATCGGGCGATCAGCGACAGATGGCCGTCTGCGCCCCGCGCTATCTCGAAAAGTTCGGAGCACCCGCCCATCCGCGCGAGCTTGTGGCTCATCGATGTATCGGCTGGCGGCCGGCGCCGGGAGTTTCGCCCTATCGGTGGGAGTTCGGCGAGGACGGGCGCGAGTTCGACGTGGCGGTTGCGCCCGAGATCACAACCAACGACATGTGGCTGATGATCCGGCTGGCCGTTGCAGGCGCCGGAATCACGTTCGGCATGGCCGATACATTCCGCCCCTGGCTCGACCGCGGCGAGCTCGTGCCAATCCTCGACGGCTATTTTCCGCCGTTTGCGGGTTTCTATCTCTATTTCCCAAGCCGACGGAATATCGCGCCGAAGCTGAGAGCCCTCGTGGATCACCTGCGCGGCGCGCGTCAGGCGCGGGACCGTGGGTGAGCGCTACGGGATCGTAGTGAACGCTCGGCGCTATTGGTCAGAAACCTGGCTGAAAGCTGAATGGTACCGTTGGCTGGGATCGAACCAGCGACCTCCGGATCCACAATCCGGCGCTCTAACCATCTGAGCTACAACGGCACGTTTGCCTGAGCGGGATCGAGATGAAACGTTCGGGACCCGCTCTGTCGTTCGGCGATGCGTCCATACGGGCTATCGGAGTTTAATTCAAGGCTTTTGGCAAGGCAAAAGCTCGCTCCGGCATCGCGTCATTTTCCGCCGGACAAAAGAAAAGGCCGGCGGGAGGAGGTGCCGGCCTTTTCCTGTTACGAGCCAGCGGGAGGAGGTGCTGGCTGGTCACCCCGGTGAGCAGAGGGAGGAGGTTCCACCCGCCGGGTATTCACTTAAACCACTATATCGCACATCTATTTGTCTGACGAAATGCGACCTTTTGATGCATCGTCAAACTGTGCGCAAATATTAGGCGATCTTGATTTCTTTCACGGCCTTCTCGAAGGCGGTCTTGATCGGCTTGGATACGTCCTCGGCCGCCTTGGCAGCAACCGCCTGGAAGTCCTTAGCCTGCTCGACGGTCATTTCGACGCGCTTGCGCAGGAAAGCGGTCTGCAACTCGACGACTTCCGACAGCGACTTGGCGCCGATCAGCGCTTCGAAATGCGAGAAGCCGGCTTCGGCATTAGCGCGCAGGGCGGCGATGGTCTTGAGCGACAGGTCGCTGGAAACGGACTTGGCGGTCTCGTAGGTCGACTCCAGAGCCTTCTGGGTCTCCTCGGCGCCGGTCTTCAGCTTGGCATAGGCCTCTTTCGACTGCTCAACGCCCTTTTCGGCGAAGGCACGGATCTGGTCGGTGGCCTTCGAAGCGTCGAAGCTCGGGAATTCAACGTTTTCGATCGTTTCAGCGGTCTTGGTCCTGGACATTTTCCATCCTTTTCAGCGGCAGCGGCTTTGACAAAATGCCGTCTCGTTCATCTATCATGGCAATATAAAGGCAAATTTTGTGCATTGCAACATGTTTGTTGCATCGCACCATAAAATATTTGGTTCGCGGCGTTAACCACGCGCCTAGAGATTCCGCTGGTTGCACGCTATGACTTGTGGACCTTCGCGCCGTCGGCTTTTATTAACAAAGCGTTAACCGCAAATTGCCCGCTCTGTGAGGGTCGCCAAGCGCATGCCGGCTGAAAACTACTCCTTCCTCGATGTCGCCGTGCTCGACGCGGTCCGCCTGCGCTTCGCCGCAGGCGACGCGATCGCTATTCTGTCGGCAGATCTCGAGCAGGTGATCTGGGCCAACGGCCCCGGCGCAGCGGTATTCGGCTATCCCGACATCGGCGCGATCATCGGCGCCTCGGCAGGTTTGCCGCTGATCGCCAGGCGCCAGATCATGGCAACCAGCGGTTTTCCGCAGATCGGCCGCGACCGTGCCATCACGGTCCGGCTGGCGACTGGCCTGACCAGCCGCGCCGTCGGCTTCCTGGCCAGCGCGGTGACCATGCCCGATGGCGAGGAAGCAATCATGCTGGCGCTGCCGGCGGCGCAGACCGGCTCGCGAAGCGCCGCCGAGATCGCCGACCGCGCCATCGGTGGCTTTGCGGAAGACGGCCACTACATCGCCTTTGTCGATGCCAAGGGCAATATCGACGCCGCATCGGACGGCTTTTCGGCGCTCGGCATCCGGCCTGAGACGCTGGCCGCGCTTGTCGCCGACGTGGCGAACGAGAGCGACCGCATCGTCAAGCGCCTGGTTCCGGGTGGGTCCAGCTCCTATCCCGCGGGCCTTGCCCGGCTGACGGAAGAGCGGCACCTGCTGGTGGTGATCGACGAGGACCGGCTTGACGGCGAGGCCCCCGATGGCGAGCGCGCCGGCGGGGAAACCGAGGCGGCAGCGGCACTGAGAGGTGGCGATCTTCCCCAGCCAACGGATCAGGACAACGAGCAGCCGATCGCCAGCACCGGCGCGGCGGAGATCGACCTTGCAGCGATGCAAGGCACCTCGGCATCGGCGGAGCACGAACCTGCCGACGCGGCCGGCGATCACCGCACGGCTGGCGAAACGCCGACGCAGCATGACCATTGGTACTTCAATGCCGGCGACGACGCGCAGGTCCCGCCCGGGGCAGCTGCGTCCGGCAAAGTCGAGACCAGCCCGGACGCTTCGCAGGCCGGCGCGGATACTTCGCCGGAAAGCGCCGCAAAAGCCACCAAAGCCGCATCGCCGGCCGAACACCGCGCTTCGGCGATCGATCGCACCGCCGCGCCCATGCGTTTCGTCTGGCGTACCGACGCGGAGGGCCATTTCAGCGCCCTTTCGCCGGAATTTGCCGAGCTCGTCGGCAAGCCTGCCGCCGACGTGATCGGCCGCCGCTTCGAGGATGTTTCGGCCGCCTATGGCCTCGATGCTTCTGGCGAGATTGCCGGCCTGCTCGAACGGCGCGACACCTGGTCCGGCCGCTCCGTGCTGTGGCCGGTCGCCGGCACCGATCTGAAGATACCCGTCGATCTGGCGGCGCTCCCGGTTTACAGCCGCAGCCGCGTTTTCGAAGGTTTTCGCGGTTTCGGCGTGGCCAGGAGCGGCGATGCGGTGGTCGATCCGGATGCCGTCGGCATGGCCCTTGTCGCCGAGGAGAAACCTGCCGCGACCATCGGGCCGAAAGCCGTCGAACCTCTCCCCGAGACACCTAAACCCGCCGATCCGTTCAGGGGCGAAGTGCCGGCATTGACCATCGTGCCAAAACCCGAGCGGCGCTTTGCCGACAAGGTGATCCGGCTGGCCGAGCACCGGCAGCCGGCCAACGACAAGGGCCTGTCGACGCTGGAACGCAGCGCGTTTCGCGAGATTGGCGAGCGTCTCAAGAAGGACAGCACCCCGGCCGAAAAACAGCCCAGCGCCGGAAAGCAGAAGCCGGTTGAGAAAGTCGAGGCAGCCGGCAAGGCCGACGAGCCAAAGCTGAAAGAAGCCGGCCCGACGGACAAGGGTGAGATGCCGGCACAAGGTCCGGAAAGCGGGGCGGCTGCCGCCGAACCGCCCGAGGCCGATGCCGAAGACCAGAAGGATCTTGCCCGGCTCGACGGCGAGCAGCCGGATGAGGTGGAAGCAGAGGCGCAAGCCGGCGAACCCGTCACACGCCCTGTTTCCGGATCGCTGCTCGACTATGCCGACCGCGAACCCAGCGATGAGGCGCAGGAAGGCGTTGAGCCCAGCACGAACCGTCGAACGATCGTCGCCGAAGCGCCGCGGGATGGCGACGACGACAGCATGACGGCCGAAGACTTCCGTGACGCCGAAGACAGCGAGGATTGGTCCGAGGACAGCGCAGCCGCAGCCGACGCTGCCGGCCAGGTGCCGCCCATCGCGCGGCCGCAGGCACCACCGCTCAAACTCGACGGCTTCGTGCCGTCGGCGTTTGCCGGAGAGGACAACAAGGGGCCGGATACCTCGATCCTCGGCAAGCTGCCAGTGCCGGTGCTTATCCATTCCGGCGACCAGCTGCATTACGCGAACGACGAATTCCTCGGCTTGACCGGCTATGCGACGCTCAATGCCCTGGACGAGGCCGGCGGGCTCGGCGCGCTGTTTGCCGACCCTTATGCCGACGACGGCAGTTCGGATGGCGGCGACCGCGCTCTGCGGCTGAAAACGCGCGAAGGTCAGGAGTTTCCGATCGATGCGATTTTACGCTCCGTGCCCTGGGGAAACGGCAAGGCGCTGATGCTGGTCGTACGTCGTTCCGGCGACGACGAGGCAGCAGCCATTCCACATGGCGCCGCCGAAGACCAAACGCAGCCGGATGTTTCCGAGCTCAAGGCACGCATTGCCGAAATGCGCACTATCATCGACACCGCCACCGACGGCGTCGTGCTGATCGGCCGTAACGGAACGATCCGTTCAATTAGCCGTCCGGCGGAAGCGCTGTTCGGCTTCGACAGCGACGAGGTGACCGGCAAACCGTTCGTCTCGCTGTTTGCGATCGAAAGCCAGCGCGCGGCGCGTGACTATCTCGAGGGGTTGTCGGAGCCCGGCGTTGCAAGCGTGATGAACGATGGCCGCGAGGTGATCGGGCGCGAGGCGCAGGGGCGTTTCATTCCGCTGTTCATGACCATCGGCAGGCTGCCCAACGACAGCGGCTTCTGTGCGGTGGTGCGCGATATCACCCAGTGGAAGCGGGCCGAAGAGGACTTGACCCAGGCGCGCGCGGTCGCCGAACGCGCTTCGTCGCAGAAGACCGATTTTCTGGCCCGCATCAGCCACGAGATCCGAACGCCGCTCAACGCCATAATCGGCTTTTCCGAGCTGATGGTCGACGAGAAATTCGGGCCGGTGGCCAATGACCGCTATCGCGACTATCTGCGCGACATCAACCGTTCGGGCAACCACGTGCTCGATCTGGTCAATGACCTGCTCGACATTTCGAAAATCGAGGCCGGCCAGCAGGAGATGGCCTATGAGGCGGTGTCGCTTAACGACACGCTTGCCGAAACCGTGGCGATGATGCAGCCGCAAGCCAACCGGGAACGCGTCATCATCCGCTCCAGCTTCGCCTCGCGGCTGCCGGAAGTGGTGGCCGATCTGCGCAGCGTGCGGCAGATCGCGCTCAACATCCTGTCGAACGCCGTCCGCTACACGCAGGCCGGCGGCCAGGTGATCGTGTCGACGGCTTACGAGATCTCCGGCGATGTCGTCATGCGCGTTCGCGATACCGGCATCGGCATGAGCCAGTCCGAGATCGAGCAGGCGCTGAAGCCGTTCAAGCAGATCAATGCGCTGAAGCGCGGCCGTGGCGACGGCACGGGTCTTGGGCTGCCGCTGACCAAGGCGATGGTCGAAGCGAACCGGGCCCGGTTCACCATCAACTCGACGCCCGGCGAGGGAACCCTTGTCGAAGTCGCCTTTCCCTCGACCCGAGTGCTCGCCGGTTAGCTATGGTTGCGCAAAGAAAAAAGGCGTCCAACAGGACGCCTTGAGAAATTGGAATTGCTGTCACAACGGGGCTTGAGCGAATCAGATCCTCTCGGGGCTAAGAGGAACGGGATTTCTCCCTCAAGTTACGCACGACTATTGATGCCGGGCCTTAACAAATCCTTACCGGCACGCCGGAAAATTTACCAATGTGTACCACTCATGAAATCTAGGTAAATTCCGAAGAGATAATTCGTTAACGATACCGGAGACCTCAAAACAGCTCCCACCTTGAACCCGGCTCAGTCGGCAAGCTGCGGCAGGTTGCGGAACAGCTCGAGCGCTTCGGGATTGGCGAGCGCTTCCTTGTTCTTGACGGCGCGGCCATGCACCACGTCGCGTACCGCGAGCTCGGTGATCTTGCCCGATTTGGTGCGCGGAATATCGCTGACGGCGACGATCTTGGCCGGCACGTGGCGCGGGCTCGCCCCGGTGCGGATTTTCGCGCGGATGCGTTTTTCCAGCTCGGCATCGAGCTCAACGCCGGCCGCCAGCCGCACGAACAGCACGACACGCACGTCATTGTCGAAATCCTGGCCGATGCACAGCGCTTCGAGGATTTCCGGCATCTGCTCGACCTGATTGTAGATCTCCGCCGTGCCGATCCTGACACCGCCCGGATTGAGCGTGGCGTCGGAACGGCCATGGATGATCAGGCCGCCATGGACGGTCCATTCGGCGAAATCGCCGTGGCACCAGACATCGTCGAAACGTTCGAAATAGGCGGCTTTGTATTTCCTGCCGTCAGGGTCGTTCCAGAAGCCGATCGGCATCGCCGGAAACGCCTTGGTGCAGACGAGCTCGCCCTTCTCCTGGCGGAGCGGGCGGCCGTCATCGTCCCAGACATCGACGGCAAGGCCGAGCCCGGGCCCTTGGATCTCGCCGGTCCATACCGGTTCGATCGGCACGCCGAGCACGAAGCAGGAGACGATATCGGTGCCGCCGGAAATCGAAGCCAGATGCACGTCCTTCTTGATGCCTTCATAGACGAAGCGGAAATCTTCCGGCGATAGCGGCGAGCCGGTCGATGAGATGGTGCGCACGCTGGAAAGATCATGCGTGTGGATCGGCTTCAGGCCGGCCTTGCGCACGGAATCGATGAATTTGGCCGAGGTGCCGAAATAGGTCATCTTTTCGGCATCGGCGAAGTCGAACAGCGCATTGCCGTCCGGGTAGAACGGCGAGCCGTCGTAGAGCAGCAAGGTGGCGCCCGATGCCAGGCCCGACACCAGCCAGTTCCACATCATCCAGCCGCAGGTGGTGAAGTAGAAGAAGCGGTCGCCGTCGAGCAGGCCGGCATGCAGCCGTTCTTCCTTGACGTGCTGGATCAGCGTTCCGCCGGCCGAATGGACAATGCATTTGGGAATGCCGGTCGTGCCCGATGAAAACAGGATGTACAGCGGATGCGAAAACGGCAGCCTTTCGTAGGCGACAGGCCTTGCGGCAAAGGGTGACAGCGCCTCTTCCAGCGCAGCCGCCTTGCCGATGGTCGCGGCGACGTCGAGCGAGGTGCCGAGATAGTCGACAATGAGGACTTTGCGGACGGTGGCGAGCTTGCCCGCCACGGCCGCGATCTTGTCGGCGACTTCGATCGCCTTGCCATTATACCAGTAGCCGTCCGGCGCGATGAACACGACAGGCTCGATCTGGCCGAACCGGTCGAGAACCCCCTGCTCGCCGAAATCTGGGGAGCAGGACGACCAGACCGCGCCGATCGAGGCGGCCGCCAGCATCGCAGCAACGGTCTCCGGCATGTTGGGCATCATCGCGGCGATGCGGTCGCCCTTCTTCACCTTGAGCGACAGGAAAAGCTGCTGCAGGCGCGAGGTCAGCGCATGCAGCTCGTTCCAGGACAGCCGCCGCTCGACCTTGTCCTCGCCGCGAAAGACGATTGCGTCGCCAAGCCCGGTTTTCTTGAGGAGATTCTCGGCGAAGTTCAGCTTTGCCTCAGGAAAGAAGGTCGCGCCGGGCATCTTGTTGCCATCGACCAGCATGCGTTCGCCCTTGTCGCCGACGATGCCACAAAAGTCCCAGACCAGGCTCCAGAAGGTCTCGCGATGATCGATCGACCAGCGATTCAGGTCGGCATAGGAGGAGAAAACCTTGCCGGCCATGTTCGCCGCGGCGTTCATGAAGGCGGTCATCGGCGCTGCGTCGATCTGCTCTTGCGTCGGGATCCAGAGCGGTGCGTCGTCAGCCATCATTGTTTCTCCTTAAAGCACGTCACGTTTGAAGAGATTCACGCGACGCGCTTTAAACTTTTGTCTTTATGCATGTCGTTTATCCCAAAACCGCTGCGCACTTTTGGGCGACATGCATTGGCATCGCTTATGCATATCGCGATGCAGCAGAGCAAGATTTTGTTGGACCGCGCCGGTCAGGGTGTGCGCAAATGCCATCGCCGGGCCATAAAGACTTGAAATGCGTCAGCCGTCGGTTACACCCGTCGGGCGATTTTGTCGGAATGGAAGCATACGGGGCGATATGCCATCACCTTTGATCCGACGCGGAATATGGGCGATCGGCGCAGCCGTCATCGTCATCGCGCTGGTTGTCGCAGCCTTGCCGTTGATCGCCTCGACCCGCATCGTACGCGACCGTATCGCGTGGGAAATGAGCGCGTGGAGCGGTTTCCGGGTCACCATCGACGGCGCGCCGCGTATCGAGGTGTGGCCGAATTTCCGGGCGATCCTGAGCGACGTGACGCTGTCGCAATGGACGGAGACGGATGCGCCGCCCGTGGTCGAGGCCGAACGGGTCGAGGTCGACCTCTCGGCGATGGCGGCGCTGCGTGGCGATGTGGTGTTTTCGACGGCGCGGCTGGTACGACCGACGATCCGGGTTCAGCGTACCGCGAGCGGGTTTTTCCTGCCTGCGATTCCCAGCGGTGGGCGCATTACGCGTTCGATCGATGCTGCCCGCGCGGTGATCAACACAAATCCCGCCAAGCCGGATCTCGGCAAGCTGCCGACAGATCCGTTCGGCACAGTCGAGTTCAGGGACGGCCGCGTAGTGGCTGCCATCGGCGGCAAGGACCAGGAGATATTGAGCAGCCTGAGCGGCCAGGCGAACTGGGCCGCGATGAACAGCAATGCGACGCTGTCGGCGACCGGGATATGGCGCGGCGAAAGTGTTGCCATCGACGCCGCATCGCCGAACCCGCTCGTGCTGTTCGGTGGCGGCACAGCACCGGCCACATTTTCCTTCAAGGCGGCACCGGCCAGTTTTTCGTTCGACGGCCGCGCCAGCATGTCGGAGAACGGCTATTTCGACGGCCAGGCAAAATTCGCCGCACCTTCGCTCCGACGCGTGCTCGAATGGTCGCAGGCCGGCATCGCGCCCGGTGCCGCAATCGGCTCGATCTCGGTTTCAAGCAAGATCACGGCGACGGCCGGGCGCGTCAAATTTGAAAACACGGCCCTGACCCTCGACAATAACCCCGGAATGGGTGCGCTGGACTTCACCTATGGTGAGGCACTGCCGGTGATCTCCGGCACACTTGCCTTCGATACGCTCGACCTCAGATCATTTCTCTCCGCCTTTACGCCGGTGCCATCCGCCGGCGGCACCGGCCCGGGCGAAATCGACACAAGCTTCGCCGACCGGATCAATCTCGATCTCAGGCTGTCGGCGGCGCATGCCACCGCCGGCGCCATCCAGCTTGCCGACGTCGCTGCCACTGCCCAGGTCAAGAACGGCCTTGCCGTCTTCGACATCTCGGATGCATCCGCCTTTGGCGGCAACGTCCAGAGCAGCGTCCGTTTCGACCGCAAGCCCGCCGGCACGGAAGTCGAGATCCGGCTGCTTGCTTCCGATATCGACGGCGGCGCTTTCGGCACCGCGGCCGGGATGACGCGGCTGGTGCCGATCGGCACTGGAACCGTTTCGGTCATCCTCAAGGGGCCTGGCAGAACCTGGGACTCGATTTTCGAAAACGCCAATGGCTCGCTGTCCGCGACGTTCGGCGCGGGTGCGCTGAGCCGGCTTAACCTGCCGGCGTTCCTCAAGCACACCGAACAGGGCGGATTCTTCGCGCTGGACGACGTCTCGGACGGAACGCTGCCGATCGACGGGGCCGAGCTCAAGGCGAGCGTTTCGAACGGCGTGGCGCGTATCGACAAGGCCGAGGTGAATTCCGCGCAATACAAGATCTGGCTTTCCGGCATCGCATCCTATGCCGGACGCGGGCTGGCGCTGTCCGGCGGCATCGTCCAGCCGAGCCAGGCTGCCACGCAGACGAATGGCCAGCCGCCCAAGCAGTCGTCGTTCTTCGTCGGCGGCACGTGGAGCACGCCGTTCATCTCGCCGATAAGCCGCGGCGTTTCGGGAGAGTAGCGAGCCTTCAACCTCGCTGCGCCGCCTGCTCGTCGCGCTGGCGCTGCACCTCGCGGCGTTTGTTTGCGAGCGAAGCGATGATCACGCCAACTGCGACGACCGCGATCAGGATGGTGCACGCTGCGTTGATTTCCGGCGTCACGCCAAGGCGGACCTGGCTGTAGATCTTCATCGGCAGCGTCGTGGCGCCGGGTCCCGAGGTGAAGCTGGCAATAACCAAATCATCGAGCGACAGCGTGAAGGCCAGCATCCAGCCGGAGACGATAGCCGGCATGATAACCGGCAGCGTGATCTGGAAGAAGGTCTTCACCGGTGGCGCACCGAGGTCCATCGCGGCCTCTTCCAGCGAACGATCAAAAGTGATCAGGCGCGACTGAACCACCACCGCAACGAAGCACATGGTTAGCGTGGTGTGGGCAAGCGTCACCGTCAGAAAGCCGCGGTCGAGGCCGACGGCGACGAAGAGCAGCAGCAGCGACAGGCCGGTGATGACTTCCGGCATGACCAGCGGCGCAAACACCATGCCGGAAAACAGAAGCCGGCCGCGAAAGCGCGTGTAGCGTGTCAAGGTGAGCGCCGCCAGCGTGCCGAGCACGGTCGCGACGCTTGCCGAGATGACGCCGACGCGGGCCGTCACCCAGGTGGCGTCCATCAGACCCCGGTTGTGGAACAGCGACACGTACCATTTCGTCGAGAAGCCACCCCAGACGGTGACCAGCTTCGATTCGTTGAAAGAGAACACAACGAGCAGGACGATCGGCAGGTAAAGAAAGGCAAAGCCGAGCACGATCGAAATGATGTTGAAGCGGCTCCAGGTCGCGTTCATTGGTCCTGCTCCTGGGCGCGCGCCTGGGCTCGCTGGAAGAGCATGATCGGCACGATCAGCAGCAGCAGCAAGATGACGGCAACGGCGGACGACACCGGCCAGTCGCGGTTGGCGAAGAACTCGTTCCACAGCGTTCTGCCGATCATCAGCGTCTGCGAGCCGCCGAGCAGGTCGGGAATGACGAACTCGCCGACGGCGGGAATGAACACCAGCAGGCAGCCGGCGATGACGCCGGGCAGCGACAGGGGGAAGGTGATCTTCCAGAAGGCGCTGGTCGGCGGACAGCCGAGATCCTTGGCGGCCTCGATCAGAGAATGGTCCATCTTCTCCAAGGACGAATAGAGCGGCAGCACCATGAACGGCAGATAGGAGTAGATGATGCCGATGAAGATCGCCGTATAGGTGTTGAGGATGATCAGCGGCTGGCTGATGATGCCGGTGGCGAGCAGCAGCTGGTTGAGCAGGCCCTCGGGCTTGAGGATGCCGATCCAGGCGTAGACACGGATCAGGAACGAGGTCCAGAACGGCAGGATCACCAGCATCAGCAAGGTCGGGCGAATCGTCGCCGGAGCGCGCGCCATGCCATAGGCTATGGGATAGCCGACCAGCAATGTCAGGACCGTCGAGATGGCGGCGACGATGACGCTCGTCACATAGGAATTGAAGTAAAGCGCATCCTGCGTCAGCCAGGTATAGTTGTCGAAATTGAGCGCGCCGAATTCCGAGATAAACCCGGAAATGCCGCTGCGGAAATCGAGCACCGGCGTGTAGGGCGGCATGGCGATCGCCGTCTGCGACAGCGAAATCTTGAAGACGATGATGAAAGGGACGAGAAAGAAGAACAGCAGCCAGAGGTAGGGGATGATGATGACGAGCCGGCTAACGAAGGCCGCTCCCAGCCTGACCAAGGCGGATTTGCCGGCAGCGCTTGCCGGAGAGCTTGTTGCGGCGGTGACAGCGGACATGATCAGTCCCTACCGTGTCAGGACGACGCCGGCGTCGGGGCGGAAAGAAACCCAGGCGCGGTCGTTCCAGGTCAATGGATCCTCGGTGAGGCGTGCCCCGTTCATGGTGCTCGCCCGCACCACCTGACCGTCGTCCAGCCTGACGTGATAGACGGTCATGTCGCCGAGATAGGCTATGTCGTAGACCTCGCCCTCGATGGCGTTGACGGCACCGGCCGGTTTCGTGGAGGACACCTTGATCTTCTCCGGCCTGATGGCGAAGGTGACGGATGTTCCGGCGGCGGCCCTGCCGGCATTTTCGGTCCGGATGGTGATGCCGTTGCCGGCATCGATGCTCGCACTGCCGGCCTCGCCAGCCGCGATCTTGCCGTCGAACATATTCACATTGCCGACGAAGCCGGCGACGAAGCGGGAACCCGGCGCCTCGTAGACCTCGGCCGGCGTCGCCACCTGCATCACCTCGCCCTTGTCGATGATGGCGATGCGGTCGGCCATCGTCATCGCCTCTTCCTGATCATGGGTGACGACGACGAAGGTGAGGCCGAGGTTCTGCTGCAGGTCCATCAGCTCGAACTGGGTTTCCTCGCGCAGCTTCTTGTCCAGCGCACCAAGCGGCTCGTCGAGCAGCAGGACTTTCGGCCGCTTGGCCACCGAGCGCGCGAGCGCGACGCGCTGGCGCTGGCCACCCGACAATTGGTGCGGTTTGCGCTTGGCGAACTGCTCGAGCTTGACCAGCTTCAGCATCTCGGCGACGCGCTTGTCGATGTCGGCCTTGGCCATGCCTTCCTGCTTGAGGCCGAAGGCGATGTTGTTCTCGACCGTCATGTGCGGAAACAAGGCGTAGGACTGGAACATCATGTTGACCGGCCGCCGGTAGGGCGGAATGCCGCGCAGATCCTGGCCATCGAGCAGGATGCGGCCAGCGGTCGGCTCCTCGAAGCCGGCGAGCATCCTGAGCAGCGTCGATTTCCCGCAGCCTGAGGCCCCGAGCAAGGCAAAGAATTCGCGCTCGAAAATGGTCAGCGACAGATTGTTGACCGCGGTGAACTCACCGAATTTCTTGGTGACGTTGTCGAACTGGATGTATGGCTTGGCGTTCGGATCGTTCCATGGCGCAAAATCCCTGCGGATGCTGCCAAGCGATTTCATGTCCCACTCCGTCCTGCTGCTTGCCCCATGAGAAAGCGGCCCCGGCAACGGCTGCCGGGGCCTGGTCAGATGCTATTGGCCGGTGACGATCTTGGTCCAGGTGCGGGTGATGATGCGCTGGGTCTTGGGATCGTAAGGCGATACGGTGTAGAGCTTCTGCAAGGTGGCTGCATCCGGATAGATCGCCGGATCTTCCAGGATCGCCTTGTCGATGAACTGCTGCGAAGCCTTGTTGCCGTTGGCATAGAGCACATAGTTCGACGATTTGGCGATCACTTCGGGCTTCATCATGTAGTTCAGGAACTCATGCGCTTCGGCGACATGCGGCGCATCGGCCGGGATCGCCATCTGGTCGAACCACATCTGGGCACCTTCCTTCGGCACGGAGTAGCCGATCTCGACGCCCTGCTTGGCTTCGTCGGCGCGGTTGCGGGCCTGGAAGACGTCACCCGACCAGCCGACCGCCAGGCAGATGTCGCCATTGGCAAGGGCGTTGATGTATTCGGAAGAGTGGAACTTGCGGATATAGGGCCGGACCTTCAGCAAGGTTTCTTCGGCCTTGGCAATCTCATCGGGCGACGTGCTGTTTGGATCGAGGCCCAGATATTTCAGTGCCGCCGGTATGATGTCGGCCGGCGAATCCAGCACATAGACGCCGCAGTCCTTCAATTTGGCCAGGCTTTCGGGATTGAAGAACACGTCCCAGCTGTCGATCTTGTCGGTGCCGAGCGCTGCCTGCACCTTCTTGATGTTGTAGCCGATGCCAACCGTACCCCACATGTAGTTGATCGAATATTCGTTGCCGGGATCATATTTGGCGGTCCGTTCCATGACCGTGTCCCACATATTTGAAATGTTCGGCAGTTTCGACTTGTCGAGCTTCTGGAACACACCCGCCTGGATCTGGCGTGCAAGGAAATTGCCGCTGGGCACGACGACATCGTAGCCGCTGCCGCCGGCGAGCAGTTTCGTTTCCAGGATCTCGTTGGAATCGAAAGTGTCGTAGACGACCTTGATGCCGGTTTCCTTGGTGAAGTCGTCGATGATCGAACTGTCGATATAGTCCGACCAGTTGAAGACGTTGACGACGCGATCCTCGGCATGCGCGCCCAAGGTGAAAACTGCCAGAAACGCCGAAGTCGCCGAAAGCCAGAGCGCTTTGCGGGTCATGCTATTCTCCTTTGATGAGTGTTCCGTCGCCAGTTCGTCGCGGCGTCCGCGCGGCTGGGCATTTGCTTCAAGGTATTGGGCTTGCAGGCAGGCGACAAGCGCGAATTGCCGGCGCCATTATCGTTCGGCGGCGAGCCGACAGCGAAGACCTGGCGTGGCGTTGGTGGTGTTCCGACGCCGTCGGAAGCTTTCGCTACGGCGCGGGCAGGGAGACGACGATATTGTCCGGCCTCGATGCGGCCGGCATGGAGACTTGGCAAGATACGCCTGTCTTGTTGTTGCCGTGATCGCAGCCTGCCCGCGCGGCTGCGACGTTGTCAATGGTTCATCTCGCTTTGACGCGCGCACTGCATCAATTAGGTGACGGCACACCGGTGACGCCCGCTCGCGCGGGCCGCGTCTGACGCTTGAACTCGAGCCCGATATGGACGAGCAGCGCGGTGACCACGACCGCACCGCCTACGATGGTGCGCGCCGACGGCACCTCGGAATGGATGAGCCAGACCCAGATCGGGCCAAGGATCGGTTCGAACGTGCCGAGCAGCGCCGCGACGGCGGCCGGAACAAGCCGGGCTCCGGTGGCGAAGAAGGCGAGACCGAGTCCCAGATTGATCACGCCAAAGGCAAAGAGGAAGCCCATATCGTGACTGGAGACGCCCAGCGCCGACGCCTGCGATGCCGCAAAGGCGGCCGCCAGCATCGTGCCGAGACAGGTCGCCGGCGTCATGCGCACATGGGCAAAGCGGCGCGTGATGACGGTGGCGATCGAGAACATGACAGCGATGAGCAGCGCCAGCCCGTCGCCGATCGGCGACACCGCGCCATCGAGCGATTCCGACACCATGATGGCGACGCCGACAATGACGGCGGCGATCGCCACCCAGGTCGCCACCGCCACCCGTTCGCGAAACAGCGCCCAGGCAAACAGCGCCGCCAGAAGCGGCACGCCGGCCTGCATCAACAGGATGTTGGCGACCGTGGTATAGGCAAGCGCCACGACGAAAGAGGTCGACGCCGTGGCGAAGCAGAACGCCACCGCAAGGCCGGCCAGGCCCATGCCGCGAAACAGCTTCAGCGTGCCACGCCAGCCGTCGCGCCAGACCATGAAGCAGAGCAGGAAGGCGGCGGCCCAGACCGAGCGCCAGAACACCACCGTCCAGCTGTCGGCGTTGTCGATGAAGCGCGCAATGCTGCCGCCGAAGCTCCACATCAACGCCGACAGGAATACCAGCAGGAAGCCGACGCGTTCCCCTTGCGGCGACACGATCGGCGAAGCGGCAACAGGAGATGATGCGGTATCGGTCATGGGTACGACTGTCGGCGAATTCGGAGCAGCACGATGTGCAATGGACGACAGAGACGTGCCTAATTCGCGTAACGCAAAGCAGAAGGCCGGGCGTGATCCAGTTCGATGTTCCGTTTGGCGCACTGATGAGCGCGCCTCGCCCCTCGCCCGGCGATGATCCGAGGCGACCTGTCGATGATGCGTTACGAGGTGCTCTTGTTGCCGCGGATAAAACGCCAGAGACCGGCCAGCGGAATCAGCAGGAGCAGGCCAAACTTTTTCAGCGCGATCAGCGCCACGACCAGAAAACCTGCTTTCGCCGCCAGCTTGCCGGCAATCAGGCCACCGACGCCAATCGCCGCAACCGTATCGACGCCCGGCACGAAATCGGCGTATGTCTTGCCGGTATTGAAGTCCGCGAGGCCAAGCACTTCATCCAGGCTTTGCCTTATCTCCGGCAATTGTTCCACCGTCGCGATATAGCTCATCACGAAAACGCCCTCCCTGCCAAGGAAACGGACGTCGTAGTTGAGCGTATGGGCGGCATCGTTGCCAAATTGCAGCTCCTTGGCCCAGTGCAGGCGCTTGTGGGCCGCGTCATAAACCGGCGGCGACGCCCAGCCGATCAGCGTAATGGGCGCATAGCCATCCTTTACCCTCTGATCGTTGCCGGAAAGAGTGTCTGACTGCATGTTGCGCAGCAGTTCATTGTAATCGATGGACGCGGCGTCGCTGTCGTCGACGTAACCGATCTTTTCCCAGCGCAGCTCTATCCCCCAATTGTTGTCGGCAATGGGATCATGGGAGACTGGAAAGATCATGCCGAGGGCATCGGAACCAGAGTCGGGCGGATTGCCCCAAGCTTCGGTGAGGACGGAGAGCGTGTCCTTCTTGTCCAGAAAATAGAACTTGTCCTTGAGGTCGAGATGGATGCCTTCGGCAAGATTTATCGCGCCGGTCTTCGGATCGATCTTGTCCAGGAACGCCTTGCCGGCATCATTATAGTGTTGATAGGAATTGAAGAAATCCGAGGACTTTTCAGCCAATGCGGGATCGGCCGAAAACGCGAGCGCCAAGCCAAGCCAAAAAACTGTCCTGCCCATCATTGATCCCCCGACCGTTGCGCAGTTCTTTTTTTTGATACCGTACCGTCAATGCTGAATCAATATTCGGCTGAATCAATATTTTGGCTGAACCAATATTTTGGCCGGCAACCGCGAACCAGCTTACTGGTTGCCGCCGCAGGAACAGATGAGGTCCTTTGGTCGAAGATTCAGCCGCAATATTGCTGGAGCCGAATCACTGGAAATCGAACGCCGACAGTCCCGTGACCATCTCGTCGAGGCCGAGCGGACGTGTAACGGGTGGCTCGGCGCGGGCGAGGCAGCCGATGCGTTCGCACAGCCGGCAGGCAGGGCCGACCGGCGTCGCCAGCGCAGCGGCGCTCTGTCCGGTCTTGCCGATGGCGGCCGGCCCCGGCAATGCCGCTCCATAGGCGACCTCGTCGCGAAAACTGATGTCGCAGCCGAGCAACAGCGCCGTGCGCCGCGGGCGCTCGGCAAACGAGCCCTGCGGCCCTTCGAGCGTGCGGGCCATGCAGAGGAACGCCGCACCGTCGGGCATTTCCACTGCCTCGACCAGGATCTGGCCGGGCTGGGCGAAGGCGGCATGGACCGGCAGCTTCGGACAGCCGCCGCCGAAGCGGCTTTGCGGAAAGCCGTGGCTGCCCGCCTTGCGGAACCGATTGCCGGCACTGTCGACCTCGAGCATGAAGAACGGCACACCCGACGCACCCGGCCGCTGCAGCGTGGTCAGCCGGTTCGCCGCCTGCTCGAAAGAGACGCCGAAGCGCGACCGCAACATGTCGATATCATAGCGGGCACGGACCGCAGCGGCGCGAAAAGGCTGATAGGGCATCATCAGAGCGTGCGCGGCATAGCGGCCGAGCTCGAAACGCGCCAGCCGGCGGGCTTCGTCCGTGGTCAGCTTCAGCACCTGGATCTCGGCAGCTACAGCGACGCTCATGCGGATCAGGCAGGCCTCCATCGCCACCTCGCGTAGTTGATCGAATGGCGACAGCCGCTCGGACAGGAACAGGCGCTGCGAGTGACGGTCGTAGCGACGGCGCCAGTTGGGCATGGTGGCGACCGGCAGCACCTTGACGACGATGCCGAATTCACGCCGCAGCCAAGCCTTCAACGCACTGAACAGATCGTCGCCGGGATCGAGCACCGACGTGAATGCCTCGGCTTCCTCTTCGAGCGCGGCAAAATGGTTCGGCCGGCGTTCGAAAATCTCATGCACCTCGTCGATCGGCAGCCTGGCACCGGAGAGGGCGGTGGCCTTGCCCTCACGCGCGAGCAGCTCGTTGATATCCGACAATCGCTCGGCCTGCTCGCGATAGGCGCGAAACAGCTTTATGACAGCGGCGGAAGCGTTGGGCGCCGCCTCGGCAAGCTCGATGAGTTCCTGGTCGCCCGGCAGTTCGCCGGCCAGCAACGGATCTGAAAACACTTCCTTCAAATCGGCGACCGACCCCCTCGCCTCGCCCTGCAATTCATGTGGGTCGACCTTGTAGACGGTTGCCAACCTCAGGATCAGTTGCACCGTCAGCGGCCGCTGGTTGCGCTCGATGAGATTGAGATAGGACGGCGAGATGCCGAGCCCTTCGGCCATCGCCGTCTGGGTCAGCCCCTTGGCGTTGCGGATGCGACGAATGCGCGGCCCGGCAAAGATTTTGTGGTCGGCCAATCGAGTTTCCTTGACAGAAATTTACATCCACCGATGGCATGGCTGTCTTTACAATCATGACAGATTTACAGCTCTCATCAGTCAAACACAACACAGGTTTTCCCTTATTTTATGACTGATCAGGAGGTTTACCTCGCTTGCGTCGTGCCGACGTGTAAATGGTGTCACATATGGCGCACATATTTTCCCTCTGCGACGCCTTCCTAAACCGGCATCAAAACCGCCTGGAGTGATCAATGACCGACTTTTACAACCTCGTCCCGTCGGCGCCGCAAGGCCGCTTTGATGGCATCGAAAGGCCCTATTCGCCGGACGACGTGAAGCGGCTGCGCGGCTCGGTGCAGATCCGGCAGAGCCTCGCCGAAATGGGGGCAAACCGGCTGTGGCAGCTCATCCATGAAGAGGATTTCGTCAACGCGCTGGGTGCCATGTCGGGCAACCAGGCGATGCAGCAGGTGCGGGCCGGGCTGAAAGCGATCTATCTGTCAGGATGGCAGGTCGCCGCCGATGCCAACACCGCTTCCGCCATGTACCCGGACCAGTCGCTTTATCCCGCAAATGCCGCGCCCGAACTGGTCAAGCGCATAAACCGCACCTTACAGCGCGCCGACCAGATCGAGACCTCCGAAGGCAAGGGGCTGTCGGTCGACACCTGGTTCGCGCCGATCGTCGCCGACGCGGAAGCCGGCTTCGGCGGGCCGCTCAACGCTTTCGAGATCATGAAGGCGTTCATCGAGGCGGGTGCGGCCGGCGTCCATTACGAGGACCAGCTGGCTTCGGAGAAGAAATGCGGCCATCTCGGCGGCAAGGTGCTGATCCCGACCGCCGCACACATCCGCAACCTCAACGCGGCGCGGCTTGCCGCCGACGTCATGGGTACGCCGACGCTGGTCGTGGCGCGCACTGACGCGGAAGCGGCAAAGCTCCTGACCTCCGATATCGACGAACGCGACCGGCCCTTCGTCGATTATGACGCCGGCCGCACCGCGGAGGGCTTCTACCATGTCAGCAACGGCATCGAGCCCTGCATCGCCCGCGCCATCGCCTATGCGCCCTATGCCGACCTGATCTGGTGCGAGACTTCCAAGCCCGATCTGGCGCAGGCCAGGACGTTTGCCGACGGCGTGCGCAAGCATCATCCGGGCAAGCTGCTTGCCTATAATTGCTCGCCGTCTTTCAACTGGAAGAAGAATCTCGACGACGCGACGATTGCGAAATTCCAGAAGGAACTCGGCGCCATGGGTTACAAGTTCCAGTTCATTACGCTGGCCGGTTTCCACCAGCTCAATTTCGGCATGTTCGAGCTCGCCCGCGGCTACAAGGAGCGGCAGATGGCAGCCTATTCGGAACTGCAGGAGGCGGAATTCGCCGCGGAAGCCAATGGCTATACCGCCACCAAGCACCAGCGCGAGGTCGGCACCGGCTATTTCGACGCCGTCTCAATGGCGATCACCGGTGGCCAGTCTTCGACCACGGCCATGCATGGATCGACCGAGCACGCCCAATTCAGGCCGGCGGCGGAATAGCGGAACAGCAGACAAACAGAGGGAACGCCCAAGCGGGCATGGCAACACAACAGGCATGGCAACACAGGGAGAAGACCAATGGCATCGATAAGCCGCGTCAAGGAACGGGCCGAAGAGCAGGCCACAAGCATGAATGTCGATCAGCAGGCGACCATCCGCATGCTGGCGAACGATCTGCACAGGCTCAATCAGTCGGTAATGAAGGCGGTCGAGGCCGGCGTCTCGGTCGAGCTGGTGCGCTCGGCACGACACCATGGCGGCGACGGCAACTGGGGCGATCTGCTGATCCCGGTCATCGTCACGCAACGGAGCCACGACTGATGAATTCTACCGCACCGCGCCTCTTTTGAGCGCATGCTATCGCACCTTGCACGCCGCGGCTTTGCCTAATCCGGCAGAGCCGCTAATGCAACGATTTCAATGACAAGATCAGGCTGCGCAAGCGCTGCAACGCCAATAATTTCCGAGGGCGGCGGGTTGTTGTAGCTGCAGTGCTTCGGGCAGTGCACCGCAAAGAATTCGTCCAAGACGTCCAGGCGGAAATTGGGAGAGCTCAGAACACCGCCATCGGGAAATGGCCCCTTAACAAAGAAGGTCAGCCTGATGAGATGCTCGAGCGCAGTGCCAAGCTCTTCCAGATCTGATTTGATGTTGGTGAGAATCTTGCGCCACTGCGCCGCGGCATCTCCAACGGCGCCGCCACCGCTTTTGCCGATCGGATCGTAGTCGTCGGCCGTCGCGGTGTTTCCGGAAAGGTAGACAAACCCCTTTGCGCCGGTAACGACCGTACCCTTTCCCCATGGCATCAACCGGCCGTTTTTAAATTTCTTGTGAGTCACGAGTTCCATTGTCATCTCCCGTCGCCCAAAGAGACGTGCTTAGCCAACGAGGAAGGATAGTCCAGCGAGACGGTGCGACAAGCTCGCGACAGACTTGCCTCGCCTTCATCCAACCTGCGTCAATCCGGCTATGGCTGCGAGTTGATGCGTTCGCGCTGCACAGCCAAACTTCGCTGAAGCCTGCCCAGTTGCAATGGCGACTTCTCCTTTCGAGCGGCGGCAAAGAAAAGCACTTAATTTAAATTTTAATGTTTCTTGCGATATTCTCCTGATATGCCATTTCAGCTTGACATGAGCAGCGATCTCACGCCAATTACCTCCAAGTTTCAACCCTGCATTGAAACATTGAACAACGGCCTGCCCCCGCCATGTGCCCAGCGAATCGCGATATCGAGACTGCAAAACAGCTGGCTTTCGGTAGCCGGGACGTGGAGACCGGCATGCTTCCGGATTTCTCGCGTGTGCTGGTGGTCGGAAAATCACCGATCAACCGGGTCGTGGTTTCAAAGATCGTCGAGCGGTCCGGCCTCAAACCGATCTCGGAAACGCCAGAAACCGCGGCAAAGGCCTTGCACGCACTGGTTCCCGGCACTGTCGTTCTCGACGGCGGAGCGGAGAACGGGGACTGCGACGCTTTGCTGTCGGGTATCGATGCACTGCGAAGGGCGTCAGGCAAATCGCTTCCGTCGGTGATCCTGCTTTCAGTCAAGACCGGCACTCCGGAGACCCTGGGCCTGTCGAGCGTCATCGATGCGGTGGTCGTCAAGCCGATCACCACCGAACGGCTGCAGCCGGTGATCGACCGGCTGGTCGGGGTCGGCCGCAACTGACTTCTACCGCGACGCGTCGACTGCAGACCTGATTAATCAATCTCGCCGATACGCTCGATCAAGCCCGGCAGTTCACCGAGATTGGCTATCTGGCGAAAGCGTGGTGCCGAGACCGGCGGCTCGACATGTTCCAGCACCCAGGTCAGATCATGCGGAACGTGGATGCCCCAACTGCCGGCTTCGATGGCCGGTACGACGTCCGATTTGAGCGAGTTGCCGACCATCATGCCCTTTTCCGGGCCGTCGCCGTGGCGGCTGAAGATGCGGCTATAGGTGGCTGCGCTCTTGTCGCTGACGATCTCGACGGCATCAAACAGCTCGCCCAGCCCGGATTGCGCGAGCTTGCGTTCCTGGTCGAACAGGTCGCCCTTGGTGATCAGCACCAGGCGGTAGGCGCCGGCCAGCTTTTCCACGGTTTCGCGCGCATGGGGAAGCGGCTCGATCGGATGGTTGAGCATCTCGCGGCCCGCGGCGAGAATTTCGGCGATAGTCGAGGCCCGCACCTGGCCGTTGGTGACCTCGATCGCCGTCTCGATCATCGACAGCGTGAACCCCTTGATGCCGAAGCCGTAGACCGCGAGGTTGCGCTTCTCGGCCTCCAGCAATCTTGCTGAAATCCGGTCCTCCTCGGCGTGATCGGCGAGCAGTGCGGCAAAGCGCTTCTCGGTCACGCGGAAGAACTGTTCGTTCTGCCACAGCGTGTCATCGGCGTCGAAGCCGATCGTCGTCAGTTTGCGGCTGTGTTGCATGGGGACCATTAATTGCAGCCTTGCGGGAGGCCGACCCTAGACCAGGAGGCTTTTATCCGGAAGTCGTTGTGTTCCCCCGGTTATCGAGGCGCACGCCAGCCGGCTCCCCTTCCCTTTCGTCGTCGGCAACGGCTATACTCCACAATCTGCAACAAATCTGGTGATTGATGCCGCCTGCAAAAAAGGAAGTCCGTCCGTCGAGCCGCGGAGGACGCGCCCGCACGCCTGCCTTCGTGAAAAACCAACGTGGCGTCAAGAACTGGAAGGAAGTCAGCGCCTGGCTGGAATGGCGCGGCATCGAAGATATCGAATGCATCACACCCGACCAGGCCGGGGTTGCGCGCGGCAAGATGATGCCATCGAAGAAGTTCACCTCCAACACCTCGCTGGCGCTGCCTTCGGCGGTGTTCATGACAACGATTTCCGGCGGCTATCCGGAGGACGGCAACGGCTTCCACTATCCGGAGGACGACGGCGACCTCAAGCTGATGCCTGACCTCTCGACGCTGACGGTGGTGCCGTGGGAGGAGGACCCTACCGCGGCGGTTATCTGCGACCTCGTCCACCAGGACGGCCGCTCGGTCGAGTTCACGCCGCGCAACGTGCTGAAGCGCGTGCTTGCCGCCTATGACAAGCGTGGGCTGAGGCCGGTCGTGGCACCCGAGATCGAGTTCTACCTGGTGCGCAAGAACCCCGATCCGGACTATCCGCTGACCCCGCCAGTAGGTCGATCGGGACGGCCGATCGGCGGCGGCGCCGGCTATTCGATCGCCGGGGTTAACGAATTCGACGAATTGATCGACGACATCTACCATTTCTCCGAAAGCCAGGGCCTGGAGATCGACACGCTGATCCACGAGGAGGGCGCCGGCCAGCTCGAAATCAATCTGCGTCACGGCGATCCGATCGAGCTCGCCGACCAGGTGTTCATGTTCAAGCGAACCATCCGCGAGGCGGCGCTCAAGCACGAGATCTACGCCACGTTTATGGCCAAGCCGATCCAGGGGCAGCCCGGTTCGGCCATGCATATCCATCAGTCGATCATCGACAAGAAGACCGGCAAGAACGTTTTTTCGGCGGAGGACGGCTCGGAGACCGAGGCCTTCTTCCATTTCATCGGCGGCATGCAGAAACATGTGCCCAACGCGCTGGTGATGTTTGCGCCCTACGTCAATTCCTACCGGCGGCTGACGCAGTCGGCCTCGGCGCCGGTCAACAACAAATGGGGCTACGACAACCGCACCACCGCCTTCCGCGTGCCCCGCTCCGACCCGGCGGCGCGGCGCGTCGAAAACCGCATCCCCTCCTCCGACGCCAACCCCTATCTGGCGCTGGCGGCATCGCTTGCCTGCGGACTGATCGGCATGACCAACAAGATCAAGGCCGAGCCGCCGGTTCTGACGACCGCCAACGAGGACCAGATCGACCTGCCGCGCAGCCTGCTCGAAGCCGTCGACCTGTTCGAGGCTGACGAAGAACTCGGCACGCTGCTCGGCAAGTCATTTGCCGCCACCTATGCGGCGATCAAGCGAGCGGAATTCGAGACCTTCATGGAAGTGATCAGCCCGTGGGAGAGGGAGTATTTGCTGCTGAATGTGTAGTAGGGGAGTAGGGGAGTAGGGGAGTAGGGACGAATGGCTGAGAAAACGGGTTCCTACAAGGATTTGATAGTCTGGCAGCAGGCAATGGACCTTGCTGTGGCCGTTTACGGCGCGGCGAAATCATGGCCCAAGGAAGAACTTTATGGACTCACCAGCCAAGTGCGGCGCGCTGCAAGCTCGGTGCCGTCGAACATTGCGGAGGGATATGGCAGAGAGATCCGAGGTTCCTATCAACAATTTCTCCGTATCGCTCAAGGATCATTGAAGGAACTGGAAACTCAGCTTCTGATCGCCGAGCGTACCGGCATCGCGCCGAAGGCGACGGCGGCTTCATTGTTGGCGAGTACCGAAAGCGTTGGGAAGCTTCTTCGCCTCCTGATCCGCAAACTGTCACCCGACTAGCTCCCTACTCCCCTACTCCCCTACTTCCCTACTTCCCTACTCCCCTACTCCCCTACTCCCCTAGCCAAGCATCATGACCTACCAATCCCCAATCTCCCCCGGCCGCTCCTGGTACGAAGACACGGCCGGGCCAAGGCCCGAATATCCGGCGCTCGATGGCGACCGGACATGCGATGTGGTGATTGTCGGCGGCGGCTTTACCGGCCTGTCGGCGGCGGCTCATCTCGCCACGACAGGCGCGGATGTCGTGCTTATCGAAACGCATCGTTTCGGTGACGGCGCATCGGGCCGCAATGGTGGCCAGCTCGGCACCGGACAACGGGCCTGGGCAGAGGAACTGGAAGCGGAATACGGCTTTTCCCGCGCCAAGGCGCTGTTCGACCTGGCCGAAGAGGCCAAGGCGCATCTGCTCGACTTTGCCGCCATGCACCAGATCGAGATCGACTATATGCCCGGCCAGATGTCGGTGGCGCACAAGAAGCGCTATGTCGACGACTACAAGGCGCATGCCGAGATCATGGCGAGCCGTTTCGGCTATCCGCACATCTCATTCATGGATGCCGCGGAGACAGCCGAGCGGCTGGGCTCGACGCATTATTTCGGCGGCACCCGCGACACCGGCACCGGCCACATCCATCCGCTGAAACTGGTCATCGGCACCGCAAAGGTGGCGGCAGAGGCCGGCGCAAAGCTATTCGAGCAGACGTCGTCAACCGGCATCACCTCCGGCGGCGGCAAGGTCAGGGTTGCGACGCCGAAGGGCACGATCGCCGCCGCTAAATGCCTGATCGGGGTCAATGCCTATGGCGGCACGCTCGAACCGGTGAGTGCCGCGCATATTATGCCGATCGGCTCCTTCATCGGCGCGACGGTGCCGCTGGGAGCCGATTCCAAAGTGTTGCCGGGTGGCGAGGCGGTCGATGATTCGCGCTTCGTCGTGCGCTATTTCCGCAAATCGAAGGACGGGCGGCTGCTGTTTGGCGGGCGCGAGATCTATGCGGTCAATGATCCCAAGGACATCCACATCCACATCCGCCGGCAGATCGCCGAAATCTATCCGGCACTGAAGGACGTCGAGATCACGCATGGCTGGGGCGGCTATGTCGGCATCACCGTGCCGAGAAAGCCGTTCGTGCGCGAAGTGATGCCCAATGTGACCTCGATCGGCGGTTATTCCGGCCACGGCGTCATGCTGTCGAACTTTTTCGGCAAGCTTTATGCCGAGACGGTCGCCGGCAACCGCGACCGGCTGAAGCTGATCGAGGACCTGAAAATTCCACCCTTCCCCGGCGGCCGGCGTTTGCGCGCGCCACTGCTCTTTCTTGCGCTCAACTGGTACGCGTTGCGGGACAGGATTTAACCAGACGTTGCAGAATCCTTAACCAGGGCGCAGAATCCCCGCCAAGGGCGCAGTGATGCCACAATCGCGGGCGAAAGATGATGCTCGTGGGCAGCTGAACGGGGAATTTTTGCGGGCCTGCCCGCTTTTGGTTTGGGACCGATGCCGATCGAAATGCCGGCTCTCCGGCATGGGTCGTAAGAACATCGGCCCGCAAATGGAGGTGGCAAGTGTGAGAGAGCCCTTCAGTTTCGGCGCGCCGGAACGACGGCGCCTTGCGATGCAATTCGGTTACGATATGCGGCCGACGTTCTGGCACGGGGTCCGGTCGAACGCGCATCTGGTGATAGCCGCGCTTGGCACGGCCGCACTGCTCGGCGTTGCCGCGGTGGCACTGTGGCTGGCATTGCCGGCAAATGAGCGACAAGCGGCCGCAAGTCCTGAGCAGATCGTTCCGACCATCCCGGTCAAGACGACGAAGATCATGCCTGCCAAGGTTGCTGCGGCGCCGCGGACGACGGGCAAGGCAGATGCGGTTTCCCCAGCGGTGGCCGCAGCGGAAGCCGAGATACCAGCGCTGGCTCCCAACGATCCGCGCTGGACGGGGCCAAAGACGGCATCGGCCGCCGCCACGGCAGCATCCGACCAGCTGGCAAGCCAGACCGAGCAGGCGGCCGATAAATCGTCTGCTTCGGTGGCATTCGCCGACCCGGCAGCAAAACCCGACGCTGCGGCATTGTTTGCCAAGGTCGCGGCTCCCGGCAGCTCGACGAAAAACAGCGGACCCGATGGCGCGCAGACCGCCGCCATCCCCACGCCCAAGCCGCAACTGCCGACGCAGACCGCGAGCGAAGACGACAACAGCACCAAGGCAAAATCCGGAAGAGCCAATACTGCCGGTACCGGACGCATCCTGAGATCCGTCACCATGCGCACCGGCCCAAAAAAGAATGCGGCCGCCATTCTCACCGTGCCGGCCAAGACATCGGTGCAAGTGATGAGCTGCAAGCAATGGTGCCAGATCGTCTACAACGGCAAGCGCGGCTGGATCTACAAGAGCTACGTCAAAACCGGGGCGTAGGGCCGGCAGAGCGATTGCGGGTCGCTCGCCATCAGCCGGTCCTCCGCCGGATAACCGGACCGTTCAAATACAACGCCCGCCGTCGACTTCCAGCGCCACGCCGGTGATGAAAGCCGCCTCGTCCGAAGCGAGCCAAAGCGCGGCATTGGCTATGTCGAGCGGCGTCGAAAGCCGGCCGAGCGGGATCGACGCGCGGAACTTCTCGCGGATCTCGGGTGTGTCGGCGCCCATGAATTTCGCGAGCATGCCGGTCTCACCAGCAACTGGGCAGAGGCAGTTGACGCGGATGTTCTTCGGCGCGAGTTCCACCGCCATCGATTTGGTCGCGGTGATCGCCCAGCCCTTCGATGCATTGTACCAGGTGAGGCCGGGCCGCGGTCTGATACCGGCCGTGGAGGCCGTCGTCAGGATGACGCCACCGGCTTGCCGTTCCATGACCGGCACCACTGCAAGCGCTGCGTGGTAGATCGCCTTCATGTTGACTGATGTGATCAGGTCGAAGGTCGCTTCGTCGACTTCCAGCATGTCACCGTTGCGATGGGTGTAACCGGCATTGTTGACCATGATGTCGATGCGGCCGAAGGCGCTCATTGCGGCATGGACCATGTCGTCGAATTCGGACCGCAGCGAAACGTCGGTCTGGGTCCAGATCGCCTTTTCGCCGATCTCGCCGGCAACGCGCTCTGCGCCCTTGGCGTTCAGATCGGCGACGACTACCCGCGCGCCCTCCTCGGCAAAGCGCCTGGCCATGCCCTCGCCAAAACCCGAGGCAGCGCCAGTGATGATGGCGACTTTGTTTTGCAGGCGCATGCTTTTCTCACTCATCGTTGAAGACGATCGAAAACGCGTTTGGCGATGGCCATCGAAAGATGTGCGTCCATCGACGATTTCTCCTTTGGCTTTCGCTGCCATCCGGCTCTATGCTGCAACTGCGAACGCCCCCGGAAGCATCGCTTGCCGACAAGCCTCCGGCCAGCGCCGGTGTCAAGAGCACACGCGGATGTGACGCAATGGCACTGGCAAGTTTAAATCGATTAGATTATATCAGCCGCGTTATCGCGACCGGCGTCACAGCGGACAGACCATGACCAGCCAGATCATTCCCGTCGACCCTTTCGACTTCATCATTTTCGGCGGCACCGGCGACCTGTCGGAACGCAAGCTTCTGCCGTCGCTATACTACCGCCAGCGCGACCACCAGTTTTCCGAGCCGACGCGCATCATCGGCACATCGCGTTCGAAGATGACAGACGAGGAGTTCCAGTCTTTCGCCAGGCAGGCGATTGCCGACCACGTGAAGCCGGAAGATATCGACGCCACGGAACTGAAGACGTTCCTCGCACGGCTTTCCTATGTCCCGGCAGATGCAACCACAGGTGCCGGCTTCGACAGGCTGAAGAAGGCGATCGGCGACAGCGAACACATCCGCGCTTTCTATCTGGCGGTGGCGCCGGCACTGTTCGGCGACATCTCGCACAAGCTGAAGGAGCACGGGCTGATCACGCCGAATTCGCGCATCGTGCTGGAAAAGCCGATCGGCCGCGATCTAGCTTCGGCGCGCGCGCTCAACGACCTGGTCGGCGACGACTTCCATGAAAGCCAGATTTTCCGCATCGATCACTATCTCGGCAAGGAGACGGTCCAGAATTTGATGGCGCTGCGCTTTGCCAACGCGCTCTACGAGCCGCTTTGGAATTCCGCCAATGTCGATCATGTGCAGATCACCGTGGCCGAGACAGTCGGCCTGGAAGACCGCGTCACTTATTACGACAAGGCCGGCGCATTGCGCGACATGGTGCAGAACCACATGCTGCAACTGCTCTGCCTCGTCGCCATGGAGGCGCCGTCGTCGATGGACGCCGATGCCGTCCGTGACGAAAAGCTGAAGGTGCTGCGGGCGCTGAAGCGCATCAACGGCAACGAAGCGCCGAAGCACACGGTGCGCGGACAATACCGTGCCGGCGCCTCGGCCGGCGGGCCGGTGAAAGGCTATGTCGAGGAGCTCGGCAAGTACAGCAACACCGAGACTTTCGTTGCGCTCAAAGCCGAGATCGGCAACTGGCGCTGGGCGGGCGTGCCGTTCTATCTCCGGACCGGCAAGCGGCTGGCGACGCGCGTTTCGGAGATCGTCATCGAATTCAAGCCGATCCCGCATTCGATCTTCGGCGAGAGCGCCGGGCCGATCTCCGCCAACCAGCTGGTCATCAGGCTGCAGCCCGACGAGGGCGTCAAGCAGTTCATCATGATCAAGGATCCGGGGCCGGGCGGCATGCGGCTGCGCCAGATTCCGCTCGACATGAGTTTTGCGCAATCCTTCGACGGCCGCGCCCCCGATGCCTATGAGCGGCTGATCATGGACGTCATCCGTGGCAACCAGACGCTGTTCATGCGCCGCGACGAGGTCGAGGCGGCGTGGAAATGGATCGACCCGATCCAGGACGCCTGGGAAAGCGGCAGGCAAGAGGCGCAAGGCTACACCGCCGGCACATGGGGCCCCTCGGCCTCGATTGCGCTGATCGAACGCGACGGGCGGACATGGCACGAGAGCAATTAGGCGGCGCCTACAACTGGCACGAATTTGCCGGACGCCAGGAGTTGGCGACAGCGCTTGCCGGCCACGTCGCCGGCCGTCTCTCAAAGGCGATCGCCGAGCGCGGCATGGCGCTGCTTGCGGTCTCGGGCGGCACGACGCCGGCGAAATTCTTCGCGGCGCTTTCGACCGTTCCGATCGCCTGGGAAAAGGTGACGATAACATTGGTCGACGAGCGCTTCGTGCCGCCCTCATCGCCGCGCTCCAATGCCGGCCTGGTTGCCGCCAACCTGCTGCAGAACGCGGCCGCCGCCGCGAATTTCGTGCCGCTCTACCACGCCGCGGCAACGATCGAGGGTGCAGCGGTCTCCGACAGTGAGGCGCTGCAAGTGCTGCCCTGGCCACTCGACGTTGTTGTGCTCGGCATGGGAACTGATGGCCACACCGCCTCGTTCTTTCCGGATGCCGACAACCTGGCAAGATTGCTCGATCCGTCGTCGCAAAAGATCGTGCTTCCGGTTCACGCGGCAAGCGCCGGCGAGCCACGGCTGACGCTATCACTGGCGCGGATCATCAATGCCGCCTTCATCGCGCTGCATATCGAGGGCGCGGAAAAACGCACCGCATTCGAGGCCGCGCTTGGAACTGGAGCACGAAAGCCCATTCGCGCCGTGCTCGATGCCACTCAAAAGCCCGTAGAGGTTTTCTGGGCACCCTGATCTCAACTTGGCTGCAGGTCCCGGCAATAGCCGGAAGGTGTTTGCGGGACCTCGCCTGAAAGGACCGACCGCCATGACCGCAAGACGCGATATCGAAGCCATCACCCAGCGCATCCGTGAGCGCTCCAAGCCCGGTCGCGAGGCCTATCTCGGCCGCATCGCCGAAGCCTCGAACCGCACCGCCAACCGGGCCGTGCTGTCCTGCGGCAACCTGGCCCATGGCTTTGCCGTCTGCAGCCCTTCCGAAAAGGTAGCGCTTGGCGGGGACCGGGTGCCGAATCTCGGCATTATCACCTCCTATAACGATATGCTGTCGGCACATCAGCCTTTCGAGACGTTTCCGGCGCTGATCAAGGATGCGGCGCGCGAGGCCGGCGGCATCGCCCAGGTGGCCGGCGGCGTGCCGGCGATGTGTGACGGCGTCACCCAGGGCCAGCCCGGAATGGAGCTGTCGCTGTTCTCGCGCGACGTGATCGCCATGGCCGCGGCAATCGGCCTGTCGCACAACATGTTCGATGCCGCCGTCTATCTCGGCGTCTGCGACAAAATCGTGCCCGGGCTGGTGATCGCGGCGCTGACCTTCGGCCATCTGCCGGCGGTCTTCATCCCGGCCGGGCCCATGACGACCGGCATTCCGAACGACGAAAAGGCCAAGATCCGCCAGCTCTATGCCGAGGGCAAGGCCGGGCGGGCCGAACTGCTCGAAGCCGAATCAAAATCCTATCACGGGCCGGGAACCTGCACTTTCTACGGTACCGCCAATTCCAACCAGATGCTGATGGAGATCATGGGCCTGCACACGCCTGGCGCTTCCTTCGTCAATCCCGGCACGCCGCTGCGCGACGCGCTGACCAGGGAAGCGACGAAGCGGGCGCTGGCGATCACCGCGCTCGGCAACGCCTACACGCCGGTCGGACGGATGATCGACGAGCGCTCGATCGTCAACGGCATCGTCGGCCTGCACGCCACCGGCGGTTCGACCAACCACACCATCCACCTGATCGCCATGGCAGCGGCGGCCGGCATCGCCACTACCTGGCAGGATATTTCCGACATCTCGGAAGCCGTGCCGCTGCTGGCGCGAGTCTATCCGAACGGCCTTGCCGATGTGAACCACTTCCACGCCGCCGGCGGGCTCGGCTTCCTGATCCGCGAACTGCTCGACGCAGGCATCCTGCACGAGGATGTGCAGACGGTGTGGGGCGAAGGGCTGCGCCCCTACGCGGTCGAGGCCAAGCTCGGTGCGGACGGCGGCGTCGTGCGCGAGGCTTCGCCGCGCGAGAGCGGGGACGAGAAGGTGCTGGCGCCGTTCAAGAAGGCGTTCCAGCCGAGCGGCGGTCTGAAAGTGCTTTCGGGCAATCTCGGCCACGCCGTCATCAAGACATCGGCGGTCAAGCCGGAGCGGCGCGTCATCGAGGCGCCGGCCAAGGTGTTCGACAGCCAGCAAGGCCTGAACGAGGCGTTCAAGGCGGGGTCGCTGACCGGCGACTTCATCGCCGTCATTCGGTTCCAGGGACCGAAGGCCAACGGCATGCCGGAATTGCACAGGCTGACCACCGTGCTCGGCATCCTGCAGGACCGCGGCCAGCATGTGGCGTTGGTCACCGACGGCCGCATGTCGGGCGCTTCAGGCAAGGTGCCAGCGGCGATCCACGTGACGCCGGAAGCGGCGGAGGACGGGCCTATCGCCAGGATCCATGACGGCGATATCATCAGGCTCGACGCCGAGGCCGGGACGCTGGAGGTACTGGTGCCAGCCGGCGATTTCGCACTGCGCCGCCCCGCGGACAGCGACCTCATAGGCAATGAATTCGGCTTCGGCCGCGAGCTTTTCGCCGGGTTCCGGCAGTTGGTGGGACGCGCCGACCATGGCGCCAGCGCCTTCGGTACGGCATGACTTTTCGACCATGGAAGAGCGGCTGGTGGCCGCTCTCCCTTAGATCTACTGAACGGTCAGCTCGGCTCGCGCGCCGGCCCTGACCGTTACCGTGCCTTCCCTCGAGCTGTTGTCCGATTTCTCCGAAACCACCGCGTAGTCGCCGGCCGACAGGGTGGCTTGATACTTCTGGTCGTAGGCGTAGCCGACCGACTTGCGGGTTCCGTCGATGGCCTTCCTGGCCTCGAATATCTCGATCTTCGAGGCCCCTGGCGCGGTTATCGTCAGCATGCCGGCGTTCATCGCGATCTTCAGATCCTGATGGTCGCCAACCTTGACGCTGAACGGCTGCTCGGCCACCGCAAGGTCGACCGTCGCGACCATTACATAATCGTCGGGCGGCAGATCGAACTTGCTGTCCGGACCGTAGGCATAAGTCACCTCCTGCCTGGTTCCGTCGACGTTCTTTTTCGCCTGGAGCACTTTGAAGCCGACGCCCGAACCCTCGGCCTTGTCGCCGCCGGCAGCATAATAGGCGTTGGCGACGATACTCCCGACGCCGACGATGATGTCCTTGTCGATGACCCTGCCGGCGGCAAGCGGGATCGTCTCGATAACCATGCCCTGGCCGATCGTGACCGTCACCTTCTGGTCACCGGCCGGCAGCACGACTTTCGTGTCACCGTAATAGGTCGGCGGGGTGTCGACGCCGGGATAGCCGATTACGACAGCCGCGCCGTCATCAACGTCCGCTCCTTCGCTTGGCCGCGGGTGGATGACCAGCGTGCCGGCATTCAGGTTGAAGTGCGGTTTGGCGACCTGGCCAGGCTCTATCTTGATCTTCTGTTCGGCCCTGGCCTCGCCGGCACGCGCGACGACGATATAGTCGCCCGGCTCCAGATTGCCCTTGTAGGTGCCATATTCGGTGGTGACGGGATCGCCGCGCGTGCCGTCGGAATTCGCCTTGTAGATCTCCCAGGCGTTGCCGTCGGTGACGGGATCGCCACCCTCGGCAAGCACGACGGTGGGCACGAAATTGGACTCCGCCGGCTGGGCGGGCGCCGGCTGGGGAGCAGGCTGCGGGGCGGGAATCGGTTCAGGGGCGGGTGGCGGAGGCGCAACGGTCTCGACGAGGGCGTCCTGCAATGCGTTTTCATCCGACGCTTCGATATATTTGCCGCCGGTATTGTCGGCGAGGCAACCGACCTGCTTGCCCTCGGCCGCCGTCAGGCCGAAGCCGACGACATTGACGGTGAAGTCGACGCCAGCAGCCTCCAGTTCCTTGCCGAGCGCACAGGGATCGCCGCTACATGTCTCGATGCCATCGGTGATGAGAACGACCGTCGCCTTGTCCTCGGTGTATTTCAATGCTTCCGCCGCTTGCTTGACCGCAGCGGTCAGCGGCGTCTTGCCCTGAAATTTCAAGCTGTCGGCCGCGGCTGAGATCGCACTTGCCGAGCCTGCCTGCGGTGGCACGATGAGTTCGATGTCGTCGCAACTGGCCTTCTCGCGATGGCCATAGGCCATGAAGCCTATTTCCTCCTCGGCCGGGACCGATTGCAGCACGTTCCGCAGTGATTGACGGGCGATTTCGAGCTTGGGCTTGCCGTCGATCTGCGCCCACATCGAGCCGGAGGCATCGAGAATGACGATGACGCGATCGGCGGCGAAGCCGAACCCCGTCGTCCGCAGCAACAGGGCCGCCGCAGCGACGCTCTGCACAAATCCCGCCATCAAAAATCTCCCCCGTCAGTCGCCGCCGCTCGGCGCCGGAAAGCTATTTGACGCCGGGTCGCGACACAAGCCCGGACGGAGTACGAAGCTGCGTCGCCTCTCTGCCAAACCCTCAATAGGCCGTGCGGCGTTCCTCGGAAGGCGGCCGGCCGAATTGCAGCCGGTAGCTCTGGGCAAAATAGGAATGCGAGGTGAAGCCGGTGGCGATTGCCACGTCGAGGATCGGCATGTTGGTCTGGCGCAGCAATTCGCGCGCCCGCTCGAGCCTGAGCCGCATATAATAGCGCCCGGGCGTCACACTGAGATGGCGCAGGAACAGGCGCTCGACCTGGCGCACCGACAGGCCCGCCGACTTGGCGAGCTGCACCGCCGACAGCGGCTCGTCGAGATGGTCGGCCATCAGCTCGACGATGCGGCGCAGCTTCTCCGACTTGCCGGTCAGGTCGCGTTCCGGGCCGACGCGCTGGCGGTCCCCGGCCGAGCGGATGCGCTCATGCTGGAACTGGTTGGCGACGCCATTGGCGAGGCTCGAGCCGAAATCACCGCGCACGATCTCCAGCATCAGGTCGATCGATGTGGTGCCGCCGGCGCAGGTGTAGCGCTTGCGGTCGATCTCGAAGACGTTGCCGGTGCAGTTGATGTCCGGAAAGCGTTCGAGGAAGCCGGCGCGGTTTTCCCAATGGATGGTGCAGCGATAGCCATCGAGCTGGCCTGCTTCGGCAAGCAAATAGGAACCGACCGAAAGCGCGCCGAGCGCATTGCCGCGCCGGCCCCAACTGCGCAGCGCTGCCAGCACCTTGCTCTTGCCGGGAAATTCCGTCGTCAGCCCGACCGAGACGAACAGGATATCGACCGGCGGCAGATCGGCAACCGCGTAGTCGATCTTGAGCGGCAGGCCGTTGGACGCCATGACGGCGTCGCCGTCGGCCGACACCGTAGTCCAGCCATAGAAATCGCGGCCGAGCAGCCGGTTCGCCGACCGGAACGTGTCGATTGCCGCGGCCAGCGAGAACATGGAGAACTTGTCGACCAACAGAAACCCGAACTGCCGCCCGCCCTGAACGGGATCATTGGTGACCGGCCGTTCTAAGGGAACAGTGAGGTTCGGCAAGGACGCTGCTTTCTGGTCAGAAGGAAGGCCGTTTCAATCCGGCTGCGAGATAGGCGGAAGCTAGCGTGTTGGCCATCAGCATGGCAATGGTCATCGGTCCGACGCCGCCAGGCACCGGCGTGATGGCGCCGGCCGCCTTCGCTGCTTCGGCAAAGGCGACGTCGCCGACGAGGCGCGTCTTGCCTTCGCCCTTTTCAGGTGCGGCGACGCGGTTGATGCCGACATCGATGACAGTGGCGCCAGGCTTGACCCAGTCGCCGCGGACCATTTCAGACCGGCCGACGGCGGCGACCAGAATATCGGCGGTGCGGGCAAGCGCCGGCAGGTCCCTGGTCCGGCTGTGTGCGATGGTGACGGTGCAGTTGGCGGCAAGCAGAAGATTGGCCATCGGTTTGCCGACGATGTTCGAACGCCCGACGACGACCGCATTGAGACCGGACAGGTCCTTGCCGCGCACGCGTTCGATCAGCAGCATCGAGCCGGCCGGCGTGCAAGGCACGAAGGCGGTCTCGAGTTCGCCGGTGCCGAGCTTGCCGACATTGATGAAGTGGAAGCCGTCGACATCCTTCTCCGGCGCGATGGTCTGGATGATCTTGCCGGAATCGATATGGCCGGGAAGCGGAAGCTGCACGAGGATGCCGTTGATGGCCGGATCGGCGTTGAGCTGGCCGATGATCTTCAACAGGTCCGGCTCGGAGGTTTCGGCCGGCAGCGTGTGCTGAACCGAATGGAAGCCGCATTCCTTGGCGGTGCGGGATTTGGAGGCGACATAGACCTGGCTCGCCGGATCCTCGCCGACGATGACCACGGCGAGACCGGGCTGCCGTCCGCCCTTTTCCGCCAGTTCGGCGGTCAGGGCCTTGACCCGCCGCACCACGTCTTCGGCGACGCTTTTTCCGTCAATCAACTCAGCCATGAACCACCCTCGACGCCTATCGCGTAAGCCTGCCGCGTTAAAACATCCATGCGGCGCGCTCCAGATATCTTTTATGCAGGCCGTTGCCCAGAACCATGCGCTGCGGGCGGACATGCAGCGCGGCATTTTCACGAAAATCGAGCCGGGCAATCCCGTCAATGCGCCGTCCCATGCCGTTAACTCGAAACCGGCATGTTTTATTCGACGCTCAGAAATAGCGGCGGCGCGCGCGGTTTTCGGTGAGCTCGCGAACGACCTCGCGGAATTCGCGCAGGCTGGCGCGGATTTCCTCGATCTGGCTTTGCTGATCGGCGGCTTCCGAGGCCTGATTTGCCTTCCTCGACCAGGCCTGAGTATGGGCCGAATGCGGCGGCGTGGGTTGCTGCGGATAAGGTGCCCGACCGGCATAGAGCGGCTGCGGGTGGAACGCAGGTGGCATCGCTGCGGTGGAATTTGTCGCGGCGGAAGTCTCACCGGACGCCATCTCCTCCGGCGCTCTGCCAGGCATGAGCCGGCTCAGCGCCGACAACACGGCACCGATCGGACCAGGACGTTTGGTACGCGCGACCTCGACCGGCTGAGCGGGAGGCGGCGCTGCCCGGTATGCTGCGTGATCGGCGGAACCGGCATCGGGGCCGCCAAGGGAGCCAGCGGGGTCGAAAAACCCATCGGCAGCTGCAGCCTCTTCCATCAGTATGGTGCCGGCCTTTGGCTCATCAGGATCGGGCTGGCTTATGCCGGCGGCTGCCAACAGGATCGGACTGGCACACGCTTCGCGGCGCGAGCGGGCAAGACGATGGCGTGTGGCGGCATCCTCGCGCCATGACGGGCCTGCGCGGTCCTCTAGCAAAACCAGCGATGCTTCGTCCTCGCCGCGCACCGCCTCGACGAGCGACAGCAAGGACTGCTCGTTCCTCCAGTGTTCACGATTTTTCCTATAAGCCATGGTTTCTGGAGCCTTCCCCTCGGGCTGGGACGTAGCGACCGCCACTGGTTAAGCGATGCTAAACAGGCATAGGAAATAAAAGGTTAATTTGGTCGCCGCGCGGCTGCGCGACTACATACGCATCCCAACCGCAAGGTCGGGGTTTCCGCCTGATCACGGTCCCAACAGGGCTTCCCCGCCCTGCCGCGAACGTCTATGGGGAAGCCATCTCAATATGGGAGGCTTTCGATGACGGTCAGGCTTGTTCTCGCCGGTTGCGGCAATATGGGCTACGCCATGCTCTCGGGCTGGCTGAAAGCCGGCAAGCTGGCTCCGGCGGTGGTGTTCGTGGTCGAGCCCAATGCCGAGTTGCGCAAGCGTGCCGAAGCACTGGGCTGCGCTGCCGGCGCGGATGCTGGCGCCATACCGGCCAACGCCGTGCCGGCCCTCGTCGTCCTTGCGGTCAAGCCACAGGTGATCCGCGACGTCACGGCTGGCTACATCCGCTTCAACGATGGCCGAACCACTTTCCTCAGCATCGCCGCCGGGACGCCGGTCGCCACGTTCGAAGGCATTCTCGGCGACCGCGCGCCGATCGTGCGCTGCATGCCCAACACGCCGGCGGCAATCGGCAAGGGCATGATGGTGGTGTTTTCCAACAGGCTGGTTTCCGAGGACACCAAGCGTTTTGTGGCCGACCTGCTTTCGGCGGGCGGGCAAGTGGCCGATATCGATGACGAGGGCCTGATGGACGCGGTGACGGCAGTCTCCGGGTCGGGGCCGGCTTATATCTTCCATTTCATCGAAGCGCTGACGGTGGCAGCCGAGAAGGCCGGCCTGCCGACCAGGACTGCCAAGCTCTTGGCAATGCAGACGGTCTACGGCGCCGCCTCGCTGGCCGCCGAAAGCGGCGAGGAGCCGGGCGTGCTCAGACAGCAGGTGACCAGCCCCAACGGCACCACGGCTGCGGCCCTTGCAGTACTGATGGGCGAGGACCGGCTGACGCGCCTGCTCACCGAGGCGGTGGAAGCGGCGCGGCTGCGGTCGATAGAGCTGGGGAAGTAACAGCCGGTTGCGGATTACGCGAGGTCGGTATGCGAAAAGTCGTTGCCCTTGTAGAGCAGTGCGGAGCCATGACTTTTTGCGCAGGCATAAGAAAGGCAGTCGGCTAAGTTGAGCTGGGCGGGATGTCCGCGCCCCTTTCCGTAGTCTGAAAACGCCTGGATCGCGAGCTTGGCATCGCTGGCGTCGATCGGCACAATTTCGATTTCGGCTTCGCGAAGAAACGCCTCTATCGCATCTCCGGCGACAACCGGCGGCACGGCAAGCATCGTCGAAAGCCGCATCGCCGCTTCAAGCACCACCAACGCCGAAGTTATCCTCGCGGGCGCTGCCTCAATGCGGTTACTCAACTCGCGGGCATCCTCTTCGCCTGAAAGAATCGCGACAACCACGGAGGTGTCGATGAACATCAGGAATGGCCCCACATCTCATCGATCTCATCCTTCGTCACAGCCCGACCACCTTGGCCTGCCTTGGCCTTGAAGTCGTTGGCAATGGCAGCAAGCCGCTCAGCCAGGGGAATGCGTCCGCTCTCCCGCTTCAACTCGGATTCAAGCGCTTCGATGACCGCTTCGGTCATCGAAATCTTGCGTTTGGCAGCAAGCTCTCGCGCCAGTTCGCGTGCGCGCGGGTCCCTGATCTGAAGATTCATGTGATCGCCTCCGCCTTCATCGTCAATACAATATAGAGAGTTGTAATGACAATGCCAGTGGGCCCGGCCAAAGGCACCGCGACAGCTCACCGGTCGACAGCGTCACGCCCATACAGCATCTCGTCCTGCAGCCGGCGCAAGGCGAATAGCCTGGTCGTCGGGTCGGGCGCGGCATTGTCGGCGGTGAGCAATTCGCCTTTCCTCACCGGTTTCAGCACCTTGCCGCCTTCGAGCAGACCGACCGGCACGGCGCGATGGGCGCGGGCTTCTTCGACGGTCATGGTCCAGGAGCGGTAGCAGGTCTCGCCGATCGCATCGAAAACCTCGCCTGCCGCCAGATCGCGCTTGGCCACGGCGCAGACCTCGGCCACCGGCCGCGGCAGCGGCACCATGTCGGGCTTGCCGTAAAGCGCGATGCGAGCGGCCGTCAGCGGCACTTCCAGCGAGGTCAGATGGTAGGGCCTGAAGAAGCTGTAATAGGGACCGTGGCCGATATGCAGATCGTCCATGCGCTCGATGATGCGCGGATGCGTCGCCTCGACGATGACGAAGACACCGGGCGCCACGCCCTTGCCGACGGTGTAGTCGACGACGCCCTTCTTCGACAGAATGCCGCCCTGCTCGCGCGGGATCAGCACCTTGACCAGCTCGTCGCGATCGGCCTTGGGGCCGTGCATGCCGGGAACGTCGGGCACCAGCCCGGTGGCGTTGGCAATGGCGCACATCTCGACCATGGTTTTCGAGCCGTCGACGAACTCGACCAGCATGCGCGGATTCATGTTGCGGCGCAGCGCCTCCTCGCGGTAGTCGTCGGGAACGGCGTCGTGGTTGAGAGGGTTGTTCTTGCCCTTGCCGGCGGAGACGATGGTGTAGCCGAGCGCCGAGGCGAACTCGATCAGCTCCATGCAGCTCGACGGCTCGTCGCCGGCGCCGACCGAATAGACGACGCCGAGCCGGTCGGCCTGCTGCTTTAGATAGCAGCCGATGGTAACGTCGGCCTCGACATTCATCATCACCAGGTGCTTGCCGTGCTGCATCGCCATCAGGTCGAAATCGGCGGCGACCCCGGGCTTGCCGGTGGCATCGATGACGACATCGATAAGCGGATTGGTGACCAGCATTTCGTTCGAGGTGACGGCGATCTTGCCGCTTTCGATCGCCTGGCTGACCTTCGAAGCGCTGTCCGCTTCGGCTGCCATCGCCTGGTCGCCATAAGCAATGCGGATGGCCTCACGCGCCGTATGCGGGCGGCGCGTCGAGATCGCGCAAACCGAAATGCCCGGCATCAGCATGCCTTGCGTCACCAGGTCGGTGCCCATCTCGCCCGAACCGATAACGCCGATGCGCACCGGGCGGCCTTCCGCGGCGCGCTTGGCAAGATCGCGGGCAAGCCCGGTCAAGGCGACATTGGTCATACTGGAACGTCCACTGCTTTTTGATTTGAAGCGGGAATAGCAGGGAACGGCAACCCATTGCCAATCGAAACCGGCCGCGGCGGTCTTTTCTTGCGCATGACCCCGGAAACCAGAATTGTTCCTATGAAGACATGCACCCGGCCGAAGGACTAACGAGGGTCCTGTGGCGCCAAAGGCCCGCGTTGAAGCGGCGGAACGGGCCGTTAAGCCTGGATGGATCGCAGCCAAGAAATGTACGGAAATTCTTAGTCATTCTTTTATGCAATCCTGCTTTAATAGGGAAATGGACTGGCGTGCCCGCATTTTTAGGTGTTTTTTCCGCGCTATGCGACCGATCGGCGAGAGCGGCAACGTTGCTACTATTTTTGCTCTGTCTTTGCCGATTGTCGTCGGCGGTGCGGGCCTCGGTATCGAGACTTCCTATTGGTATTACAGCAGCCTGAAGCTACAAGCGGTGGCGGATGCGGCCGCCTATGCTGGCGCTTTGGAAAAGGTTTCGGGATCCGACACGCCAAAGATTGTCTCCGCAGCGACAGCGTCAGCGACCACGAACGGCTGGGGACCGTCAGCAGGTACAATAGAGGTCTTCTCGCCTCCGTCAGCCGGTCCAAATGTCGGAAAAAAGGCGGTTGAGGTAGTCGTTCATCAGAACCTCGATCGGTTCTTTACGTCGATATTCACGCAAAACGCAGTTGGCGCACAAGCAAGGGCGGTGGCTCTTATTACGGATGCTTCAAAAGCCTGCATTTTGACGGTCGATCCTTCCGCTTCGAAAGCGGCGCTCTTTTCCGGCAGTTCGACCACAAAACTGACAGGCTGCTCCGTCATGTCGAATTCGATAGCTCCGGACGCCATCAAACTTCAGGGATCGGCAAGCCTTGATGTCGATTGCCTGATATCGGCAGGCGGTGTTTCGTTGAGCAACGTCGTGAAGACCGTTTGCGCCAGCCTGATAACTCAGGCGCTGCCCGCTGCTGATCCTTTTGCCGACCTGCCGGCGCCGCCGGCCACGAACCCTTGTCAAAACGGCAATCAGTCAACCTTGCAACCTGGAACATACTGCAAGGGGCTCAGCTTGAGCGGCAATGTAACCCTCTCGCCCGGGATATACGTCATTGAGGGAGGCGATTTCAAAGCGAGCTCGAATGCAAATATTTCCGGCGAGGGTGTCGTCATTTATCTGGCCGATACCTCCGGCGTTAGCATGAACGGCACGGCGACCGTCAAGCTCAGCGCACCGACGTCGGGCACCTATTCAGGTGTGCTGTTCTATGGCGACAGAGCCAACCTGGCGGGATCCAACACGTTTAATGGCACGGCGGATTCGCTATTGACCGGCGCTCTGTATTTTCCAACACAGGGCGTCAATTATCTCGGCAATTTCTCGGGCAAAGGTGGTTGCACGCAGGTCGTCGCAAGTACCGTGCAATGGTCCGGCAACGCAAACATCATTCAGGATTGCACGAGCCTTGGAATGCGAGACATTCCGGCCACGCAAACCGTTCAGCTTGTCGAGTAGTTTTCGTGGATCGGCTACAAGTCCGGATGTTCCGGAGTGATTCGGGTGTTGCCGCGGTAGAGTTTGCGCTGGTTCTGCCCGCCCTTTGCCTGGTACTTCTTGGCATCATCGACGGCTGGTCTTTTGTCTCGAGCGCATTGTCGATGCGTGCAGGCGTCAAAACCGCGGCGAACCTCGTGATGCAAGGAGCAGTCGAGGATACGACCATCCAAGCTGTCGCTCTTTCGAGCTGGGAAAACCATCCTGATGGCGCGCAGGTGGCAGTGAGCCGGAAATACATGTGCGGGAACATCGTGGCCGATCCATCGGTCCTGTGCGACACTTTGAAAGCCCCCTCGGTCTTCCTCGTAATACAGGCGACAGCCACCTGGTCACCGCCCTTCAGTTTTGGTGCGTTTTCCCTCTCGCGCGAACTCAGTCATCAACAGGTGATTCGTGTCCGCTAAGTCGAGAGCTTTCACGGGGGATGCATCAGGCGGAGCTGCATTAGAGTTCGCGCTGATCGCGCCTTTTCTGATAATGCTTTTGATCGGCATCTTTGCATTCGGCTGGGCTCTGAATGCTATGTCGAGTGTTCGGTACACGCTGGAAACGTCGTCACGTGCGCTGCAAATGAAGAACTCGCTGACGCAGGCCCAGATCCAAGCCATTGCCACGGAAAAATTACTGGATTTGGGATTGAAAGACGTCGATGTAACAATAGCAATCGACGCCCCCAGCGGCGGCTTTCGCATGGCACATCTGACCGCCCAATATGCGTTCGTGATCGAGTTCCCGTATTTCAACCGATATCCGATAAATTATCAGACAACTGTCACAGTTCCCCTGATTGCATCGTGAGCACGTCCCCGGCCAGTCGAGCGGCACCTTTCGCAGGATGTTCGCTGCACGCCGCCTTTATAGGCGATCGCCTTGTACAGCGCGCCGTTGCCGGCTTTGTTCCGGCCGAGCCCCCACCCCTCGCCCAGCGCTGCGCCGCCGCTACTTGTTTGTTGACAGGCAT
This sequence comes from Mesorhizobium sp. M0698, assembly GCF_040320455.1. Lineage (NCBI taxonomy): Bacteria > Pseudomonadati > Pseudomonadota > Alphaproteobacteria > Hyphomicrobiales > Phyllobacteriaceae > Mesorhizobium > Mesorhizobium sp. M0698. Next base: position 29,658 of record NZ_JAMYPQ010000014.1, on the reverse strand, counting down.
GCGAGGCCTACATGTGGAATTTGGCAGCAGAGGGCTGGAGGCTCCTCAAGCAGAGCGTCATCGGCTTCATCGACGACAATGCGCTGAGCCATGGGGCGGCGATAGCGTTTTATGCCACGACCTCGCTTGCGCCGATCCTGCTCATCGTTGTGGCTATTGCCGGCATGGCCTTCGGGCACGAGGCGGCGCAACTCGCCCTTTCGGCACAGATCGCTGGCCTGATGGGGCCGCAAAGTGCCGAGCTGCTGCGAGCTACGATCGAAAACGCCTCGCAGAAGGAAGCCGGAACCCTCGCCAGCATTCTGGGGCTGGTCACGCTGTTCGTCGCCGCATCCGGCGTGTTCGGCGAGATGCAGCTGGGGTTGAACGAAATCTGGAAAGTCAAACCGAGCGGGGCAACGATTTCACGAATGGTTCGGGCACGCATTGCAAGCCTGGGCCTCGTCGCGGCGCTCGGCTTTCTGCTCCTGGTGTCGCTGGTCGTAAGCGCTGCAATTTCGGCGCTCGGAGACGTCATCAACGCCTACCTGCCGTTCGGCACCATCATCCTGAGCGCGATCAACGGGATCGTCTCGTTTGCCCTGATCACGCTGCTGTTTGCCGCAATCTACAAGGTGCTGCCGGACCGCAGCCTGCAATGGCGCGATGTCGGCATCGGCGCCGTGGTCACCGGGTTTCTGTTCACCATCGGCAAGTCGCTAATTGGCTGGTATATCGGAACCAGCGCCATCTCATCGTCATACGGCGCGGCCGGCGCCCTGCTCGTCGTGCTGTTATGGGTCTATTATTCGGCCGAGATATTTCTGCTGGGCGCCGAATTCACGCGAGCCTATTCGGTTCGACACGGCAGCCGGTCCGATTTGAAGAACAAGGTGGAATTGCATGACAAATGAGTTCACGCCGAAATTCGACCTCGCCGGCAAGGTGGTGCTGGTCACCGGGGCCTCGCGCGGCATCGGAGGCAGCGGCAGGCAGCCGCACTGGTCAAACCAGCTTTCTCATCCATCGCCGGCGAGCCAACCGACCATGTTCGCCATCAGTCTTCCGTAGAACGGCCATCCGAGGAAATCCTGCGAGAGCCAATGCGGGCCGATATCGGTTGCCCAGGCAATCGTGCGGCCGCGGCCATGGCTACCGACGGCAAGGAGCGGCCAGTCGGTGCCGCGATGGTGGCAGGTCGCCAGAAGCCGGGACGAACCGTCGCGCCTGAATTCCAGCTTGTTCATGCCGAGAATCGGCGGCAAAGGCCCCTCCACCCCGGAAAAAATCGGATGTGACGACTGCAGGATGGAGGCCTGCACGCCTTGCGGCACCTCCATGCCGTCGCAGTAGGGTAGGCAACGGACCGGCAGAACGTCCTCGACCGGGGTGTCGTGGAAACGCGCCGTCCCGAACATGCCCTGAAAGCCCATGTAACCGCCGGCCAGCATCAGCCCGCCGCCACCTTCGACATAGGCCTTGAGCACATCGAGGCGGTTGACGCCGACACGCCCGGCGCGGGCATCCGGCGTCACCAGCAATGTCAGGGCGCCGACGTCGGAGATCACCACCGCCTGATATTGGGCGAGCCCATCGAGGTCATAGGGAAACGCCGCGCTGCAACGCTCGCCGCCGATCTGCGTGACCGCGATGCCTTCAGTGGCCAGCGCGGCATTGAAGGCCGTCGCACCATTTGTCGAGGCCGCACTTGTAAGCACGTCGCTGCCGATGGCAACCGAGGTCGTCGCTGCAAAGGTTTCGCCTGCAAGCAATATCTTCATTGCCGCCCCGCACTGTTTTCATTCGAGAGGTTTTTAGGAAGGGCGCCGGATGGACCGGCGCCCCCTAGAACTCAAGCTCTATAGGATCAGAATTTGAACTCGGCCAGATTTTCGGGAGTCACGATCTTGGCCGGACCAAGGATCAGTTCGCCGCCGGCGCCAATCGTGTATTCGCCGAGCCTGCCTGCCGTGAACTTCTCACCCTCCTTGCCGGTGATCTTGCATTGCGCAAACGCCTGGGCCGTCTGATAAGTAAGATAGCCAAGATCGGTGACGTTCCACCAGATATCCTGAGCCGCTTCGTCCTTGATGTATTTCGAGATCAGAGTGGCCGGCGCGAGCCCGGTCAGCTTGACCTTGCCGATCATGCCCGCTTCCTCGAGTGCACGCGCGGCCGCCGGAAGGCCGATGCCTGCCGGGACGATGATCACCTTGAGATCGGGAAACGCCTGCACCAGCGCCAATGCCTGCTGCTGGTTGATCTGTTCGCTTTCTTCGCCATAGGCCACCTGCACCAGCTTCATTTTGGAGAACTTCGGCTCGGCCGCCATCTTCGCCTTCATGAAGTCGATCCAGGCATTCTGGTTGGTCGCCGTCGGCGTCGACGACAGGATCGCGAATTCGCCTTCACCGCCGCTGAGGGCGAATGCACTTTCGAGCATCATCTCGGCGAGGCTGTCGCCCTTCACCTGATTGACGAACACCGCACGCGCATCGGCGGCCACATCGGAGTCATACGAAATCACCCTGACCCCCTGCTGAACGGCGCGCTTCAGCGCAGGCGCGACGGCATTGGCGTCGTTGCCGGCAATTGCGATGACTCCGACCTTCTGCGACACGAGGCTGTTGATGAATTCGATCTGCGCCTCGGCGGTCGCCTGCGATGGGGCGACCTGCGTAGCGGTGCCGCCAATTTCCTTGGCTGCCTCTTGTGCGCCTCCGAAGGCCACTTTGAAGTAGGGATCCGTGTCGAGCTTGGGCAGGAAACCGACCGTTACGGGTTCCTTGGCGCACTCCTGGCTGAAGGCCAGCGAGCTTGGCGCAAGCAGAACCGCGGATGCGAGCAGGGCTAATCTAAACGCTTTCATTGTGACTCCTCCGTCAAAATTCGGGCTTGAAGGAAGGGGCCCGAGATCACCCCTTTGTCTCGCGCATTGCGCGGGATCTGCTGAGCATCTCCTGTGTGGAGCGCCAGTAATTGCCGACCAGCAGCGAGCCGATCAGAAGCAGGCCGATGATCATGCCCTGCGCGTCGCCACCGATCTGGTTCAGCGCCAGCACGTTGCGGATGATGGCGATCAGGACCAGTGCCAGCATGACGCCGGTCAGGCGGCCCTTGCCGCCAAAGACGCTGACGCCGCCGAGCAGCACGATGGTGATGACGTCGAGCTCCATGCCGAGCGCATTGTTGGCGCGGGCGTTGGAAAGGCGCGCGGTATAAACGATGCCGGCTATCGCCGCGACGACGCCCGAGACGACGAACAGGTTCAGCACCATCCGGCGCGTGTTTATGCCGGAATAGCGCGCCACTTCGGGGCTGCCGCCGAGCGCGTAGATGCGCTTGCCGGTCGGCGTCTTCTGCAGCACGACCGCAAACACCGGCGCCAGCACCAGGAAGGGCACGATGGTCCACGGTATCTCGGTGCCAGGCAGGTTGTTGATGCCGAAATCGACGAGCGCGGGCGGCAGGATGTTGACCGAGCCGGTGCCGAGCAGGATGTAGCCAATGCCTCGGTAGAGCGCCATGGTGCCGAGCGTCACAACCAACGACTGCAGTCCAAGGCCCGAGACCAGATAGCCGTTGAAGGCGCCGAGCAGGCCGCCGATGACGAGCGTCAGCGGGATTGCGGCAAGCGTCGGCACACCGGCCTGGACCAGCAAGCCAAAGACGACGGAGGTCAGCGCCAGCACCGAGGCGATCGACAGGTCGATCTCGCGGGTGATGATGAGCAGCGTCATCGGCAGGATCAGCAATGCCTTTTCCGAGGCGCTGGCGGCCAGTTGCGAGAGATTGAAGCCGGAAACGAAATTCGGCACGAAGATCGCGGCATAGAGGAAGATGGCCACGCAAGAGGTCGCCAGCAGCAGATCCCAGAAGTCGATCGAACGGAGGAACTTTTTCACCGCGCCCTCGCCTGTCTTGCCTGCTCGGCACGCCGCACGATGAAGGTGTCGATGCCGATGGCCACCAGGATAACCAGGCCGTAGACGCCCTGCAGCCACAGCGGGTCGACGCGCACCAGCGTCAGCCCGTTCTTGATGACGAGCAGCGTGAGCGCGCCGAGGATGATACCGAGCAGCGTGCCCGAACCACCGCGGATGGCGACGCCGCCGACCACCGCCGACGCGATCACGGTGAGTTCGAAGCCGAGCGCGACGCGGGCATCGATGGTCGCATAGCGCGATGCCCACAGCGCACCGCACAGGCCGCCGAGCAGGCCGGCCATGCCAAAGGCCAGCAGAATGCGCCGGTCGACGGGGATGCCGATCAGACGCGCGCCGTCGGGATTGGAGCCGGCGGCGAACAGTTCGCGCCCGATGGCCGTGCGATAGAGCAGCACATAACCCAGGCACAGGATGACGATCGCGATGACGACGATCAGCGGCACGCCGGCGATCTTCAGGCCGGTCATGTCGAGCCAGGCTTGCGTGACTTCGTCGGCGCTGATCTGGTCACCGGCTGCCCAGATCGAGTTGAAGCCGCGGAAGATCGACATCGAGGCCAGCGTGACGACGATCGCCGGGATCTTTCCCCTGGTGACGACGAGGCCGTTGATCAGGCCGGCGACGCCACCGACGGCGCATGCGGTTATCAGGCCAATGCCGATGTCGAGCCCTGGATAGGCCTGGACCATGCTGGCCGCCATGTAAGCCGACAGGCCGATCACCGCAGCGATCGAAAGGTCGATGTTGCGGGTGATCAGCACCAGCATCTGCGCGAGTGCTGCAACGACGAGCAAGGCGGCATCCATCGACACGGCGGTCAGGTTTGCAGCGCTCACCATGCGCGGGTTGATGATGGTGACCGGGATGGCGACCGCCAGCATCGCGGCGAGCAGACCGAACTCCCGCCGCTTCAGTATGTCGAGCGGTCCTTTTCTCTTCTCCTCGCCGGCGGCCTGTGCCGCCGCATCGGCGCTTTCGCCGGCCTTGGTCGCTGCTTCCAGCACCTTTTCCTGAGTGGCTTCGCCCCTGCTGAATTCGGCCGTCCGATGGCCTTCGCGCAGGACGATGACGCGGTCGCACATGCCGATGAGCTCGGGCATTTCGGAGGAGATCAAGATAATGGCCATGCCTTGCGCGGCAAGGTCGGCGATCATCGCATGCACTTCCGCCTTGGTGCCGACATCGATGCCTTGCGTCGGCTCGTCGAGGATGAGGACGCGCGGTTCGGTGCGCAGCCATTTGGCCAACACCACCTTCTGCTGGTTGCCGCCGGACAGTTCCTTTACCGGCTGCGCGTAGCCGGAAAAGCGAAGCTTCATGCGCTTCAGCCAGTCCGAAACCAGATTGATCGCGCGGTTCGTGCCGTAGAAGCCGGAGCGGGCTGCCTTGTCGAGGACTGGCAGCACCGCGTTGTCGAGGATGGAAAAATCCATCACCAGGCTCTGGCCCATGCGGTCTTCAGAGACATAGGCGATACGCGCACCCATGGCGTCGCGTGCCGACGCGAAGCGCACAGCTTCGCCGTCGATCAGGATTTCGCCGGCATCGGGCTGGTCGATTCCGAACAGCACGCGCGCGATCTCGGTCCGCCCGCTGCCGACCAGGCCGCCGAGCCCGAGCACCTCGCCGGCATGGAGCTTGAGGTCGATATTGGAAAAGCCACCGGCGTGCGAAAGCCCCCTCGCCTCCAGCACCAGTGCACCGGTCGCGTGGCTTCGTTGCGGATAGAGGTCGGTGACCTCGCGGCCGACCATCATGCCGATGGCGGCGGCGCGGCCAAGCTCGGCCCTCGGCTTGACGCCAATGAGACGCCCGTCGCGCAGCACGGCGATGCGGTCGGCGATGCGGAAGATCTCGTCCATGCGGTGGCCGACGAACATCATCGCCACGCCGTGCAGCCGCAGGTCGGCGACGACGGTGAACAGCCGCTCGACCTCGCGCTGCGACAGGGCGGCCGTCGGCTCGTCCATGATCAGCACCCGCGCGTCGAGCGACAGGGCGCGGGCGATCTCGACCAGTTGCTGTTCGGAGGTGCGCAACGTTCCGAGCCGGGTTTCGGCCGGCACGTCGAGGCCGGCTGTCGCCAGCACCCTGCGCGCGCCGGCAAGCATGGCGGCGTTGTCGATGCCGCCGAAGCGGTCGCGCGGCATATGGCCGAGATAGATGTTCTCCGCCACCGAAAGATCAGGGAAAAGACCGGGGTGCTGGTGCATGACCGAGATGCCGGCAGCCTGGGCGTCGTGCGGCGAATGGAAGACCACAGGCTTGCCATCGACTTCGACATGGCCGCCGGTCGGGAGATACACGCCGGCCAGCAGCTTTACGCAGGTGCTCTTGCCGGCGCCGTTTTCGCCAAGCAGAGCCAGCACCTCGCCTGAGCGCAATTCGAAGGACGCGTCCTTGAGGGCAATCGTGCCGCCGAAGGCTTTTGTCGCCTGAACCAGGGCAACGGGGACAGCCGCGTCGCTCTTCACCATGGCGTCGGCTTCGCCTAATGCGCCCAAGTGCAGCACCTTTCCTCCCTGGTCCTGTTTTTTCAATTTGCTATATTAAATGGCCGAATGCCGCAACTGGAAAATTGACTTCCATGGCCGCGAAGGGCACTGTCGCGTCGCGCACGGGTGCGATTGGAGTGCTCGACCCCGCGGCAGCCTCAAAGCTGCAAGCGGCTGGAGTGGCTCTGCGGGAATGAATGGGGAGGCGCCGGTTTTGTCCGGAAAAGGCAGCAATTCGGTCAAGGTTCGGCATTATAACGAGCGCTTCGTGCTTGATGCCATTCGCCGCCTGAAGGAGGCATCCAAGTCCGATCTGGCGCGCGCCGCAAATCTGACGCCGGCCGCGGTCGCCACCATTGTCGACGGGCTGGAATCGTCCGGATTCGTAAAGCAAGTGGGGAAAAGGTTCGGGCAACGCGGATCGCCATCCACTCTCTACCGACTTGCACCTGAGCGTATCTACAGCGTCGGCATCAAGATCGGCCGGCGCGCGCTGGAAGCCGTGCTCGTCGACTTTGCCGGCGAGGTCCGCTCGCGCGAGTCGCACGAATATCGCTTTCCGGATCCCGACATGGTGCTCAAGGCCGGCAACATGTCGCTGGCCAATTTCGACAAGCTGGTCGAGGGGCTTGGCGATGCCAGCATCGTCGGCGTCGGCATCGCCTCGCCATATTTCCTCGGCGGCTGGAGCGAAGAGCTCGGCTTTCCCGACGATCTCGGCAGCCGCTGGGAAGCAATCGATCTGACGACGTTCTTCGCCACAAAGCCGAAGACCCCGGTCTTCGTGGAAAACGACGCATCATCGGCCGCACTCGCCGAACTCATCCAGGGGACCGGCGCGCGGTTCCGCGACTTCATGCATATCTCGATCGACACCTTTGTCGGCGGCGGACTGGTGCAAGGCGGCAAGGTCCATACCGGGCCGCACGGCAACAGCGCCGCGCTCGGTCCTTTGCCGGTCTCGCCTTCAAGCCTCGATTCGGTGGCGGCCAAGCCGGCGCGCTACCAGAGCCTGCTGCATCGCGCTTCGATCTATGTGCTGGTCAATCATCTCAAATCGCGCGGCATCGAGATCAACCGTGTGCGCGAACTCGATCCCTTGCCGCCGGGGGCGCGCGAGCCGCTGTCCGAATGGATCGACGATTGCGCCAATGCGCTGGTCGAGGCGATCATCGCCATCACCTCCGTCATCGACATCGAGGCGATCGTTCTCGACAGCATCCTGCCGCGGCCGATTCATCTCGAGCTGTTGGCAAAGGTGCAGACCCAGTTCAACAGGATCAGCGCCATCGGCATCGTGGCGCCGGAAATCGTGTCGGGACAATTCGGCCCCGAGGCTTCGCCGATCGGCGCGGCGATGCTGCCGTTCTCGGCACTGTTGGCGCCCGACAGCGGCGTGCTGATGATCGGCAAGGACAGAACAATGCTGCCGGGTAGCCTTTCGAGGCTTGCCAGCCAAGGCCAACCAGCAAGAAGCTCGGCGACTTCAACGGCATAAGATAGTGCCGCGAAAGAGCATCAAGCTCCGGACATCATCAACATCAGCTCACAGTCAGGCACGGGCACGGCGGGCTTTTTGCGCCGGCACCGGAACTTTTAGCGGCCGCTAATCTTCATTCGTCACCGACATGCAATGCTGATCGGTCCGCGCTCCGCTTTAGTGCGGGCCTAGGAAGCAAGGAGGAACATATGAACTGGGATCAAATCAAGGGAAAATGGACGCAGTTCAAAGGCAAGGCGAAAGAGCAGTGGGGTGACCTCACCGACGATGATCTTGATCGCATCGAGGGCAACCGAGACCAGCTTTTGGGACGCATCCAGGAGCGATATGGCATCGCCAAGGAAGAGGCGGAGCGCCAGGTTGATAACTGGTCCAGAAGCATCAGCTGAGCCTTTGGATGCAATGCCGTTTGCTGCCCACCACCAGGGTGAAACTCTGCGTCGCCCGCCGTGCCGACTGGTGCGGTGGGCTCTTTCGACAGCGAGGCGAGCGAGGAACCTTTAGCCATATCTGATGTTCTACTTGCGTGGCGGGCTTCGCCTCGGCGTGCACCCCACCCGGAGGCGAAGGAGTGCAATCATGAACAACATTATCTGGCTGGTCGGCGCGATCGTGATCGTAATAGCCATTTTGAGCTTTTTGGGTCTGCGATAGGCCTTAGCCCTCTCCTCGACCTCTTCGATTCAGCAACGGCTCCCTCTCGGCGTGGCCTCACTGCCCGTTGCATTCAAGCAGGTCAGACTTAGGTCCCAAGCAAGATACTCCAGGATTGGACCGAAGCCCCGGCTGGGAACGTAGCCGGCTGGCTCACGTTGTGGTGAGCTTTGGCGCGACGAAGATGCGTCCGGGCGGAAGAGTTCAAGCCAGGGAGGAGAGGCCCGACGCTCCGAACGGGCGGCGGGCCTGGGCGTAAATGCAAACGATCAGCAGGCTGTTCAATTCCCATGCCCAGGCAGCACGTGCCGTTGCGAGGCTTCAGGCTGCCGGGATTCGTCGCCGGCAAATCAGCGTGGTCGGATCTTACAACGACAATGATGAACCGATCAGCGTTGCTGGATATTACGACGATGAGATGAGCGCTCTCTGGCGGGGTGCGGTTGCTGGTGCCGCACTTGGCGCCACGGCTGGTCTGTTGGCCGGCTTCAGCGCTTTTGGAGCTCAAGACGTTGATCCTGCGGGGATGACCGGCATGGCCCTGGTCGGTGCGGCTTGGGGCGGCTTTGCCGGCGTGCTTCTCGGAACTTTCGCCAATTTCGCCCAGAAGCCGCGCAAGCCGAAGATCGCAGAAGGTGTCGTACTGGTGATGGCCCGCGTCGATGAAAGGCAGGCCGGCGCCGCGCATACGGTGCTCCGGAGTTTCGCGGAGATGCCTTCCGGGCCGATGAAGAGGAGCGCTTTGCCAAATTCAAGCCGGCTCCGCGTCCGATCTGGTGCCCGATGAAGTTTGTTTCGCGAAACAGGAATTCAAACCGGAGGCGCCCGACGAAAGCTTGGCAAACCAACACTTTGGAAGCATGCGGGCTACTTGCCGTCGTGTTGTCCTTTATTCTTACCGTTCTGTTGGTTGGTCTCATCCTTGGCTGAACCCATGCCCTTGCCACCGGCGACACTATGCCCGGCAATTGGCGAAGGTTGTGGCCAGTTCGAAGGATTAAACCATTCGTGCTAAGCGTTAATAGCTTGTAGCCATAGGAGAGGACGCCAACGTGGACAAACGGGCTGAAGGAGACGCGGAGAGATTGGCTCGAGGCGAGTTCGAGCTCAAAGCCGAACGATATGGTGTGAACGCCTTTCTTCTCGTTGTCGAACTCGTAAATCTGCTGGAAAAGCGTGGAACGATCAGCAGCGACGACGTCGCGAAAATAGCCGAAGCCGCCGCACTTGCCGTTGCCGCATCCAGCGAACCCGACGTGAACAGCATCAATCTGTTGCAGGCCATCGCTGCCGCACGCCGGCCCAAATAGGCTTATATCAAACCCGCCAGCAATCGGCGCCCACCGATAAACGCTATGTTGAACTGATCTCGGTCGAGCGTACGGAGCCTTTCCATGTGCAATGACTACGAGCAGCACATCGCCTGGGCCGAATACTGCCGGATGATGGAATCGCTGGCGCTCAAAATCCCCAGCCATCAAACCGAACTGGATCTGCCGCAGGCGGATGACATCCACATCAACGACCCCGCGCCTGTAATGCGCGCCGCCGGCGACGCAATCGAACTGGCGTCGATGACATTCGGCTTTCCCCCGGCCGGGCCAAAAGGCGGACCTGTATTCAACTTTCGCTCGGAGGGCCGGCAGTTCGGCAACAGCAAGCGCTGTCTCGTTCCGGCGTCGGCATTCTTCGAATTCACGGGAACGAAATATCCAAAGACCAAGCACAGGTTCTCGCTGAATGGCCATTCGTTCATGGCGATTGCCGGGCTGTGGCGCGAGGGTGTCGGCAACAAGCCGCCGACGTTCACGATGCTGACGACCGATCCGGGGCCGGACGTCGCGCCATATCACAATCGGCAAGTGGTTGTGCTGCGGCCATCGGACTGGGCGGCCTGGATCCATCTCACGAGGTCCGAGGCTGAACTCCTGCGGCCGCTGCCGGAGGGGTCGCTCAGTGTGGAAACAGCTCGGGCAGGTTTGGAGTAGGAACCATCGGATAATTGCGCGCTGAGCTGCGGCCGCGCCGCATAGTCACGGCGACGCGCGCCATGTTCAGAACGAATGCCCATACGATATAGACGCTTCAGCCCGGCTTGACGTAGCCAGCGGTGACCTCGTTCTTGTGGGCGGCGAAAGCTTCCAGGACTTCGGTTTTCTCAGGCTTCGGAATCTTGAAATGATCCAAGGTCCGCCCGAGTTCGGCTGCGACCTCATCGAATTCCGCGGGGGCAATCCGCAGGTCGCGATGCGCCTCCTCGAGGCCGAGCGGCGTCGTGCCGGGCTTGGTGGCGACGAACTTGAAGGGCCCGCCAGAAACGTCGCAGACCCACAGCGTGCGCATGAACTTGAGGCCGGGCAACCTTTCCAGGTTCTTGGTGTGCCATTTGCGCAGCTGCGGATTCTTGGATTTCTTGCCGACGATCGGGTTCTTCACGACGGCGTCGCTGAAGTGATCGATCACCGCTGCGATGGCAAACACGCCGCCCAGCCGCTCATACAGACTTTTCTCAGCTGTGGTTTTCTTGGCCTGGGCGAGCGCGTTGTCGGCAGGCAATACCGCCGTCGATGCCGCGGTCAGCGCCAGCGCGGCGACAACACTTCGTCTTGTCAAAGAGGTCGAAACAGCCGTTTTCATTCCTGGTTCCCTTCGCGGTTAGGCCAGAGCGAGCCGCAGCCTGTCTGGCGGGCTTCATGAGATGACATTCGGACACTTTGCCGTATTTTAGCACTGTCTAACGAACTAACGAGCCGTTCGCCCGAATTAGTCCGATTGGGCGCATTGTCATGGTCAACATGCGTCAAAAGGGGCGAAGGCCGCGCGGATGAGGAAGGCTTAGCAGGCGTCGCTGCACGCGGCAGAGGTCGCGAAGCCACTTCGGCCGCATCTGTGCCCCTGACCTTGGGCATTTTCCTTCTGTGTCGTGTTGTCGGCGGCAATCAGCCCCGGTAGGGGGCGTACAATCGCTTCCCGCGGCTTTGCCGGCTGCTTGCGGCCAATAGCTTGTGCTTTTCGAAGATCGCGAGCTTCTGCGGATAGGTCATCCGCACCTTGCGGTTGCACCCGTCGCATCTGAAGTGCGCGATTGTTCTTAGTGCGGAGCCCTTTCTTACCGCCGGGTGTGAGCAATCCGGACATTCGAATGTGAGCGCGACATCAGATAAGTCTTCGGCCAAACCCATTTCTATCCCCTTCGCAAGCTCGGTGGCTACACTCTGGCGATCATCAATGGGCAATTCAGATGCCAATCCGATTGTGCCAATGCGGGACTAGAACAATTCGCCTCGGAACGCCGCCTAGCTAGTGCGCCTTCTCTGCGCCTTTTGAGCGACGAAGAGACCTAACTTCCTCCAGCAGTTCGCGCTCATTGGTAGTCACGTTTCGGAAGATTGCGACAATCATCACCGCTAAGGCTTCGGCATCCAGGCTTAGAGGGTCAATGTGCTCATCTGCGCAAACCTGATCAAACACGCGTTCACAAATAGCCAAATCGTGAGGGCTGAGGCGAGTGCGATTGAAACGCCGGCGCGACATTTGCGAGCCTTCGAGGCCCGCTGCCCGTGCAAAAGAAGCGGGTCTTCGCAAGAAACGCGAGTCATTGAGCGATTGTTCCCGGCTGCAAGCTTTGTTAAGCAGCCTGCAGCAGGGCAGACTAGAACGCTTTCCCCGCGCGCATCATGGCGCGTGCGAGCGCCGGGAGGTGCGCGTGCAAGACCACTGTTTCGACGAGCTTGTGCGCGTGGCACTCGGCAGATCGCGGGGCGCCATATTTTTCGGCAACCTCGCCAACCGCGCACAATCATCATCGAGCAGGTCAAAGAGGCCTTGGAAGATGCGCCAGCGAAAACAATCTGGTGCTGCGAGAGAGGATTGAACTCTCGACCTCTCCCTTACCAAGGGAGTGCTCTACCACTGAGCTACCGCAGCCGCCGATGGCGGGGCTTCTGCCATATCGAACCGGCAAGCGCAAGGCCAAGACAAAGACGGGTTGAAAGGCCGCACCGGCGATTGTTCCGGACATGGCCGTGCCACAATGTTGGCTATCCCTTGATAGCACGCTGGCGGGTCGCCGGCCGGAGACGGGACGATGAACGACAAGACGCTTTCACCAAAAAAGGATGACCCACCGAAAAAGGCCGGAACGGGCCGCAAGGACCGGCTGGCCGAGCAGTTGCGCGCCAACCTGCAGAAGCGCAAGGCGCAATCGCGCTCACGAAGGACCGGCGACGCCGACAAGCGGCGCGCTGGCGAGGCCGACGAGCGGCCGGAGGGGCTGCAGGCGGCGATGAAAAAAGATTAACGCGAATCGGCTATGTTGGTCGCCGGTACTTTGGCCAAGTCGGCGTGGGCCAAAGTGGGGAGTAGCCTGTTTCTTGAACCAAGCCGGCCAATGGTCTAGATGGCCGCAACAGACTCAACCGATTTAAACCGGCCTTGGCGCCGAGGGGACGCTCTTCATGGATCGCATCAGAATTGTCGGCGGCAACAAGCTTGCCGGAAGCATTCCGATCTCGGGCGCGAAAAACGCTGCGCTGCCGCTGATGATCGCCGCGCTTTTGACCGATGACACGCTGACGCTGGAAAACGTGCCGCATCTGGCCGATGTCGAGCAGCTGATCCGCATCCTCGGCAATCACGGCGTCGACTATTCGGTCAATGGCCGCCGCGAAAAGCAGCAGGAAGGCTATTCGCGCACCATCACTTTCTCCGCCCGCAACATCGTCGACACGACGGCGCCTTACGAGCTGGTGTCGAAGATGCGGGCCTCGTTCTGGGTGATCGGCCCGCTGCTGGCCCGCATGGGCGAAGCCAAGGTGTCGCTGCCCGGCGGCTGCGCCATCGGCACACGGCCTGTCGACCTGTTCCTCGAAGGCCTGCAGGCGCTGGGCGCCGATATCGATGTCGACACCGGCTACGTCATCGCCAAGACCAGGAACGGCCGGCTTGTCGGCAACCGTTATGTGTTCCCGAAAGTTTCGGTCGGCGCCACCCATGTGCTGATGATGGCGGCCTCGCTGGCCAAGGGCGAGACGGTGCTCGAAAACGCCGCCCGCGAGCCGGAGATCGTCAACCTCGCCGAATGCCTCAACGCCATGGGCGCGAAGATCTCGGGCGCCGGCACGGCGACCATCACCATCGACGGCGTCGAGGCGCTGTCGGGTGCCCGCGTCAGGGTGATCCCCGACCGCATCGAGACCGGCACCTATGCGATGGCGGTGGCGATGACCGGCGGCGACGTCGTGCTGGAAGGCGCGCGGCCCGACCTGTTGCAGACGGCGCTCGACATCATTTCACAGACCGGCGCCGAGATCACGCAGACCAATTCCGGCATCCGCGTCAGGCGCAACGGCGCCGGCATTTCGCCGGTCGACGTGACGACGGCGCCCTTCCCGGCTTTCCCGACCGATCTGCAGGCGCAGTTCATGGGCCTGATGACGATGGCCAAGGGCAAGTCGCGCATCACCGAGACGATCTTCGAAAACCGCTTCATGCACGTCCAGGAACTCGCCCGGCTCGGCGCCCACATCACGCTGTCCGGCCAGACGGCGATTGTCGACGGCGTAGCGAAGCTGAAGGGCGCGCCAGTCATGGCGACCGATCTTCGGGCCTCGGTGTCGCTGGTCATTGCCGGCCTTGCTGCCGAAGGCGAAACCACGGTCAACCGCGTCTATCATCTCGACCGCGGCTTCGAGCGGCTGGAGGAAAAGCTGTCCGGCTGCGGCGCGGAAATCGAGCGCATTTCGGGGTAATGATAGCAGGCTCAGGTCGGCGCTGCCCCTCACCTGCCTGCCGGCATCTTCTCGCCGTATAGGGACGGGGAGTAGGACCGCCTCGCGAAGGATTTCGCCAATCTCCGGCGTTGCGGAGAGGGTGCCGAGGTTGCGGCCAGCCCCTACACCCGTCCCTATACGGGAGAAGGTCCCGGCAGGAGGATGAGGGGCGGCGCCGACCGGAGCGATTGCCTGGCCAAGACCTCCGGCGCGGTTGCACGAGCCGGAAAGACCGCCTAACAGAAGGTCGAATAATCAACTCGCAGGTGCGAATTCCGCATGAATGGCCTCAAGCTTGTCGCGCTCGACGATCAGGATCTGAGCATCATCTCGGCGCATGTCCAGGATGCCGTCATGAAGGTCAGCGATCTCGAATACCTGCCTTCTGTAAAGCGCTTCGTGCTGACCATGAACCGCTTCGTGTGGGAGGCGAAATCCGGCTTCTTGCGCCAGCACAATGAGCGGCGGCAGGCCGTGCTGCATTTCGACCGGGTGCTCGGCGCCAAGACCAGCGGCATTGCCCGCGACAAGCCGGACGAAGTGCTGTCGCTGCTGGCGATCAGCTTTCTCGCGCTCGACAAGCCGGCCGGCATCGTCGAGCTGATCTTTTCGGGCGGCGGCGCGATCATGCTCGATGTCGAATGCATCGAGGCACGGCTTGCCGATGTCGGCGGCGCCTGGGAAGCGACGTCGCGCCCGGTCCACAGGGTTTGAGCCGATGGCCATCACGCTTCGCCAGTCCGACGCCGATTTCGAGCAGCGCTTTGCCGCGTTCCTGCTGACCAAGCGGGAAGTCTCGGCCGATGTCGACGCCGTGGTGCGCGAGATCATCGCCAAGGTGCGTGCCGAGGGCGACGCGGCGCTGGTCGGGTACACGCAGAAATTCGGCGGCGGTGACCTGGCCAGGCTCGGCATCGCCGTCTCCAGGGACGACATTGCCAAGGCTTATGAGGCCGCCGATCCGCAGACGGTCGAGGCGCTGAAATTCGCGCGCGAGCGCATCCGCTCCCACCACCAGCGGCAGCTGCCGCAGGACGACCGCTACACCGATGCCGCCGGCGTCGAGCTCGGCTCGCGCTGGACGGCAATCGAGGCCGTCGGGCTCTACGTGCCGGGCGGCACGGCGAGCTATCCGAGCTCGGTGCTGATGAACGCGGTACCGGCCAAGGTCGCCGGCGTCGAGCGCATCGCCATAGTGGTGCCGGCCTCCGGCGGCGAGGTGCCGCCGCTGGTGCTGGTGGCAGCCGACCTTGCCGGTGTCTCCGAAATCTACCGCGTTGGTGGCGCCCAGGCGATCGCGGCCCTTGCCTATGGCACCGAGACGATAAAGCCCGTCGCCAAGATCGTCGGCCCCGGCAATGCCTATGTCGCTGCGGCCAAGCGCCAGGTGTTCGGCACGGTGGGCATCGACATGATCGCCGGGCCGTCGGAAGTGCTGGTCGTCGCCGACGGCAGCAACGATCCGGACTGGATCGCCGCCGACCTGCTCGCCCAGGCCGAACACGATGTGTCGGCGCAGTCGATCCTGATCACCGACGACACTGCCTTTGGCGCGGCGGTCGAACAGGCGGTGGAGCGGCAGTTGCAGAACCTGCCGCGCGGAGAAACGGCGGCGGCGAGCTGGCGCGATTTTGGCGCCATAGTCCTGGTGCCGACGATCGAGGCAGCACTGCCGCTGGTCGACCGCATCGCGGCCGAACATGTCGAGCTTGCCATCGACGACCCAGAGGCCTTCCTGGCGCGAATGCGCAATGCCGGTGCGGTGTTTCTCGGCCGCCACACGCCGGAAGCCATCGGCGACTATGTCGCCGGCTCCAACCACGTGCTGCCGACGGCGCGCTCGGCGCGCTTTTCGTCCGGGCTTTCGGTGCTCGATTTCGTCAAGCGCACCTCGGTCCTGAAGCTCGGGCCGGAGCAGTTGCGGGCGCTGGCGCCGGCGGCGATCACGCTCGCCAAGGCGGAAGGGCTCGATGCACATGGACGCTCCGTCGGCATTCGGCTGAACATGTAGAAATGTCCGACTACGACCAAACCCGCGCCAGGCTGATCGATGTCGAGCTCGACGAGACGATCGGCCGCTCGACGCCCGATGTCGAGCATGAGCGGGCGGTGGCGATCTTCGACCTGATCGAGGAGAACCGCTTCCAGCCGGTCAATGACGACGGCGCCGGCCCGTACCGGCTGAAACTGTCGCTGGCCGAATCCCGGCTGGTGTTTGCGGTGGCGCGCGAGGACGGCGCAGCCGTGGTCACCCACATCCTGTCGCTGACGCCGCTTCGGCGCATCGTCAAGGATTACTACATGATCTGCGAAAGCTATTACGATGCCATCCGCACCGCGACACCCAGCCACATCGAGGCGATCGACATGGGCCGGCGCGGCCTGCACAATGAAGGCTCGCAGACGCTGATGGACCGGCTTGCCGGCAAGATCGAGATTGACTTCGACACGGCGCGCCGGCTGTTCACGCTGGTTTGCGTGCTGCACTGGCGAGGCTGAACTGGCCGCCCCGCTGCCCCGCCCGATCCTGCCCCGCTCGATCCTGTTTGTCTGCGGCATGAACGCCGTGCGCTCGCCGATGGCCGAATTGCTGGCGCGCAAGGTGCTTCCGCCCACCACCTTCGTCGCCTCGGCCGGGGTGCGCGGCGGCGAACGCGATCCGTTCGTCGATGCCGTGCTGGCCGAAGAAGGGCTGTCGCTCGGCGAACGGCACCCGAGAACGATGGACGACCTCGAGGATGATTATTTCGACCTGATCGTGACGCTGGCGCCGGAAGCCCACCACACCGCGCTCGAGCTCACCCGCTCGCTGGCCGTCGAGGTCGAGTATTGGCCTATGCCCGACCCGACCGGCGTCAGCGGCACGCGCGAGCAGATCATGGCCGCCTACCGCGACGTGCGCGAGCGGCTGAAGGCGCGGATCGGCCGCCGTTTTCTCGGCACCGGGGCTGAAAACGCCGCGGATTAAGCATGTTCACAAGCGGACGTTTATCATATAGGTTCCGCGCAACTTTCCGGCCGGGGCGCTGGAAGTACCCATCCAAGCAAAGGTATCGAATGCCGAAGGAAGAAGTCCTCGAGTTTCCGGGTGTCGTGACGGAACTGCTGCCCAACGCGATGTTCAGGGTCAAGCTCGAAAACGAACATGAAATCATCGCCCATACGGCCGGCCGCATGCGCAAGAACCGCATCCGCGTTTTGACCGGCGACAAGGTCCTGGTCGAGATGACGCCCTACGACCTGACCAAGGGCCGCATCACCTACCGCTTCAAGTAAGTTCAAGAACCCGGCCGGGATCGCGATGGGCATTTTGCAGAAGCTCGTGCTTGCCTCGGGTTCGCCGCGCCGGATCGAGCTGCTGCAGCAGGCCGGCATCGAGCCGGACCGTGTGCTGCCGGCCGATGTCGACGAGACGCCGCTGCGCGCCGAACACCCGCGCTCGCTGGCCAAGCGCCTGGCAACACAAAAGGCCGAGAAGGCGCTGGCTTCGCTGAAGACCGAAGCCGACTACCTGCCGAGCTTCGTGCTGGCCGCCGACACGGTGGTTGCCGTCGGGCGGCGCATCCTGCCCAAGGCCGAGACGCTCGACGACGCCGCCAACTGCCTCGGGCTTTTGTCCGGCCGTTCGCACCGGGTCTATTCCGGCATCTGCCTGATCACGCCGGGCGGCAAGCAGCGCTTGCGGCTGGTCGAGACCAGGGTGCGTTTCAAGCGGCTGCCGCGCGAGGAGATCGAGGCCTACATCGCATCGGGAGAATGGCGCGGCAAGGCCGGCGGCTATGGCGTCCAGGGGCTCGCCGGCGCCTTCGTCGTCAAGCTTGTCGGCTCCTACACCAACGTCGTCGGCCTGCCGCTCTACGAGACGGTAGCGCTTTTGAGCGGCGAAGGGTTTAAGGTGCACGCCAACTGGCTGTCGGGTGCGCGGATATGAGCCCGGACGACAAGGTCACGCCATTGCGGCCCAAGCGGCCCTGCCCCGAATGCGGCAAGCCATCGGCGCGCGAAACCTACCCGTTCTGCTCGACGCGCTGCAAGGACATCGACCTCAACCGCTGGCTGAAGGGGGTCTACGTCATCCCGGGACGCGACGACGAGGACGAGAACGACGACCAGAAATAGCGCCGTCCACCTGCGGTTTTCCACAGGCTTGGGACGGTTTCGCAGCCGCGATCGTGACCGATGATCGGCCTTGCGGACTGCCTGTCGTTTCGCGCCTGAAATCAATGTCCAGAACTTGTTCCATCCGGGCACTGTCGGACGGAACAGGTTCTGGCGTTTTGTTTGAGCATAATCTTTTCCGAAAACCGGATTCCACTTTTCGGGATCATGCTCTAAGCGCTGGACAGGCCGAATTCCCGTGCTATAACCCACGCGCTTTCAAGGGGTGCCGACGGCGCTTTCATGAACCCGGTGTGCAGATTGCCGCCCGCCGGAGCAGGCCCAGATAGCTCAGTTGGTAGAGCAGCGGACTGAAAATCCGCGTGTCGGTGGTTCGAATCCGCCTCTGGGCACCACTACTTCCTCATATAAAATCACTCAATGGCTTGCGGTGTCGCCAACTTGGCGACTTACGGCATTTCATGTCGCGCCGTGTTGCGAACTGTTACCGTTGATTTTCAAGGGTTTCCTGCGACTGTAGGCAACTCCACGCGACATGAACGCGACATGGGCACGCGTAAAGCGCGCCGTAGCCGCTTTCAGACGTTCTCTCATGCGTCTTTATGGTTCGAGATGCGTGGGCACTGTCTGCGAGAGGCTTACAGGCCGGCAGGTGCGGCATCGGGCCAAACCGGAGTTCATACGCAGGCATTACGAGGAATTCGCGTCCCGCAATCGGCAGGGAGATACTTGAACCTCAAGACGTCTGGAAATTACGGCGCGAACCCGCGTTACGTTGCCGGAATCCCCCAACCTACGAAAGTACCTCGCGACGTCGGGATGCTTGCGATCGTCCTGCCTCAAAAGGGCAAGTGCATCGTTGGTCACCGGCGAGCGCCGTCGCCAAACGCACTGATGAGCAGAGGCGAGCAGCGCTTTGTCTGATTGAGCCAAGCGAAGCGCAGCCAAAAACGACACTCGATACTTTCCTGCCAATAGCTTCAACAAAGACCAGCCTCATGGCAAATGCTCGGTTTCAAATTTCATGTGCCCGCCGGCTTTACCGCTTTCTGGCAACCACCAGGAAATTCTGCGCAAGCTCCGCCGGAATCCTGGCACTTGCGCAGATCCTTTCAAACGGCACGATCAATATTTCGCAGAGTCTTGGCAGCAATTTCCCGGGTCGCGGCAAAAAACCGTACCCAACTATCCGCTCGACAATAAAGCCGTTTGCAATGAGCGTCTGCTCGTATCCTTTAATGCTCAAAGTGTGGCGGACTGTCCCTCCTGCATAACGGTTCAGAATGCGGCAGACCAGCCCTATTGGCGAGGTCGCATTCATGTGGATATTCGAGATTAGCAATCCACCTTCGTTCAAATGCGCGCTGATGGCCGACAGTGCATCCTTCCTGAGCTCATCTTCAGCATTGAGGAAGAATCTGAATGCCGTGACCACGTCGAACCTTTCGGCGAGCGGAGAGAGCGTAATATCAGCGCGGACCAATTTCACGTTCTTCGGAACCCGTGCGCTAGCCAGCATAGATTGGGAGATGTCAACGCCGACGACTTCACCAAAAAATTGAGCTGCGATATTTGCTATGCGGCCTGTGCCGCATGCGAAGTCCAGGCATTTCCGGTTCGGCCCGCCGACAGGCAGGAGAGTACGTTCGACCAAGGGCTTTTCGATACCCGACCACAGAGCTGCATAGTAGCCGGACCGGAACGTGTCGGAGTAATGGGCACCGTACCCATCCGTCTGGTGGCTTGCTCGGTAATCCCGACGAGCGGGTGCACGGTTCTCATGGACGCTGCCTAACGGTCGCCGCTGCGCCCGTAGAAATCTGCGAATGCCAACGAACGATCTCACCGTGAGCACCATGCAACTCGCGCCTCTAGTCTGGCCCGACGCATGCCGTCGCCGGCAATCCGTGCCCCACGATGCGCGCGACGACCTGTTCGAAATTGCGTGGGTCGAGGCCGTCGACACGCATCAGCGGCCATTTGTCTTGCAGGCATTGGCCGATCTCCCTCGCGATATCCGCTTGCTTCAGGCCCCTGACCACTCCGACTTCGAGAAGGCGCTCGAGGTACGGCTGCCGCGCATACCGCTCAATGAGGCGGTGGCGCAGCGTTTCCCCGGGCGCGTCGACTTGAATGAGGAGATCCGGTCGCGGCAGGAACGTCATGCAATTACGAACCATGTCGATACTTGGATTTCGTGCCAACAGGACGAGCGCACACAACGCCTGAACGATGCCCTCTTCGAAAATGAAGTACCCTTCTGAGGCCTGCGCCGTATTCCAGGCTTCGAAGAGCAAAACGACGTCGATCTTCAGACGCAACGCCCATATTCGACTTTTTGGAGGGATCGATGCCAAAAGCCGCGCAGCGGCCCCCTCGCTCGGCGGGGTCGAGAACAAGACCGGACTCGCGGTGGCGAGCTTGTGCACCAGACGCTGGATGCCATGGCGTGTCTCCGGGCCTTCATCCTCGACCGAATCGACTTCGCTGCCGAAAGACACAAAATCAATCCGGCGATAGCCATTGACTGTCTTCACACGGATGTCGCGTTTCGCCAGCTCACGGCAAAGGGCGCGGAGAAGGGTCGTCTTGCCTGCACCAGGCGGACCGAACAACTCGATAATCATGTAGGGACCTCCCGAACAGGAAACAGAAAGATCGGATGAAGCGAGCTCGCCCGCTCCGGCGGTGTGGCGAGCGTAAACACTCTGGCATCCGCCTGGCCGAGTTGACCCCGCTCGCTGGCATCCTGCTGACGCCGCAAAAAGATTTGGAGGAGATGCGATGCGGCGGGAACTGCCTTTCCATGGCGTGCAGTCCCGCCTGTTGAGCCGCGACAGCGTTGCCGGTTGACTTGGGAACTTGCAATTGCTTCTCGATCGCCTGCGCTTGCGGCTGGTTGACACGCCTGTCGCTGTCGAACTGGCTCGTCGCCCGTGCCATCTCCTGATCGAGCGCGTGCCCCACGGTTGCCCGTTGGTCGACGTCGGTCGTTGTGGCTTCCAGGCGTGCGAGCCTCGACGACGCCGACCCCGCCGCCTGCGCCAACACCTCCGTCGTCGCGCCGCTTGCGCCCATAGGAACATGGACCTCAGAAAGTCTCTAAATTGCCTGGTGATCGGAGCTTACTAGGAGTGCCGAACCATACCATCATCCATCTGAATGACTGTCGGCACCACGGCACGCGTGTTTGGGCGCTGAACAAGGCAACGAGTTCAGGCCGAGCGGGCGCTTTTGGCTTGACGCGACACAAACGCGACATTCGACCTAAAATCTGAACAATATCAATCACCGACAGCGGACTGAAAATTCGCATGTCGGTGGTTCGAATCCGCCTCTGGGCACCATTTTTCCCTGTACGGCCCGGAGATGGGTAACAGTTTGTACCTAAGACATGGGTGACAACCTCGCGCCGATCGGATTGTCGATGGCGTGCAAGAATTATCTGGACCATGGCGCCAGCGGCTCCTGCTCGCCGGCCAAATGTCGATGAAGAGCATCTTCGGCATCTTGGATCCCACTCTGGCCATAACCGGTCTACAGACCGAGGGCGCAGCCGTCCTTGCGCGGTTCAGAACCGCCCAGCAGGGTCCCGTTTGCCCAATCGATGCGAATGGCCTGCGCACCGCCGATCGGGTCCGTGGCGGGAATGATTTCGAAACCGCGTCGGCTAAGTTCAGCTACGGTTTCGCCAGCGAGCCCGTGTTCGGCCTGGACGTTCATGGTGCCGCTGACGGGGGCGACCCGCGGCAGATCAATCGCCTCCTGCAGATCCATCCCGAAGTCGAGCACCTTCGTCAGCAGGTGCGCGTGGCCCATTGCCTGGTAGTAGCCACCCATAACGCCGAAAGGCATTTCTGCCCGGCCGTCTCTCGCAAGCATCCCGGGTATGATGGTATGCAAAGGTCGCTTGTTCGGCGCCACTGCATTGGGGTGCTTGGGGTCAAGCGAAAAGCTTTGCCCGCGATTGTGCAAGACGACACCGGAGCGTGGCGAGACCAGGCCCGAGCCAAAGCTGTCGAAGACCGAGTTGATGAAACTGACCGCATTGCGATCCTTATCGACAACGGAAATATAGGCCGTGTCGCTGTGCAGCGGCATATCGAACGCCGGCAGGTCCGCGCGGGCGCGCTTTAGGTCAATCATGCCGGCCAGACGATCGGCCCAGGCATTCGACAACATGTCGGCCACCGGGACCTCGGACGCATCAGGATCGGCGACGAGCAGGTCACGCGCGGCGTAAGCGAGGCGTGTCGCTTCGATTTCCAGGTGAAGCCGGTCCGCGGATTGCGGGTCGCCGTGCGCTTCGAAGCGCGAGAGGATATTTAGAATGAGCAGCGCGATCACACCCTGGCCATTGGGCGGACATTCGAACACATCGCAGCCTCGAAACGCGGTGCTGATCGGGATCACGTATTCGCCTGTTGCCGAGGCGAAATCTTCGAGTGTGTGCAATCCGCCGAGCCCTCGAAGATAGGCGACCATGTCTCCGGCCACAGGGCCAGTGTAGAAGGCCTCTCGTCCCTTCTTGGCGATCAGCCGCAGCGTTGCAGCCAACTCAGGCTGGCGATGCACTTCGCCAACGCCTGGCGCGCGGCCGTTTGGCAGGAAAATCCGTTTCGCGGCTACATCGGAGGCCAGAAGTTCTTCTTCCAACGCCCAGTCACGATGGACCCGCGGTGAAATGGCGTAGCCTTCCTCGGCGAAACGTATAGCGGGGGCCAGGATTTGATCGAAGGGCATATGTCCATGATCAGCGTGCAATCTGGTCCAGGAATCGATGGCTCCCGGGATGGTGACGGAGCCAGGAGAATTGCGGGCCACCTCCGCCATGCCACGTTCGAGGAACCAGTCAATTGTGAGGGCGGCGGGTGTCCTGCCCGATCCGTTGTAGGCGATGACCTCGCCGGATCCGTTTCGCGACAGAAGAGCGAAGCAGTCGCCTCCAATGCCGGTCGAGGCTGGCTCGACGACACATTGCACCGCGCAGGCTGCGATGGCGGCATCCATGGCGTTGCCGCCGGCCGCCATGATCTCCACC
This sequence comes from Mesorhizobium sp. M0698, assembly GCF_040320455.1. NCBI lineage: Bacteria > Pseudomonadati > Pseudomonadota > Alphaproteobacteria > Hyphomicrobiales > Phyllobacteriaceae > Mesorhizobium > Mesorhizobium sp. M0698. The sequence goes on along the minus strand of NZ_JAMYPQ010000014.1, from coordinate 6,151 downwards.
GCCGTGAGGGTCGCCGACGGATGAGAGGTGGCGGCCATGGCCTCGCGTGAAACGACGACCGAGCGCGTTGGTTTCTCAAAATTTCGCATGCTATGCCCTTCTGATAGTGCTCAAGAGGCGGCGTCGCTCATCGTCGAGGGGCGGTGCCGCAGATGCCGCGACATCCAGTATTCGAGTGCCGCCAAGGCACGGATGATCGCGAAGTTCAAAGTGAGATAAATGGCGCCCGCGCAGATGAAGACTTCAAAGGCGCGGTAGGTCTGGGAGATCAATCCCTGGGCAATTCCAGTCACCTCCATCAAGGTCACGATGGAAGCCAGAGACGTGCCCTTGATCATCAGGATGATTTCATTGCCGTAACTCGGCAGCGCCTGGCGAAAGGCCAGCGGCAGGATAACGTGCCGATAGGTCAAATAGGTGGACAGGCCGACAGACCGGGCCGCCTCGACAAGGCCGCGTGGCACCGATTGAATCGCGCCGCGGAGGATTTCGCTGCCATAGGCGGTGGTGTTGAGTGTCAGCGCGATGATTGCGCACCAGTAGGGTTCGCGGAAAACGGCCCATAATCCAATTGCCGACAGTTGGTGCCGGAACTGACCAAGGCCATAATAGGTCAGAAAAATCTGCACCAGCAGAGGCGTGCCCCTGAACACGGCAACGAAGCCGCGGATCGGCAAGACGACGAAGGGCGATTCCGATTGCTGGGCAAGCGCCAATGTGACGGCAAGAACGAAGCCGGCAACGATGGAAGTCAGGGCCAGTTCCATCGTGAGCGGCAGGCCGGCGAGTAGCTTCGGCAGGATTTCGAGGAAAAAACTGAAATCTATCATGCCGACCGGACGCGCCACGGCGCCTTCCGTTCCAGACGGTAAAAGGTGTGGCCCGTGACGGAAGCGATAGCCAGATAGAGCAAGGCTGCAGCAATGTAGAAGATGAACGGTTCACGGGTCGAACCTGCAGCGATCTGCGCCTGGCGCATCAGTTCAACGAGGCCGATTACCGATATCAGCGACGAGTCCTTCAGAACCAACTGCCACACATTGCCGAGACCTGGCAGCGCGTATCTCAGGAGCTGGGGAAAAATAACCTGTCGCAGTCGCTGCAGCCGGTTGAGACCAAGCGCGCAAGCGGCATCGTGCTGTCCCTGGTCGATGGCGAGGTAAGCCCCTCGATAGACCTCGGCTTGATAGGCGCCCGAGATGATCGCGATAGCCAAGGTTCCAGTGGCAAAGGCCGGAACGCCGACGAATCCGGACCCGCCCAGGCTATGACCAAGCGAGGTCAGGGCGACGCTTCCTCCGTAGTAAAGCAGATAAATGGTCAGAAGGTCGGGCACGCCCCTGAAAACCGTGCAATAGCCAAGGGCCAAGAACCTCAATACCTTGGAGTTGCGGAGACGCCCGGCCGCTGCCAGCCCGCCAAAGACAGCGCCAAGCGCAAAGCCCAGCACAGACAGGAGCACTGTGACCGAGGCCGCCATGAGAAGAGCAGCCCCCCAACCTCCGTGCTGGAAACCAAGCAGCCGGAATGCGTCAACCATTGATACCCCCGGCATTGATACCCCGGCAGGACGAACGGCTCAGCTCCGGAACGTGGTCAGGAATGGCCGTTCGCCGGCAAGCGCTTACTTGACTGGAGTGACGTCGCTCTTGAGCCATTTAAGTGACAGGGTTTTGATCGTGCCGTCGGCGGTCGCGGCGTCGATGGCGCCGTTGAGCATGTCTTTCAGCTTGGTGTCCTCTTTGCGGATACCGGCCCCGGAGCCAAGACCGAAGAGACCCCCGACAAATCCTGGTCCTGCAAGCGTATAGTCGCTGAACTCCGGCTTGCTCAGCGTGGCGGCCAGCGCTGTCTGTTGCGCGAAGAGCGCGTCGATGCGACCCGCGGCGAGATCGAGATCGTGTTGCTCGGTGGTCTTATATTCGCGAATCTCGGCGACGTCCGAGAAGTATTTTTTCACAAATTCCAGGTTCGCCGTTGCAGCCTGAACTCCAATGATCTTTCCCTTCAGCAATGGCTTGAGCTTGTCGATTGCCGCCTGCGCAGAGGCTTCATTCTCCAGCTTGAACCGCTCGTTGGAAATGCCGAGCTTGCCCAGTTCGCTATCCTTGGCGACCGCGAAACCTGAGGGATCCACCGCATATGGCTGGGTAAACTCAATGATCTTCAGACGTTTTTCAGTGATGAACATGCTCGCCATGATCACGTCGAACTTGCCGACGGTCAGCGCGGGGATCATGCCGTCCCAGTCCTGTGCGACGATCTTGCACTCGATCTTCATTCGCCCGCACAGATCATTGGCGAGATCGACTTCGAAGCCGTCCAGCTTGCCGTCGGCTGTTGTGAAATTCCAGGGCGCGTAGGCTCCTTCGGTGGCAATGGTAATTGCCTTTGGTGTTTCTTGTGCAACGGCGGCCTGGACCAGGCCGAACAGGACCGACGCAATGGCTGCGATGCGGCTAATTTTCATATCATTCTCCTCTTTTTGCCGGTATGGCAGTTCCCTTTCGTCGTGCCGGATTATCTTCCGGCTTCAACGAGTTAGATGGTATTCCCTAGCGGCGGCCGGGACTTGCGAAGTTGGCCAGAAGCGGCGCCGTCTCGACGATATGATCCCGCATGACGATCTCAGCCTTGCCGGCATCACCTGACCGCAGCACGTCGATCAGGATCTCGTGCTCGGCACGCGCGCTGGCGGGCTTGTCGACATAGTCGAACCAGATGCGCAGGTAGGGCTCGATCACGACGTGCAGGCTGGCGATCTGCCGGACCAGCTTGGGCCGGTTGCTCAATTGGCAAATCTGCAAATGGAAGGCCTGATGGCGCACGACCCAGTCGCTGCTGCCGGTCTGGCTGGCGCGCTCCATCCGGTCGAGCTGGCGTTCCAGTTCTTCAAGCACTTCGACATCGATGTGCGGCATGGCAAGCCTCACCGCCAGCCCTTCGAGCACCGAGCGTATTTCAAATGTTTCGTAGATCTCATCGAGGGTAAGCCCGGCGACGATGCAGCCACGGTTCGGGCGAATGAGCACAAGACCTTCCGCGGCCAGTTGGCGGAATGCTTCGCGAACCGGCATGCGGCTCATGCCGATTTCCGTCGCGATCTCTTCCGGGATCAGCCGGTCCCCGGCCCGATAACGCCCCATCCTCAGGGCCCGCTGAATGTGGCGATAAGCTTCCTCCTCGGCGGTCGTGATGCCCAACGGCTCGATTGCGTCAGCTGCCATGTCTTGGGTCCGATCAGAGCGTATCTGTGTATCCACTTATCCAGTTCTCGAAACCTGTGTCAAGCACCGATGCTTGGGCGCTTTGGAATTTCTCTTGTGAGAATAAGCACTTGGTAGGGGAAATCGGGCTAAGCACACTGTGATCGGCTAAGCCGCTGATCGGCCTACTTTTCAACATCCGGCAAAAAGGCCCGCCGCTCCATTTGCGAAGCGGCGAGGCCCCATATTCGGGGACGATTGCCGGGATTCCCCGGCATTGCCTACAGTGCAATTCAGGTGCCAGAATTGTTGACCCAAAACGGGTCACCGCACCGGAGGCGCGAGCGCGGACCTTCCGCGATCACGCTACTGCCGCGCATTGCCGTTCCTGCTATGTTACTTTGCGGCGGACGTAATTTTTCCGCCTGGCCGGCGCCCCATCAGGCAACTTACCCCAACGCGCCCCCCAAGTGGCGCCGGCCATTTTCCCCTTATTGGGGCATGGGCGCGCCGATTCCGTTATGCGCTTTCGAGCTATGGCAATCCGCCGGCGAGCCGCTTTGTCCAGCCTGCAACCATCAGTCCGCACGCGATTCCCGCGCAGTCGGCCACCCAGTCGAATAAATCCGGGTCGCGCCCTATCAGTTGCACGGCCTGAAGCCCCTCGATCGCCGCACCCGTGAGAACGAGGAGTACGATCAGCTTCGCCTTGCGTTCCGGCCAGCCGAGACTTCCGAGAGCCGCCAGGACGACGAAGGCGGCGGCGTGATTGAGCTTGTCGTGATCAAACGTGAAAGCCAGGCCAAGACCCTGCAAGAGCCGCTCCGGCAGAAGGGCGAACAGCAGAACGCCGGCAAACGCGGCCGGAAAGGCAATCCTTGCCACGATCTGATAAGAATCCAGGCGCAACAAGGGTAGAATGGCCTTTCGTCCGAAATCTGCAGGGAATACCGCCGGCCGCCATAGTCGCGAGCGAGCGCGGCGTCCAATTTCCGCCGTCGGGGCGTCCGGTGCATCGTCAGAATGAATGAATGCCTCGGGTCAGCCGCTGGGCAGGCCGAACTGCTGGGGAGGGCTCTGCAATGGTGCGGCTTCCGCGATCACGCAATTACCTGCTGCGCCAACGCGGCTACTATCTGGCTGCGGCGGACCTGATTTCCGCTTGGCCGGCGCTGCGTCAGGGCACCTTACCCCATGCCACACGAATCAGCGCCGGCCAGAATTCCATCGATTGCGTGATGACCGACCCGCGTCAAAAAAGCCCGCCGCCCTGTCGGACGACGGGCTCCGTTGCCTGGGCGCCAGGGCGCCGCGGTAGCGACTGATGTTACTAGTGCTCCCGCAGGTCTCCAATATGCTGCCGCCGCATGGCGTTGCGCATCGGCTAAACAAACGAAGCCCGCGCCTCTGGCGGAGGGCGCGGGCCGACCGGGTTGCACCCGATCTGCAGCAGAATCCTGGGAGGTTCCCGCTGCTTAAGATAACAATTAGAGACTTCTAATGTTCCGCGCCAGGGGAAGATGCCGCTGCACCAGAAATCTGATGATGGTCGGCGCGATGATGATCGAGCCGTCAGTTCGTGCGCAAGTCGATCTGGAAAATCCGCTCGTCGAAGTGCCGCGTTTCAACGGCAAAGGTCAAAGCCACTTCAAGGACCAGACCGCCACGGTCGTCCCGGACCTTGACTGCAATCCTGCGATGAGGAAGGCCATCCCTGGCCATCTCGGCCAATGTGCGAAGGGCTTCTTTCCTGAGCAGCGGGAGATCGTCATATAACGTTCCCTGATCGTCGGAATAGACGATTCCGTCTTCATCGGAATCGAAGAAGTAGCGGGGCATTGCGCTTGGCCGAAGCGGCGGCATCCGAGCACGTTGTCGATTGCTGGCCGGATCTCGGCCGATCGCGATCAGCGCCTCTCCACCGTTGGCTTCGCCGCCAGCTCACTTGCGCTCGCGCAATGCCTTCACCGCCTGCGAGAGGATCATCCGGTCGCCGCCGGTCCTTTTGATCAACTTGCTCACCTGGCTGGGCGAAACACCATTTTCCCGCGCGAAATGTTCGACCTCATAATATTCATCCGCCGAAACGCGATTGCGGTCGCTGAAGTCTCGCTTGGTCTTGTCGTCGGCCATTTCTGTTCTCCTCGCCTCAGGGCCAACTTTGGACTGACGCACGCTGCAATCGAGGGTTCGCCCGCCACCAAAGTGACGCGCGAACCCTATCGGCGCAGGAAGGGACAAGGCTGCGCAGATGCTGTATTCGATCGAAATGGAAACAGCCAGGATCGGTGCGAGCCGCCATCGATATTTTCCAAAGAATCCTCCCGGCACGTGCAGCCAGCAACGGCTAGGTGCCGCGGCGGTTCCGGGTCACGCGGCAAACCCGCCCTTTGCGCGCAAGGATCAGACTTAGGTCCTGCGGCAACACGTCGGTTGGTCCCTGCCGGGCGGGACCGAAGCCCGTCGACGGAACGTTTTCAGCTGCCTTCCGTTCGAATGAGCCTTGGCGCGAAGAGCGGACCGAGTTCGCAAAGGAGACGACCATGAGAATGCATCTTTCCACCGCGGTGGCGGGATTTCTGCTGCTGGCAGGCATCGGCGCCGCTGCGGCGCAAGACGTTGTCATCGAACCGCAGCAGGAAACGGTCATCAAGGAGTATGTGAAGAAGCAGCCGCTGGCCTCGGTGAAAATCCCTGGGGTGGAGCTCAATATCGGCTCAACGCTTCCCGATACCGTCGAGCTTCATGAAGTCCCCAGCGTCAAATACCGCTATGTCATCGTCGACAACCGCACCGTCGTGGTCGACCCAGGCACGCGCAAGATCGTCAAGATCATCGAGTGACGTGAAAGCTCGGGCAGTAGTCGCCCCCCCGGCCGGACCAAGAGCGCGGGCCGCGGTGCGCGTTGTGGTGGGGGACGGCCGCGGCGGGCGACGCGCCCCCCC
>NZ_JAMYPQ010000013.1:0-179468 GCF_040320455.1 Mesorhizobium sp. M0698 | reverse complement strand
CAAGCGCCGAACCCTTGACGATCGGAATGTCGTCGCCGGGGAACTCGTTCTTGGTCAAAAGCTCACGCACCTCGAGCTCGACCAGTTCGAGCAACTCGGCGTCGTCGACCTGGTCGACCTTGTTCAAGAACACCACGATCGAGGGCACGCCGACCTGGCGGGCGAGCAGGATGTGCTCGCGCGTCTGCGGCATCGGGCCGTCGGCGGCCGACACCACCAGGATCGCGCCGTCCATCTGCGCAGCACCGGTGATCATGTTCTTCACGTAGTCGGCGTGGCCGGGGCAGTCGACATGGGCATAGTGGCGGTTGGCGGTCTCGTATTCGACGTGCGCCGTCGAAATGGTGATGCCGCGCGCCTTCTCTTCCGGCGCCGCATCGATCTGGTCGTAGCGCTTGTATTCGCCAAAATACTTGGTGATCGCCGCCGTCAGCGACGTCTTGCCATGGTCGACGTGACCAATCGTGCCAATGTTCACATGAGGCTTAGTGCGCTCGAATTTACCTTTTGCCATAGTCTCTTTCCTTGGACGGCCTGGGGACGGCCTGGACCTTCAGTTCAGTCGAATGCGGGGCGATTAGCGACTAAGGCCGAAAAACACAAGTGCCTTGTCGCCGAGCGCGCTCGCCCGCCCGAACGCGTGATCCGGTTTCGGAGAATGTGGCGCGGATATAGGAACGAACAAGGGCAAATGGAATGGTTACGGCGGCGGCTGACGGCTTTGCCGGATTTACAGCCGGATCTGGCCCATTGCCGCCCTGGCGCCGGTCTGATTTCGTGGGCCGATGCATTTCATCCCGACTGCCATACGAGGCCCGCTGTTCATGGTCGTTTCGACCGGGTCCTACATCGTCAACGACACGATGATGAAACTCGCAACCGCGGGACTGCCGCCCTATGAGGTGCTGTTCCTGCGCGGCGCTGCGGCAACATTGTGGGGCATTCCGCTGCTGTTCATGCTGGGCTACGGCAAGCAGATCCCGCTGATCCTAGACGCCAAGGTTTTGCGCAGGAACCTGCTCGAACTGGGTGCGATCCTTTGCTACGTGGTGGCGCTCGCCAACATGCAGATCGCCGATTCGACCGCGCTCGGACAGATCACGCCCTTGCTGATGCTGGTCGGCTCCTCGATGCTGTTTGGCGAACGGATCGGCGGGGTACGCCTGGCGCTGATCGGGCTCGGCTTTGTCGGCGCGGTGATGGTGGCACAACCGACAATGCAGGGGATTTCGGTCTACGCGCTGCTGGCGCTAGGCAACGCAGCTCTGTCCGCCGCGCGCGATCTGGCGGGACGCAAGGTCGCCGCCGACGTGCCGGGGATGGTCGTCGCCATTTCCGCGGTGATTGTGGTGCTCGCCGGCGCCGGCGTTGCGCATCTGGTTTCCGAGCAGTGGGTGGTGCCTGAAATCCGTCACCTGCTGCTGATGGGCGGCGCCGGACTGTTCCTGATCTTCGGCCACTTCTTTATCTTCATGGCCTATCGCATCGGGCCGACCAGCGTGGTGGCGCCGTTCTACTATTGCTTTACCGTCTGGGCGGTGATTTCAGGCGTGGTGGTATTCCGGCAGCTCCCGAATGCGCTGGCCATCTGCGGCATCCTGCTGGTGGTCGCCAGCGGGTTGACCATCGTCTCGCTCGACGAGCGAAAGCGCCGGTTCACCGTCGTCGCTTGAAACTGAAATCGGCCTGCACAATGGGAGGAGCGCGTGGCAAGCCCGGATGACAACCAGAATTCACGCAGCCGCAGGCTTATCGGAAAGTGCCTGTGCGGCGCCGTTCAGTACGCGGTAGCGGACGCGTTCATCTATGCCGCGAACTGCCACTGCTCGAACTGCCGGCGCACCACCGGCTCGGCGTTCAAGCCATTCGCCGGCATCGAACGCGACAGGCTGAGCCTGACCAGGGGCGAGGACAATCTCATGATCTTCGGCGACGAAACCGGCCATGACGCGCACTGCAAGACCTGCGGCTCGTTGCTCTATTCGGTGGTCCGCGACGGTGCCTTCGTGCATGTCGCCATGGGAAGTCTCGTCGACGAGCCGACCATCCGCCCGACGCAGCACATCTTCGTCGGCTCCAAGGCGAAGTGGTTCACGATCACCGACGATCTGCCGCAATACAGAGAACACGCGGTCGCCGGAGATGCCGGCGAATAGCTGACCGTTAGAAAACGCTCAACCAAATTATCGTTTCGTTTTCGCGTCGGCCGCCAACGAAACTATACTGTGCTCCGTCACTGAACTTATGTCGCGGGGATTTCTGTGGCATTGCCGCCCGACTGGTTGCCCAATGTTGCGATGAGGCGCGTCATTTGCCATTGGACGGCCGGCTCGCATTCGGCCGGCGATACCGACAGGGATGCGTATCACATACTGGTCGAGGGGAATGGCCGCCTGGTCAGGGGCCGGCCTTCGATCGCGCTCAATTCGAGCCGGGTAAAACCGGGATATGCCGCGCACACGCTCAACTGCAACGGCGGCTCGATTGGGGTTTCGCTCTGCTGCATGGCCGGGGCGGAGGAAAGGCCGTTCGATGCCGGCCGCTATCCGATGACCAGGGCGCAGTGGGACGCGATGACCGCCGTTGTCGCCGAACTCTGCAAATACTACCGCATCAAGGTCACGCCCAAAACGGTGCTGTCGCATGCCGAAGTCGAGAGCAATCTCGGCATCGAGCAGCGCGGAAAATGGGATTTCACCCGGCTGCCCTTCGATCCGACGATCAGCGGCGCAAGCGCCTGTGGCGAGCGGCTGCGCCGGGACGTGACGGCGGCAATGGGCGCGATGCCAAATCTGCCGGTGAGGATTGGGCGCGATGCCGTATGGCAGCGATTGCTCGAGGAACTATGGCCGATCATGGTGAGAGGGCTGGAAGCCGGCCTCAACACGCTGATCCGCGAAATCCTCAAAAGGATCAGATAGGCGGTCGGCATTCGGGTGAATGCCGACGCAATTGCCGAGCGGCTTCTACAGAGCCCTCTTGCCGCTGAACTGGTGATAGGCCCACAGGACCACCACGGCACCGACCACGGCGACGATCAGGCTATAGATGTTGAGCCCGGTAACGCCCGACGCTCCAAAGGCGCTAAAGATGAGCCCGCCGACGATGGCGCCGACGATCCCAAGCACGATATCGAGCACAAGGCCTTGCCCGCTTTTATTGACGATCTTGCTGCCTATGAAGCCGGCGATGACGCCGAGAATAATCCAGCTTAATATTGACATTTTTCCTCTCCGTTCCCCGCACCCGATTACTTCCACATTATTAAGCAAAGCTCAAGCCAACTTGAAAATCATGATTACGGAAAGCTCAAACCGGCTTGAAATTCGCCATGAATGCGTCATTGTTGGAGACGGACGGGCAATTTGACATGGAGATCCACAATGGGACTGTTTGACAATGCCGTTCCCGGCGGCAACGTCGCCAAGCCGCTGATGATCGCGCTCGGCGCACTTTTGGTGGGAAAAATGCTGAGCGGTGGAAGTTCCGCCCAGCCGGAGGCGGCGCAGAGCCCTGCCCCCGTCCCGCCTGATACAACCGCATCCGCCGATGGCGGACTGCTCGGCGGTCTGGGCGGCCTGCTCGACAAACTGAAGGACGCCGGCCACGGCAACGTTGCCAATTCGTGGGTCGGTACCGGTCAGAACCAGCCGATCAACCCCAGCGATCTGGGCAGTGCTCTCGGGCCACAAATCATTCAGGAGATCGCGCAAAGGACGGGCCTGAACCAGCAGGATCTGCTCAAGCAATTGTCCGCGGCCTTGCCAGGGCTTGTCGACCAGTTGACGCCGAACGGGCAGGTGCCGCAGCAGAACCAGCTCGCGTCCATATTCAGCAAATTCGCGAGCTGACGCCTGTCGCCCAACGCCGCCTGCGGTTCGGGACAACGATAACACAGATTAAGATGCGCGTCCGTCTGGACGCGCAACGAATACTTTGAATTATCGGCAAAGCGCTTCGCTTGGCGGTGCCTGCTTCGGCATCGTGCGCGAGGTGCGCCGCGGCTTGGGGGAAATCTGGAGCGGGTAGCGGGAATCGAACCCGCATATTCAGCTTGGAAGGCTGCTGCTCTACCACTGAGCTATACCCGCGCCTTTCAGTCAAGCATCGGATCCGCTCCGACGCTCGCTCTGCGTTTCAGGGCTTCCGGGCCGGCAGTGGTGGAGAGGGTTGGATTTGAACCAACGTAGGCATAGCCAACGGATTTACAGTCCGTCCCCTTTAACCACTCGGGCACCTCTCCAGTCTGCCGCCGGAGCCATGCAACGAGGCATCGACGCGTCGCGGCCGCCAAAGCAGCCCTTCCGCGAAGCGCCTTATGGCGGCAGCGCCCAAAACTGTCAACCGCAACAGCCCGGCAAAAAGCGCTGAATCTCACGCCTCGCCCGACAAGCAGCTTCTGCAGCTGTATCCATGACCGGACGACACGGCTATAGAAGCCGGCCATGAGCAACGATAACAAATCCAAGACCCCTAAAGACACCCACTACGCCAAGCTGCGCCGCGCGCATCGCGACGAGAAGAGCGGCGGCGCGCCGGCGTTCAGGCCACGCCAGCCGGTGCCGCCCGGCGAGAACCCGGCGGATGGGCTGGTGCGGCTCTACGGGCTGCACACGGTGCGGGCCGCACTCGACAATCCGCGCCGCAAAATCAAAAAGATGCTGGTGACGCGCAACGCTGCCGAGCGACTGGCAATCGCCGATCTCGGCGCTTTGCCCTTCAAGGCGGAACTGGTCGAACCAAGGGACATCGACAAGGTCACCGGCTCGGATGCCGTGCACCAGGGCGTGGTGATCGAGGCCGAGCCGCTGAAACCGAAACGCCTCGATGCGCTCGGCGACACCAGGCTGGTGCTGGTGCTCGACCAGATCACCGATCCGCACAATGTCGGTGCGATCCTGCGCTCGGCCGTGGCTTTCGGCGCCGGTGCACTGATCACCACGGCGCGCCACAGCCCGCAGGAATCCGGCGTGCTGGCGAAGTCGGCCTCCGGCGCGCTTGAGCATATCGACCAGATCGAGGTGAAGAACCTCGCCGATGCGCTGGGGCAGCTGCACGAGGCCGGCTTCCAGACGATAGGGCTGGATTCGGACGGGCCGGCGGAACTTGAAACCAGCTTTGCCGGTGACAAGATCGCTCTGGTGCTCGGCGCCGAGGGCAAAGGCCTGCGCCAGAAAACGCGCGAAACGGTGACGACGCTCGCCCGGCTCGACATGCCCGGCGCCATTCGTTCGCTCAACGTCTCGAATGCCGCGGCGGTGAGCCTTTATGCGGCGAGGCGGTGGTTCGCGCGCGGCAAATAGGGCGCAATGCATGTCATTGGATTTTGCCGTTCTCAATCCAGATGGACATATCGATCGATGCGTATCGGTAGGTCCCTCTGCGCATCATGAAATCGTGTCAATCGCAAACCAAAACGCGTTTGAACTCATACTGAAATTCGAAGATTTCTATGAGGACGTCACTCTTCCGATCGAATCCCTACCTTCCTTGACCAAGCAAGTTGAGGCACTTGTGCGAACTGAAGGAATGTCGGAGGAATCCAAAGATTTTCTGAAACGTTTTGCCGATCTCATACGCTATGCGGTCGAACGAAGTCGGCCCATCGAAGGTATTGCAGACTAATTCACTTCACTCTCACCCAACCTCGTGACCAGCCATCCGCTCCAGTGCCCTGACCAGTGCCGAATGATCTTCCTTTGCTCCACCGTTCGCCGCGCAAGAGTTGAACAATTGCTGCGTCATCGAGGTGTTGGGTAGTGCTACCCCAAGCGCCTTCGCGCCTTCCAGCGCCAGATTGAGATCCTTCTGGTGGAGTTCGACGCGAAAGCCCGGCGCGAAGCTGCGCTTGATCATGCGCTCGCCATGCACTTCCAGGATACGCGAGTTTGCGAGCCCGCCCATCAGCGCCTGCCTGACCTTGGCCGGGTCTGCGCCGGCTTTCGATGCAAAAACCAGCGCTTCGGCGACGGCCTCGATGGTCAGCGCGACGACGATCTGGTTGGCGACCTTGGTGGTCTGGCCGACGCCGTTCGGCCCGACCAGAGTGATGTTCTTGCCAAGCTTCTCGAAGATGGGCCTGGCGCGTTCGAAGGCTTTTTCCTCACCGCCGACCATGATGGTCAGCGAAGCCGCCTTGGCGCCGACCTCGCCGCCCGACACCGGCGCGTCGAGATAGTCGCAGCCGAGATCGTTTATCTTTTTAGCGAATTCCTTGGTCGCGATCGGCGAGATCGAGCTCATGTCGATGACCAGCCTGCCTTTAGTAAGGCCTGACGCGACGCCGTTTTGGCCGAACAGCACATCGGCCACCTGCGGCGTATCCGGAACCATGGTGATGACGATGTCGGCCGCGCGGGCAACGGCATCATGGCCGGTGACGGTCTTTAATCCCCTGGCGACGAGATCGGCCGGCGGCTTCGAGCGGTGGTCGCTGGCGACGACCTGATAACCCGCGTCTAGCAGATGCCCCGCCATCGGCGCGCCCATGATGCCGAGACCGATGAAGCCGATGGTGTCCATGTCTTTCTCCGTTTCTTGTTAAGGGGGCGTTCCTGCGCGCCCCCCTCTGGCCTGCCGGCCATCTCCCCCACGAGTGGGGAGATCGGCAGTTCCCGCGCCGGCCCTTAAACGTTCCCGACCTCGAAAATTGGCGAAAGCGGCGGTGACATCCAATCTCCCTCCTTGTGGGGGAGATGCCAAGTTTTGGCAAAGAGGGCAGGCCAGAGGGGGGCGCGCAGGAACGCGACGTGCGATACGTAGCGTCTACGCCGCCGCACTCCCCTGCCCGGCCGCGTCCCGAAACCAGCCAAGCCCGGCTTCCGTCCCCGCCTTCGGCTTATACTCCGCGCCGACCCAGCCGGAATAGCCGATGCGGTCGATGTGGTTGTACAGGAAGGGAAAATTGATCTCGCCCGTCCCCGGCTCATGACGGCCGGGATTATCCGCAAGCTGGATATGCGCGATGCGGTCGAGGTTTGCCTCGATGGTACGGGCGAGATCCCCCTCCATGATCTGCATGTGATAGATGTCGTATTGCAGGAACAGGTTCTTCGAGCCGACGCGGTCGATCAGCGCCAGGGCCTGATCCGAGTAATTCAGGAAGAAGCCCGGAATGTCGCGGGTGTTGATCGGCTCGATCAGCAGCCTGATGCCGGCCTGCTCCAGCTTTTCGGCCGCGAAAGCCAGATTTTCGGCGAAGACGTCTTCCAGCACGGAGCGATCGACGCCTTGCGGCGCGATGCCGGCGAGGCAATTGACCTGCTCGCAACCGAGCGCATGGGCATAGGTGACGACCTTGGCAATGCCCTGCCGGAACTCCGGGATGCGGTCCGGCAGGATCGCGATGCCGCGCTCGCCCTTGGCCCAGTCGCCGGCAGGCAGGTTGAACAACACCTGCGTCAACCCGTTCTTCTTCAACCTGGCCGCGACGACATCCGGCGCATGGTCATAGGGGCCGATATACTCGACGCCCTTGAAGCCGGCGCGGGCGGCGGCATCGAAGCGGTCGAGGAAGTCATGCTCGCCAAAGAGCATCGAAAGATTGGCTGAAAACCGTGGCATGGCAGTAGTTCCTCATATGCGGCTTAATCGAGCATGACGATCGCCGTGGGGGCATCTTCATGGCGTTCGGCAAGCTCCTCGAATTCGGTGATCTTGTCGATTTCGGTACCCATCGAAACGTTGGTGACGCGCTCGAGGATGAATTCGAGCACCACCGGAACCTGGTGCTCGTCCATCAGGCGCTTTGCCTCTTCGAAGGCACCGGCGAATTCCTCCGGCCGGCGCACCCGGACCGCCTTGCAGCCCATCGCCTCGGCAACGGCGACGTGGTCGACGCCGTAGCCCGCCTCAGGCTCGTCTTTCCGGTTGACGTTCTCGAAGGCCAGGCTGACTTCGAAATCCATCGAAAAGCCGCGCTGCGCCTGGCGAATCAGCCCGAGATAGGCGTTGTTCACGACGACATGGATGTAGGGCAATTTGTGCTGTGCGCCGGCCGCCAGTTCCTCGATCATGAACTGGAAATCATAGTCGCCGGACAATGCCACAATTGTGCGGTCCGGATCGGCGGCCCGAACGCCAAGTGCTGCCGGCAGCGTCCAGCCGAGCGGGCCGGCCTGGCCGCAATTGATCCAGTTGCGTGGCTTGTAGACGTGCAGGAATTGCGCCCCGGCGATCTGGGACAGGCCGATCGTGGTGACATAGGTGGTGTCGCGGCCGAACGCCTTGTTCATCTCCTCGTAGACGCGCTGCGGCTTCAGCGGCACCTGGTCGAAATGGGTCTTGCGCTTCATTGTCTTCTTGCGCTGCCGGCATTCGCCGGCCCAGCCCGACCAGTCGCGCAATTTTCCGGCCATCCTCCACTCGGTGGCGACGTCGAGCAGCATCTTAAGCGCCGCACCGGCGTCCGAGACGACGCCAAGGTCCGGTGCGAAGACCCGGCCGATCTGCGTCGGCTCGATGTCGACGTGGATGAATTTCTTGCCCTTGGTGTAGACGTCGACCGAACCGGTGTGGCGGTTGGCCCAGCGGTTGCCGATGCCGAAAACGAAATCGGCTTCGAGCATCGTGGCATTGCCATAGCGGTGCGAGGTCTGCAGCCCGCACATGCCGGCCATCAGGCGGTGGTCGTCGGGGATCGCACCCCAGCCCATCAGCGTCGGAATGACAGGCACGCCGGTGACCTCGGCGAACTCGATCAGCAGATCGGACGCATCGGCGTTGATGATGCCGCCGCCGGCGACGATGACAGGCTTTTCCGCCGCGTTCAGCATCGTCAACGCCTTCTCGGCCTGAGCGCGCGACATTGCCGGCTTGAACGGCACCAGCGGCTCATAGGCATCTATATCGAACTCGATCTCGGCCAGTTGCACATCGACAGGCAAATCGATCAGCACCGGCCCCGGCCGCGACGAGCGCATCAGATGGAACGCTTTCTGCAGCGCCATCGGCACCAGATAGGGTTCCATGACGGTGACCGCCCATTTGGCGAGGGGTGCGGCGATCGCCGCAATGTCGACGGCTTGAAAATCCTCCTTGTTGAGACGCGCGCGCGGCGCCTGCCCGGTGATGCAGAGGATGGGAATTGAATCGGCAGCGGCCGAATAGAGGCCGGTGATCATGTCGGTGCCGGCAGGACCCGAGGTGCCGATGCACAGACCGATATTGCCCGATCTGGCGCGGGTAAACCCTTCGGCCATATGCGAGGCCGCCTCGACGTGACGCGCAAGGATGTGGCGGATACTGCCCCTCGCCTTCAGTGCCGAATAGAGCGGGTTGATCGCAGCACCCGGCACGCCGAAGGCACAGGAGATGCCTTCCTTTTCGAGAACGAGAACCGCTGCGTCGACTGCGCGCATCCTGGCCATGTCAGCCTCCACGGAATTGTTGATAGCCCATGATGCCAGCGCACCAATGATTTTTCAATTTTTTCAGAATATTTTTCCATTTCTAGAAAACAGCTCTTGTTGGTTGAATTGATTGGTCTTTTTGTTTTCCATGAATTCGCTTCGTAAATCACTGGAAAACTTTTTCATTGCCTGTTTGGGCGAACAGGGGAAGAATGGCCCGATGGAAACCACCGAAAAACGCCAGCGCGGCCGGCCGCGCGCCTTCAACGGGCCGTCCGAGGCCGCCTCGGTGCAGTCGCTGGACCGGGCGCTGCGGATCCTGGCAATCGTCGCCGATGGCAGTGGCCTGTCGCTGAGCGAGATCGCCGCCAGTTCCGGTCTGCCGGCATCCACCGCCTACCGCATGCTGACGACGCTGGAGAACCACGGCATGGTCGAGTTCGACGGCACCGACCAGCTGTGGTCGATCGGCGTCGAGACCTATCGCATGGGCGCGGCGTTCCTGCGCCGCCGCAAGCTGGTCGACCGCGCCCGTATCGTCATGCAGGAACTGATGGAGAAGACCGGCGAGACCGCCAATCTCGGCGTCGCCGAGGACGATTGCGTCGTCTTCGTCAGTCAGGTCGAGACGCACCAGGCGATCCGCGCCTTCTTCCGGCCGGGCACGCGCAGCTCCTTCCATGCCTCGGGCATCGGCAAGGCGGTGCTGGCGCATCTCGAGCCGGAACGCGTCGCCACCATCCTGCGCCGGGCCGGGCTGGAGCGCTTCACCGAAAACACGCTGTCCGACATCTCGGCGCTCGCCCGCGACCTGGTGACGATCAAGCTGCGCGGCTGGTCGGTAGACGACGAGGAGCGGCATCCGGGCATGCGCTGCGTTGCCGCCGCCATCTTCAATGAATTCGGCGAGCCGATCGGCGGCGTTTCGGTCTCCGGGCCGACAGTACGGGTCACGCCGGAACGGCTGGCCGAGATCGGCCCGCTGGTGCACGATGCGGCGGCGGAGGTGACGAGGATGATCGGCGGCCTGCCGACCCCTCCCGGCCTTGGCAGCGAGCCGAGCGCATGGCAGCGCTGACCAGCGCCGAATGGTGCGACATCTGCCAGGATGGCCAGAGCTAGCCCCCGGGCACCGCGCTCTTGGTCGATAGGTCGTAGAAATCAAGCAGCATCGCCAGCCCAACTCCGCAGGCGGTGAAGATGAGGCCGGCAATGAAGATACGATTGGCGCGTTCATAAACGCGCCGTTGTAGAGACGTTATGTCGAGCAGCAACCGCAGCGCTCGTATCTGCAGGGCAATGCCGATCAAAATCGGCACGACGGCGGCCAGGTGATAGATTTCCCATGGTATCGGGTTGGCGGCCCAATGCGTGATGAAGCCCAGCGAGAACGCCAGCAGGATGCCGACGGTGGTGATTGTGCCGTTGCGGAAAATTGTCTCGATCGGCTCTTCGTTCGGATCTTGCTCGCCCAAGCGCCCTCTCCCCTGTTTCGGCTCGGCAGTAGATTAGGCTGTCGGGAAATCCCTGTACATCGGCAAGAGTGTTGGCGAATGCTGAAGCGGCATCCGATCTCGCCTTAAGTGGGCGATGTTCGACAGGACAGAGAGGCTGACGGAGCGCGGCTTTATTCCAGCTTGGGTTCCTCGCCCCACGGAAGTGGGGAGAGGTGGCGCGGCGAAGCCGCGACGGAGAGGGAACCGCGCCCTACGAAGGCCCCCTCTCCGGCCGCGGAGCCTGTCCTCGGGCTTGCCGAAGGCAAGACCCGTGGGCGGCCACCTCTCCCCCGCTTCGCGGCGGGCGAGGAACCCAGGTCCTAAGAGGTCGGAGGAACAACCCCTCTGCCCTGCCACTCAGACACGCAGAAAAAGGGGCAGTGGGGTGCCCCTTCTTCCGGTTGCCTGAAACGGTCACCTCCTCCCAAGCTGGCATAGTGGCCCTCAAAGCCGGCAGCGATGGCGATAGCCGTCGTAGCCGACATAGGTGTCCGAGTACGGGTCGTAGCTCTGGTAGCGATTGAGGCAGCGCCGGACGTGCCACGAGCCGCCGTCTTCCTCGATATAGACGGTGCGCGGCTGGGCGAGCGCGCTGCCGAGCAGGAAGCCGCCGACACCTGCAGCAATGCCGATGCCGAGGTGCTTGTGCTTGTGATGGGCGGCCGAAGGCTGAACCGTACCAACCAGCATGGCGGTGGCGACGGTGGTGGCGACGAGGCCGGAAACGATGGTGCGCTTGAACATGACGATCTCCTTGTTGTGGGAGGCGATCCAACTGCCTCTTGACCGTCAGTCGTCGCGACAAGGAAAAAGGTTCGAAGGTCTTTTTGGATTTTTCTCGGCGGGAGAAATCGCGCGGTCTGATGCGCGACCACGAACGGTCGCGCCGTCGACAGTTCACCGGAACAACCGGCAGGCCTCAGCCCATGCCGGTGATATGGCGAAGCCAGAAGGCGAGCGCGATGAAGCCGATGATGGTGGTGACGCCGGTCCAGTCGATATTGGCGTGCTTCAGGTCCTTGATGAGCTTCACCAGGAGAACCCAGGCCACGACGACGAGCGGGAGAATGATGACAAACCTGATCATGCGACTGCCTCGCTGATGCAATTGCACCTTCGATCAATATAGGAAGCGAATTGGCCGTTTTCAGGACGCCTTGGCGGCAGAACCGCCGCGTTCGCGGCAGCGGAAAACGGAGTTTTGTCTTTACTGGCGCAGCAGATATGGTAACCGGAGCGCCGTGCCCTTGTAGCTCAGCTGGTAGAGCAGCGGTTTTGTAAACCGAAGGTCGGCGGTTCGATTCCGTCCGGGGGCACCAGTACGGGCTTCTTGAGACCTCCGGGGCGCTTGATATCTGCTCATCCCCGATATCCACAGGCCGGGGCCGTCAGGATCGGTAGCACATCAGCTTCAACGCATATATTCCCTAGCGGAAACCATAGTTCCCTAGCGGAAAACCTAGGAGTCTTCGTTGGAGCAGAAACGCACGACCGCCCCCTTCATCAACGGCATATTTGGCGGATTTATCGTCTTCGCCTTCGCGTTCGGTTTCCGTTTCCTGCTAAGTCCCGATCCCGATCCAACATCAAGAGCAACGACAAGCCTTTCAGTACTGGCCTTCGCCATTTGTTTCGGCGCAGCCTTCCTCCGCGAGCACCGGCGCCAGATTGCCGCCGCCAGAGAATATATAAGCCGCCCAAGATCGTATTAGGGGCGTACGTGTCGGGACCGTCCTCGTCGGGTCACCAGAAACTTCCGTGAAATTGCTGGCAAAATCTGTCGCCAGACAACGAGTTAGCATCTCATATCTAGAGACGCTGAGCCCGGGCGTGACTTCGCCGTTGCAGAGCCGTCATTTCGGCCCTCTCTCCCGGCCTCGGCCATCTCGTACCATTCGATTAAATTGCTCCTGTGTATATTAGCACTCGCTCAATTAAGCGCGCCGACAATGTCGGTGCGGCGGGCCAAAAACCAAAGGGTGTTGTCATGCGAAGTGATTTCGCCGCGGCGCGCGAGCTTTTGGAGTGCGCACAAAACCGCCTCTGCGGCGCGGATGAAACGAGCCGACGCGTCAACGAGGCCCTCGACGCGCTGATTGAAGAAATAGCCATCGCGGAATTCCGCAAGGCGCCACTGACGGTCGTGCCGTTTCCGCGAGCGCGGCCGCCTAAGCATGTTCGGTAGAGCGCTGATCGCCCGCGTTGACGAAGAGCCGGCAACTGGTGTTTCCGCAATCGCCCGTTGGAGCGTCGTTGAACGACCAAGCCTTTGACGATAGAGTTGCCGGGCATTGGTGCTCTGAAACTCCGGAGCCGATCCATGTCACACTGTGGAGATGTCTACGAGAACAAGGTGACCGGCGAATATGCCGTCATCCTGCGTGGCACAGAAGACCGCGGCCAGGGACCTGGCATCGCTCATCTGACCGCCCGGCCGGGAGCCGCAGTGGTGGGCGAGCACTTCCACCCGAATCTGACGGAACGGTTTACCGTCCTCCGTGGCCGTCTCGACGCTTGCATCGCCGGGAAGACTTTGTCCCTGGGGCCTGGCCAATCCGCCACGGTCGAAGCAGGCGTCGCACATGATTGGTGGAACAGCAGCAAAACCGAAGAAGCGCATGTCCTGGTCGAAGTCGACCGGGCGCCAGGTGCGGACAATGTCGACCCGAACCGTTTCGAGCTGCTGATCGGCATGCTCTTCGGCCTGGCCAATGCCGGCAAGGTAGACAGAAAAGGTAGACCTTCGCCGCTTCAGGCAGCAGTCATCGCCAGGGAATTTGCCGACGTGATCGTCTTCACGCACCCGCCACCTTCGATTCAGCGAGTGGCGCTGGCGATCCTGGCGCCACTCGGCCATCTGCTCGGCTATCGCGCGATCGACCCGGACTACTGCAAGCCGCACGGGCATGTCACGCCGGCTCCTGAAATCCTCGCTAGAGCAGGCCTAGTAGCCGGATGATCCGGGTCCATATTGGGCGCCCGGCATTTTTGTCGGCAGCCATACATAGGACTCGCGGCAAGCTCTATGAAGCACTCGCGACATGACCGGATATGGCGACCCGGTCGAACGTGTTTCTCACCCTGACCGACTTGTAGACGTAGGCGACCCAGATGCCGGTCAGGACAAAAGAAACTGCGGGCATTACCAGCGCATCCCCTGCAAGCACCAAGCTCACAGGAGCGCTCATAACCGCTGAGATCCATACCGCGTCCAGAATAAACACGATTGGTATTGCAAACCACTGATACAGGAATAGCTGCTTGAAGCGGTAACTCCGCAGCAGCATCGCAAAGAGCACAACCACCTGGAACACCACAAACGCCAGCAAGAGGGCAATCTCTCCGTAGACCGCCAAAGTGCCATTCGGGAGCGTCATGAGCTGTCGGTAGCCTTCACTCGATGAGCCCAATGAGACGAGCGTGCGTAGCGGGGAGAAAGCCTGAAGGATCGCCAGCAGCATAAGCCAGCCTCCGAAACCTACGAGAGCCGAAGGATCCTGCAATGGCTTTGCGGCTGACCGAACGGCAAAGAAAACAGGCACGCCGATCAGCAGCAGCACTATAGCCCAATGCCAGATGGAAATCTGCATCCAACCCTCCCTTGATGCCCTTGTAGGTTGTAACAGATTTCAACCTCAACTCAAGAGGCAACATCGAGAGGAAGCGCTGCTTGCAGACCCGTCAACACTAGATTTCCGGCATGATACTATTTCCGGCAGGATGCTGCCATGTCGCGAACTCTGATCGTCGTTGGTCTCAGCATAGTCGCCATAGGCCTGCTGTGGCCTTGGTTGGCCCGGACCGGCCTTGGCAGGCTGCCCGGCGATATCGTGATCGAGCGTGAGAACTTCAGGCTTTATGTCCCTATCACCACGGGGATACTGGTCAGCATCGTGCTCTCGGCCATTCTATGGCTGATCAACCGGTAGGCGATGCTCCGGCTGCGGCGATTTGTGTTGCAGGCCCAACTCGCCCTTGATCTTCTTACACTCCGATCGCCGCCACCAATATCCTGTTCTGCCTGCGTATCGCCGTGCGCAGTTCGGCAATCCTCGCCTCCTCGCGCTTCACGAATTCGATGAACATCATGTTCATGTTGTTGAAGATGAGTTCGCCGAGCGCCGGCCCGTCGATGTCGCGGCGCACCAGGCCGAGCGCCTGCAGGCGGACGATCAGCGCGCGGATCTGCTCTGTCAGGGCGCGGTCCAGCCCGGTATAGGCCTGGCCGAACGGGCTGTCGGGCAGTTGCGTCGAGATCGCCATGGCCTGCCGCCACATCTCCTTGCTGAGATAATGCAGCGAGTGCTCGATATAGATGCCGAGCAGCGTATCGAGAGCGTCGCCGACATTGGCCGGCGGGTTGGCGACGACGCCGCGCCCGGCATTGAGCACCTCGTTGACCTCCATCGAGACGATGGCGCCAAGGTTGTCGCCCTTGTTCTGGACGTATCGGAATGAAGCTACGGCAACATTGCTTTACCATCGATCGTGAGCGGAAACGATGCTCTCAGCGCCGTGGATTTCACGGGACAGCATCAGGTCGATCATATCAAGGATCTTCGTCCTTGCCTCCGGACTTTTCTCTGACGAGACATACTCTCGTTTCAACATATCCTGCAGACGATGAACGTCGGTGCCCCGTCTTCCATTTTGATTACCATTTTTCGAGAGATCTATTATTGTTTGCCCTGCTGCTTCCACAACTAGGTCGAGGACATCACAGGTCGCGCCTTCGAGCATGTGAAGCACCGCAAAACCGCTGTCCGCGTATGCCGGAGATCGTAAAAACTCGCGGGTTAGATCACGGTATCGCGCGACTTCATCAGGGTTAATGCGCCGGAACGCGTCAGCCGCTTGGCTGCGGACTTCTTTGTCTTCATCAGAAAAGAAACGCCTCAACAAAATATCGGCTCGATTAGCATGTTCCGCCCATGTCAGCACGTCTCCAGCGACGTCTGCCATCAACCTTCTATGGTCAACGCTCTTCGCACTCAGGTCGTCCGCATCTTGCGAGAATTCTGGATGCCGGAAGCTTTCACCAAAAACGAACCAGGCCGCTATGAGTTCTTTGGTCCGATCCCCGCTTCCCAGAAGGTGCGAAATGAGCTCTCTGCCCAACTCAGGTAACCAACTCAGTACATAGGGGAACAGGCTGACACCCGTATGGGTAACAAGGGGCGCAAGGCGATTTATATGGGTCTCAATAGGTGAACCAGAAGCTATTCCCACGAGCTTTCTTAGTGTCGATTCAAATCGATTTTTGTCTGCATTGAACAAAGGCGTCAGCGGTTTCATCATGCAGCAGCGTACGCCAATGAGCATTTCTTGCTCAACGGCGATGTCCAAAGCATGCCAAACTGCAGACTCAAGTTTCGGCACGTGCCAGAGAACGGCTCCCAACGCCTCCCAAGTCCAACCGCGCACGCCGTTGATGCCTCGGATATGAAGACCGCCGCCCCGTTGAATCAAATGGTCGATGGTCAGCGTTTCACGCGCGACGCTAGTTGTGTCGGCATCTTCACTCTCGCTGGCTTCGCCATACATGGCATACCAGATCAAGGCATCTGCGATATCCGACGTTGCAGCTAAGTGCGGATGATTGATGAGGAGACGGGCGATTTCATTGCCGTATGGCCTTCCGTCGAGCTGATGTGCATGACGAATAGCGGTGATCAACCATTCGTCCAACGCGTTCTCCGCGTCGGCCAAACCTGACAATATGTGTCCGGCGTAGCTCTTATGGGCGGCTTCAGGAATTTGCAGCAGGAGCGCTGAAAATCGCTGGGGGTTTTTCTTGGCTGCTTCCTGGAGTTCGCCTGCCAACTGCCTCGCTCCTCCATCGACGAATCCCCGACCGCGCCGCATGTCTTCATCATTGTCATAACGCTCAATGGCAGAAAGCCAGTGACGGTCGGACATGCGTTCGCAACTGTGTCGTTTGATCGGAGAGCCAACAAAATGTGCTTCGACTTGCGATGGTTCATCGACCTGCCAACCGCGAAATTTCCTCCTGAGTTGCGAGAGCTGTAGCCTGCTTGTCTGGCTTAGGCGGTCCTCTCCAATTGTTTCCAGAATGCACCACCGTTTGTGGCCAGAGCGGTTCAATGCACGAAGTGCGCTCCCTCTTGTCCAAAACGGGCCGGTCTCTCCTGCCTCTTTGATGCGACGCAGTAACCGCGACGCGTATTCGATTTCTTCATTTTGCTGGGAGATACGATTTTCAATTAGACACCTTTGATCAGCGACAAGGTGAGGAAAAATTTCACGGCAGGCTGTAGCCAGCGACATCCAGTCGGCCCCCTGCCAGCCTGATTCAAAGGCAAGCTTGTTGGCCACGAGGTTGGGCAGTCGCTCGGCCAGAGCGGTCGGATTTGCTTGGATGGTTTCCAAGTGGATATGCATGAAGCACTCATGCTTGTCCGGATCTAACCGAGCTAGGAATTCGGCCGCGTCGGATGGATCCTTCTCCGCCACTTTCTTTAAGGCCGCGACGTAGACCCCCAGAAAATGGTCAAAGCCAAAGCGATTGCCTGAATAGCTTCTATAGTTAAATGAATACCAGCTTGAGCCGGCTCGCCCTTCAGCTATCACCAAATCAACAGCGCGTGCCAAAGCGCCAGTGAAACCTATTGCAAGGGCTTTCGGAGCTTTCTTCAGTAACTCCTCCAGTGAATACCCTTCGATGACCTTCTCCTGATCGCGATCAAATGGATTTTGACCAGGATGTTGGGCATACCAGGCATCGAAAATGGCCTCAATTAGCTGCCCGCATTTCTCAGGTGATTTTTCTCCCCAAACGTGAAGCAGCATCGTGATACGATCACGCCCGCGGTCTTTGAAAAGCTCCAGTGGGTGTGATGCGACAACATCGCAACAAAGCTGAAGGAGATCATCGTCGGATTGCTTCCGATGGACAAATCCGAACCAGCTTACCAATTGCTCCGCTTTTGCAGCGTCGCCGGCCCACCACCTGCGAAGCAGTTCACTAATTTCCCGCGGCCTCTCGCCTGCTATGCTGGACAACCACCAAAGAAGAGTATCCGTGCGCTTTTCCGATCGGCATTCCAGTTCTGTATAAATCCATTGCTTGGCGCTGAGGAAATCAAACCAAACGTGGCTCGATAGAACCGCGCGGCGAAACAGCTGGTTGTATTTATCCGGTAAGGTGTCGAGATCTTGAACGATTTCAAACTCACGGTCGGTCGGAGTTTCGATGGTCGTTAGCCACTGGCAAATGGCGAATTTGATGTGAAAACGGATCTTTTCACCGAACAGCAGCGATGACAATTCATCCGCATAACGCGAGAAATCATTCTGCCGGAGCGCCTCGAGAATTTGCCGGACTTGAGTCCGGCGGAATAGATGCTGTTCAGTCTCGCGAAGCATGTCGACCAAGCGCTGTTCGCGAAAGACAAAAGATCGTGCAAAGATATGATCGAAAAAACTCTCGTGAAAGAAATTCACTCGGCCACGCGACAGTACGATAAGCCCCTCGGAGGTCAGGACATCTATGGCCCTTGGGAAGGGGTCGAGGACCGAGATTGGTGCGTCAAGTTGCTGGCGCTTGCTCATCCATTCGCACATCGCTCCAAGAGCCTGTACGACCGTCCATGCGGGTTTAAGCGTTTTGGAGATGACCCGCTGTTTCTTTTCAATTAACTTTTCATGCAGAGCCGATCGAGATTGGAAAACGAGATGTTTCTCATCGATTTCCAAGAAAACCGCGAGATTGATGGGAAGCTCCAGGAGGCGACGCTGAGGTCCGCTCAATCGATCAACAGGGACATTCTTTGAGACTAAAATCGGCTCGACATCAGTGCCCCAACTGAAGAGCGGGACGTCAATTTGCTTGGCTCGCCGCAGTTCCTTCAACTGCTTCAGCCGTGGATCACTTTCGAGGTCAAAGGTCCTGCAAATCACCACGACCTTGATACTCTGAAAATTGTGAGCATCGGCAATCAGCCGGAATATGACCTCTTTGACCTTTCCATCTCGACCAGAGACTTCGCTGATAGCGTCAACTTGATCTATAATCAGGACAGATCGAGTAGATGGAAACGCACCCTTCAAGGTGCTCGCTGGACCTTCTTCCCGGCCGAATAGGTGCCTTCCGAGTTCTTCCCTGGTGCTACAATGCAGGCATTGATCGACCCGAAATGCTAGGTGCGGAATCCCGAATGATACCAAGTCGGATATTGCGGAACGGACGATTCCGGATTTTCCGGAGCCCGCCACGCCTGTCAGCAATATTAGCTCTGCACCGCTGGGATCGAGAATTTCCTGGATCAACAGGTGACTCTCGCTTCGTTGAATCACTTCCCCACCAGCGCCAAAAGGCACATAGGTGCCAAGATATGCCTCCGTTTCTTCTTTGAGCCTTTCTCCGATTGTTGGATCAAGCGCCCAATCCTTGATCGTCAGAACACCGTTTTCCCTTATTAATGATCGCAGTGATGCGCCTGTCAGCAGCTTGTTGAAATTTTTCTCGGCAGTATCTCGCAGGTTTGCAAAAGCACTCGCTCCGCCATTCAAAAAATAAAGATCGCCGAACGACTGGATCGTCCACTCCAAGGTTGTTTCTGAAATTGTTACTACATGGCTCCTCTGGAGCCACTCATACGCCGTGTCAGGCGTCGTCGCCCACTTTGCCAAGAGCTGTTGAAAGGCGTCGTTTTGGTCTTGCGACAGGGCGTCGAGGAATTGGCGCGTGCCATTTGCTAAGCGAGCCTTTTCCGTCAGCTTATGGAAAGTGCCAGCGTTATCTTGCGAAACAAAGTGACAATGAGCCGTGGCATCTTTAGATAAGCGGTTCGCAAACGCGCTCAAAATACCTTCACGGCCAAGGGCGCCGATCGCCCAATTTCCCCCAGGAGACGATATCTTAGTCTGATGCCACTCAGTGAGACCATCCCTCCTTATGCCGAATTCGAAGCCGTGGAATTCGGTATCGATATTTTCGAATTGAAGCCATTCAGCCTTCCCGCTGAGCACGTCCATCAGGGAACGAACAAGCCATTTCGCTTCATAGCGATTTCCAAGTTTGTCCGCGATGCCTCCAGGTATCATGTACGACAGTCCGCAAGGATGATCGCTATTTTTAACAATAGAATCGGATCAATCGGGAACGGTAGGCGTACTGCTTAGGAAATGTCTATGACATGCAAGCCTGCGTGCGATCGAGATTGATGTTGACTGAGGCCTAGCGTCATTGATTTTAGCCGCTCCCGTACGGCCGGACCACGGCTTTAGCGTCCGGTCGTCGGTCCGAGGCCGACACTCGCCGCAGGGCTCGCTTTTCACCCCTCACACTCCGATCGCCGCCACCAATATCCTGTTCTGCCTGCGTATCGCCGTGCGCAGTTCGGCAATCCTCGCCTCCTCGCGCTTCACGAATTCGATGAACATCATGTTCATGTTGTTGAAGATGAGTTCGCCGAGCGCCGGCCCGTCGATGTCGCGGCGCACCAGGCCGAGCGCCTGCAGGCGGACGATCAGCGCGCGGATCTGCTCTGTCAGGGCGCGGTCCAGCCCGGTATAGGCCTGGCCGAACGGGCTGTCGGGCAGTTGCGTCGAGATCGCCATGGCCTGCCGCCACATCTCCTTGCTGAGATAATGCAGCGAGTGCTCGATATAGATGCCGAGCAGCGTATCGAGAGCGTCGCCGACATTGGCCGGCGGGTTGGCGACGACGCCGCGCCCGGCATTCAGCACCTCGTTGACCTCCATCGAGACGATGGCGCCGAGGATGTCGCCCTTGTTCTGGTAGTAATTGTAGATGGTGCCGACCGAGACTTCGGCCTGCGCGGCGATGGTCTCGATCTTGGCGCCTTCATAACCGGCATCGCGGAAAAGCGCCGCCGCTGCTTCGATGATGCGGCGGTGCCGATCCGCCTTCTGCCTTGCCCGCAATCCGCTCATAGCGGCTGTTTGCCACAAAAACAGAATTGACTCAATTTTAGAATTGGTTCAATTTTTTCCTACAAGCCAAAAAGGCATGGGAGAACACTCGATGTCCATCAATCCAAAGACCCCCAATCCAACCGTCAGGAATCCGCTTTCCGTTCTAAAGAGCCATCTCCAAGGCGCCTGTGCCGCGGCAGCACTGCTGCTGGCGGCGGGCAGCCTCGCTCAGGCGCAGGATCTCAACGCACTGATCTGGTGCGATCACGCCGATCCGGCGCTGCTGCAGCCGTTCGAGGAGGCGAACGGCGTCAAGGTCAATGTCAAGGAGTTCGAAGGCACCGGCGCCGGCCTGGCCATCGTCGATCAATCACAGCCCGGCGATTGGGACGTGATGGTGATCGACAGCATCGACGTACCGCGCGGCGTCGAAAAAGGCCTGTTCGAGCCGCTACCGGAAGACAAGCTGCCGCTGGCCGACCTGTTTCCTCAGGTGAAGATGGATAGCTCCACCGTCGTTGACGGCAAGCGTTACGGCATCACCGAAAAGTTCGGCTACAACACGATCGGATACAACAAGACCAAGGTCGATCCGGCCGACATGCAGACGATGGCGGCGCTGACCGGCGACAAATACAAGGGCAAGATCGCCATCTACGATTATTACCTGCCGGTCATCGGCATGGCCGCACTGGCGATCGGCAAGAAGACTGCCGAGCTGACCGAAGCCGACCTTCCCGCCATCAAGGAAGAGCTGCTCAAAATGAAGGCCAACGCCAAGCTGGTCGGCGAGGTGACCGCCAGCCAGACGGCGCTGGCGACCGGCGAGGTCGACATTCTGGTCGGCGGCGGCGAATGGGTGACGGCGGGGTTGGCCAAGGAAAACCCTGCCCTCGATTTCTCTATCCCGAAAGAAGGCGCCGTGCTGTGGTCGCAGTCGCTGGCAATGTTCAAGGATTCCAAGAACAAGGAGCTGGCGCTTAAATTCATCCAGTACATTATGAGCCCCGAAGGCCAGGCGCGGCTCGCCACCTCGTCCTGCTATTGGGGCATGCCGGCCAACAGCAAGGCGGCGTTGAGCGACGAGCAGAAGAAAATCCTGCGCTTCGACGAGCAGCCGGAATTCCTCGCCCGCGCCCAGTCCTATCCGGCGCCGAATGCCGATCTCGACAAGAAGATGCAGGACGTCTGGACCGAAATGCTGCAGGCGCAATGACCGGCTGCTGGTCGTGAACGCCGCCAACAGCGGGCGTGCCCTGCCCTGGGCGCTGGTCACGCCGGCGCTCGGCTGGACGTTGCTGTTCTTCGTGCTGCCCTTCGTCGCCATGGCGGTATCCAGCCTGACGGCGCATGAAGGCGGCGGCTTCACGCTGTCCAACTACAGCCAGTTCTTTGCCAATCCGTCTTACTGGCAGGCGATGGTGAACTCGCTGCAGGTCACCGCCATTGTCACCGTGATTTCGGTGCTGCTTGCCTATCCGTTTGCGTGGATCCTGGCCGAGCAGGTGCCGGAGCACTGGCAGCGACTGGCGCTGATGCTGGCGGTGCTGCCGTTCTGGACCTCCTACGTCGTGCGCTCCTATTCCTGGCTGCTGGTGCTGGCGCAGAACGGCGTCGTTAACCGCGCGTTGACCGGCTCCGGCCTGTTCGGCGAACCGCTGCAGCTCGCCAATACGCGGCTGGCCACCGTCATCGGCTTCGTGCATTTCTTCGTCATGCTGTTGACGCTGACGATCTTCGCCAATCTGAAGCAGCTCAGCCCCAGCTACCGCAAGGCCGCCGCCGACCTCGGCGCCGGGCCGGTTCGGACTTTCCTGCATGTCGTTCTGCCGCTGACGCTCCCCGGTATCATGGTCGGCGCCTTCCTCACCTTTGTGCTGTGCATCGGCGACTACATCACGCCGCAGATCCTCGGCGGCAACAACGAGCTTTTGATGCCGCAACTCGTCATGATGCAGATCGGCCGGCGCGGCGACTTTCCGCTCGCTTCGGCTCTGTCGATCATCCTGATGGCGGTGGTCACCGTCGCCTACCTCGCCTGCGCCCGCTGGCTGAAGATCGAGCGGGCCTGACCATGCGCGCTTTCATCCGCCTCGTCTCCGGCCTTTACGCCATCGCAATCTACGGCTTCATCTTTCTGCCGGTCATCGTTCTGGTGCTGTTTTCGCTGCAGGCAACCTCGTTTCCGATCCCGCCCTTCACCGGGCCGTCGCTGCGCTGGTACGAGGCCGTGCTCGCCGACACGCGGCTGACTTCGGCGCTGGTCAATTCGCTGCTGGTGGCGGTCGTCTCCTCGGCTGTCGCCGTCACGCTTGGCTTTCTCTCCGCCTGGGGTTTTGCGCGCTTCGCCTTGCCGGGCTCGGGCCTGATGCGCGGGCTGATCACCTTGCCCTTGACCGTCAGCTATCTCATCATCGGCATGGGGCTGCTGGTGCTGTTCAACTGGACCGGCGTACCGAAGTCTCTACTTGCCGCAGGCATCGGCCATGTCGTGATCAACCTGCCGCTCTGCTTTGCCATCGTCTACAGCCAGATGGGCGATCACCAGATCAACATCGAGCGCGCCGCGCGCGACCTCGGCGCCCCCGAATGGAAGGTGCTGCTTTTGATTACCGTACCCGTTATGGCGCCGGCGATCTTCGCCGGTTTCTTCCTGTCGATGACCTTCTCCTGGGACGAGTTCGTCATCTCGTTCCTGTTGACGCGCTTCGACACGACGCTACCGGTCGAGATCTGGAACCTGCTCCGCTCCGGCCTCAATCCCAAGACCAACGCCGTCGGCTCGCTGGTCTTCGCCGTCTCCATCGTACTGGTGGTATTGTTCGAGCTGATGCTGTTGCGGAGGAAGCCGGCATGAGTGCGCCACTGGTCGATATAAGCTCCGTCTCGCATCGCTTCGGCCAGCACACCGTGCTGAAGAACGTCTCGCTGACGATCGAGCCGGGCAGCTACACGATCCTGCTCGGGCCGTCCGGCTCCGGCAAGACGACGCTTCTGTCCATCCTCGGCGGCTTCGTCACGCCGAGCGAGGGCAAGGTGCTGATCCGCGGCGAGGACTGCACCGCCGTGCCACCGGCGAAGCGGCCGACGACGACCGTGTTCCAGGATTATGCGCTGTTCCCGCATATGAGCGTCGGCAGCAATGTCGGCTTCGGCTTGCGCATGCGGGGTGTCGATGGCGCAACCCGGGCAGCGAGGGCGCGCGAGGCGCTGGCGTTGGTCGGGCTGGCTACTGCCTTCGACAAGAAGCCGCACCAGCTTTCCGGCGGTCAGCGGCAGCGCGTGGCGCTGGCGCGCGCCCTGGTGGTCGAGCCGGCGGTGCTCCTGCTCGACGAGCCGCTCGGCGCGCTCGACCTGAAATTGCGCCGGCAGATGCAGGATGAATTGAAGGCGATCCAGAAACGCGTCGGCACCGCCTTCATCCACGTCACCCACGACCAGGAAGAGGCGATGGCGCTGGCCGATCATTGCGTGGTGATGAATGACGGGCGCATCGAGGACGAGGGACCGCCCGAGCGCGTCTATGCACGGCCGGCGACGCGCTTTTCCGCGACTTTCATGGGCGAAAGCACGTTGATTTCCGGAACAGTGACCGAGGCGAAGAGCGGCAAAATCACCGTCAACACGAAGCTTGGGTCGCTCTCTTTGCCCGGCACATTGCCGGCCGGCTCGACCGTTGCGCTGGCCGTCCGGCCGGAGCATCTTGTTCTCGGCGCTGCCGGCGGTGCTGTGGCGCTCGGTATGGTCAAGGTCAACGACGTCGTCTTCCAGGGTAGCTTCAAGCGTGTGCTGGGGACCTCCACGACCGACCCGGCGCTGCACTTCATCGCCAAGGTTCCCTCGGCATCGGCCGTCCAGCCGGGCGACGTTGTCGCGGTATCGTGCGATGCTGGCGACATCATCCTGCTTGCGGACCAAACATGAGCACGCTTCCAATCATCGACGCTCCTAACTGGTACGAAACTATCCGCGTGGGCGATGGCGTGACGCTGATCCACGAGCCGTGGATCAAGCCGTTCTTCCGCTGCAATATCTGGCATGTGCGCGGCCGCGACCGCGATCTTCTGTTCGACACCGGGCTCGGCCATTTCAGTTTGCGGCGCCACGTGCAGCTGGTCACGGAGCGCAAGCTCACCTGCGTGGCCAGCCACACCCATTTCGATCATATCGGCTGCCATCACGAATTTCCCGACCGCTGCGTCCACCCGGCCGAGGCCGAAATCCTCGCCGACCCGCGCAACGAATGGACGGTTGCCGACCGCTATGCCACCGACGAGATGTTCGACGGCATGCCGCAAGGTTGGGACACGAAGCGCTACCAGATCCTGCCCGCACCAGCCGGCCGGTTGCTCGAGCAAGGCGACATCGTCGATCTCGGCGACCGTGCCTTCGAGGTCATCCACACGCCCGGCCATTCACCCGGCGGCATTGCGCTCTACGAAAACAGGACGGGCATCCTGTTTTCCGGCGACATCATCTATGACGGCCCGCTGATCGACG
The DNA here is from genome assembly GCF_040320455.1 of Mesorhizobium sp. M0698. Lineage (NCBI taxonomy): Bacteria > Pseudomonadati > Pseudomonadota > Alphaproteobacteria > Hyphomicrobiales > Phyllobacteriaceae > Mesorhizobium > Mesorhizobium sp. M0698. The sequence goes on along the minus strand of NZ_JAMYPQ010000013.1, from coordinate 154,222 downwards.
ACGTCTATCACTCCGATATCGACGATTATGTCGAAACGCTGCTGCGCATGCGCGATCTCGATGTCTCGGTCGTGCACGGCGGCCATTTCCCGAGCTTCGGCAAAGTCCGCTATCGCCAGCTTGTCGACGAGTATCTCGCGCAAAAGCGCCAGGCCGGCTGCCATCTGTTGCAAGCCCGATAAGCACTGGCGCTGTGGCGTCAAAGCGCCCTTTGCGGACAGGGTGTCCCCGCCGCGTCGCCGCAGCGTGAGGCCGTGGGCTCGGGTCTAAAGCTCTTTTCCTCCGACTGGCGCACCAGTTCCGCGAAAGCCAGGGCAAAACTTGCCAGCATCAGGAAGACAATAATCAAGCGTGCCAGCGGCAATAGATCGGCCTCGACTGGTTAGCCCCCACGCCGCCCGTCCGCTGCCGGCTAACATGATCGATATGGCTTTACGAGAGTTTAAGGCGAGTCTTAACCATCACATCATTTTGTCCTCCGACATGATGCGCGAGTGCGGCTTGTTTGGTCGCCATCTCCAGGCACCTCCCTCCCTTTGCAGAAATGCCCACCCATGCTAACCCGGCGCTGGCGCGGCCCAGCAACCGGTCGCCGCCAATCGGTCGCCAGACGGTCGTCGCCAATCGGTTGTCGTTGAGAGCCATGAGCAAAACCGCCAGCCGTTTCGCCTTCGTCTCATCTGGTACCGCCGACGCCAATGCGGCGCTGGAAAGCCTTTCGGCACGCTACGGCCAGGCATCCGTCGAGGAGGCCGGGATCGTCGTGGCGCTCGGCGGCGACGGCTTTCTGCTGCAGACCCTGCGCGAGACGATGAGCACGGGAAAGAAGGTCTACGGCATGAACCGTGGCACCATCGGTTTTCTGATGAACGAATACCGCGCCAGCGGTTTGACGGGGCGCATCGCGGCTGCCGTCGCCGAAACGATCCGTCCGCTGGAGATGCAGGCGGTGACGGCCGAAGGCGAGACGATTTCGGCGCTCGCGATCAACGAGGTCGCGCTTTGGCGCCAGTCGTACCAGACGGCCAAGATCCGCATCACCGTTGATGGGCAAGAGCGGCTGGAGGAATTGCATTGCGACGGGGTGATGATTGCGACGCCGGCCGGCTCGACCGCATATAATCTGTCGGCGCACGGGCCGATCCTGCCGCTCGACGCTCCGCTGCTGGCGCTGACCCCGGTCAGCCCGTTTCGTCCGCGCCGCGGGCGGGGCGCGCTGCTCTCCAACAAGGCGATCGTGCGTTTCGACATTCTGGAGCCGGAAAAGCGGCCGGTGAATGCCGCCGCCGACCACACCGAGGTCAAGGCGGTGACGACGGTCACGGTGAGGGAATCGCCGACGGCAACGGCGACGCTGCTGTTCGATCCCAACCATTCGTGGAACGAGCGCATTCTCGCCGAACAGTTCAGGTATTGAGCCGGCGCAGCGGCCACTGCGCAAATTAAGCATCGCGATTAAGGTTACGACTTCACAATCGCGCCAATGCCGCCCGTTTGTGTTGACAAATCGTGGGCTTGCGCCTACCTGCAATACCAATCTTGCAGGCGCGCGGCGCTTGCCGCGACTGCATATGTTGCGCCCCCGAACCAGCCAAAGACAGCCAAACTTGTCCTCAGACACCCAGATCGCTCAAGAAGCGTTGACCTTTGCAGACCTCGGTCTGTCGCCGAAGGTCCTTTCCGCAGTTACCGATGCCGGCTACACCGAGCCGACGCCGATCCAGGCTGGCGCCATCCCTCACGCCTTGCTCGGCAAGGACGTGCTGGGCATAGCCCAGACCGGCACCGGCAAGACGGCGTCCTTCGTCCTGCCGATGCTCACCCGGCTGGAAAAGGGCCGCGCCCGCGCCCGCATGCCGCGCACGCTGATCCTCGAGCCGACGCGCGAGCTCGCCGCGCAGGTCGAGGAAAACTTCGTCAAATACGGCAAGAACCACAAGCTCAACATCGCACTGCTGATCGGCGGCGTGTCCTTCGACGAGCAGGACAAGAAGCTCGAGCGCGGCGCCGATGTGCTGATCGCGACCCCCGGCCGCCTGCTCGACCATCGCGAGCGCGGCAAGCTCCTGCTCAACGGCGTCGAGATCCTCGTCATCGACGAGGCCGACCGCATGCTCGACATGGGCTTCATCCCCGACATCGAGCGTATCTGCGAGATGATCCCGTTCACCAGGCAGACGCTGTTCTTCTCGGCGACGATGCCGCCGGAAATCACCAAGCTCACCGAGAAATTCCTGCACGCACCGGTGCGCGTCGAAGTGTCGAAGGCAGCATCGGCCGCCACCAACATCACCCAGCGGCTGGTGAAATCCGGCCCGAAACCCTGGGACAAGCGCGAGACGCTGCGCAATCTGATGAAAGCCGAGGATGCCGAGCTGAAGAACGCCATCATCTTCTGCAACCGCAAGATCGAGGTATCGGAGCTGTTCCGCTCGCTGCTGAAATATGATTTCGACGCCGGCGCTCTGCACGGCGACATGGACCAGCGCGCGCGCATGCAGATGCTGGCCAATTTCCGTGACGGCAAGCTGCGCTACCTCGTTGCTTCGGATGTCGCGGCGCGCGGCCTCGACATTCCCGATGTCAGCCATGTCTTCAATTACGACGTGCCGATCCACGCGGAGGATTACGTCCACCGCATCGGCCGTACCGGCCGCGCCGGGCGCTCGGGCAAATCCTTCACCATCGCGACCAAGTCGGACACCAAATACATCGACGCCATCGAGCGGCTGATCGGCACGAAGATCGAGTGGCATGACGGCGATTTGTCGACGGTCGTTGCCAGCGAAGGCGGCGAGGATGAGGCCCCGCGCCGTGGCCGCGGTGCGCCACGCCGTGCCGGCCGCAAGGACGACGCCGACGCCAAGGACAGGGGCGAGCGCAAACCGCGTGAACGCCACGTCAAGCGCAGCGAGGAAGCGGCGCCGGAAGCGGTTGGCGAGGAACAGCCAGTCGTGGCCGAAGCCACCGTCGCCGACATCGACGAGCGGCGTACCCGCAAAGAGGCGATCCGGTCGGAAAACAGCGAACGCCAGGCTTCACCTGAACGGAAGGCTTCGCCGGATCGCAACGAAAGGCGCGCGCCCGAACGCGGCGACACCAGGCCGCAGCGCGAGCGCCCTGCCCGCCAGCGACAGGAAGACAATGACGCGACTGTCGGCTTCGGCGACGACATGCCGGCCTTCATGCGGATCGTCGCCAAGGTCTGATGCTGCAGGGCTTGCGCGTCGCGCCGACGCGCGAAGCACCGAAAGCTGCATAAGACGGCCTCGCTTCGCGCTGATACTGCGTTAGTCCGGCAGGCCCGCCTTACGAAGGCCTTCGATATATCTGCTGCGATCATCCGGTCGATAAAACGGCGGCAGCACCTCGGCGAGATTCGAAAGCCGCAGCGAGGGATCGAACTCGCATAGCCGGGCCATCATTTGCTGCGCTTCCGTTAGGCGCCCCGCAAGGGCATGACCCGCCGCCACTACACGCATCGCGCTCACGTAGTTCGGCTGGTGACGCAGCGACTTTCCCGCCCAAGCGACGGCGTCATCGTAGTGGCCTGCACAAAAATGAGCGAGCCCGGTGTTGAACTGCCAAGCGAACAGGCGTGGATCCAATGGGCTTAGGCGCATGGCAAGCGCGGCGTGCTCGATGGCCTTGCCTGGCTCGCCCAAGCAAGCCCTCACCCAGCTGCTGACGCCCAAAGCAGCGGCCAAGTTCGGGTTGAGAGCGAGCGCGCGATCGATGCAAGCCGCACTATCATCAAGGTCGCCGCCTACGTAGCCGAGGACGTATCCACCGTAGGAAAGCGCAATTGCATCGTCCCTTCCGAGTTCGACCGCTCTCCTGGCCAGTCGAGTAGCTTCGGCAATCTCTTCTGCACGGTCGACCATCCAGCCGTTGCTTTTTCGGGTAGCGTAGCACCGCGCCGCCCGCGCATGGGCTATCGCGAACTCCGGGTCACGGTCGATCGCCTTCATGAAGAGGCGCAAGGCGTCGTCAATGGCCGCTCTACTAGTGATCGTTCGGTCAAAGGCCGCCAGCCCGCGGAGATAGTAGTCATAAGCATCGAGGCTTTCTGTCGGTTTGCGTTTGGCACGCTCGATCTCAGCCTCCTCCATTTTCGGTGTGATTGCGCCGACGATGCTCGAGGCGACCTGGTCCTGCAGATTGAAAACTTCGGCGAGCGTTCCATCAAAACGGTCGGCCCAGAGATAGGCCCCCGTCGAGGTGTCGATGAGCTGCCCGGCGATGCGCAGGCGGTCGCCCGCCCGGCGAACACTTCCCTCGACCACATAGCGCACGCCCAGCTCACGCCCGACCTGCTTTATGTCTATGGACCGTCCCCTGTAGGTGAAGCTCGAATTCCGTGCGACCACGAACAGGTGACGAAAGTGAGCCAAGGCGGTGACAATGTCTTCCACCATGCCGTCGGCGAAATATTCCTGCTCCACATCACCGCTTAGATTCTGAAACGGCAGCACCGCAATTGATGGCTGATCGTCGCGCCTCGTCGGGACTGCCAGAACCTGCGCCAGTGATACGGCGCCAGAGCTTGGCTCCGGCCGCTGACGTTCAGGTCGTTCGCGGGACTGCAGGGAAGCCGCAAGTGAGCTTGTCTGCTCCTCTGGGTCCGCATTCAGATGTTTTTTTAAAGCTGCCCGACACAGCTCGAACTGGCGCAAAGCGGCGTTTTCGTGGCCCCGATGAGCGTGGATGCGGATCAGCGCCCGATGGGCTGCCTCCGCCGTCGAATCCGAGGCGAGCAATCTCTCCGCGAGCCCTTCGCAGGCCGTCTCTTCCGCTGAGCCGGGTGCGGGCAGCGCCAGGCTCAGCCGATCGACCAATTGCAACGCTTTGCGCTGATACTTGCTCAGATACGGTCCAAACCACTCGTCCAGTTCGTCAGGAATGGCTTGCCCAGCAAGCAGCTCACCGCGGTAGAGATCGGCGGCGAAGGCGAGATCGGTGGTTCGGCACTCCTCTAATTTCCGATCGAAGATCGAGATGTCCGCCTCATCCGGTCCGGCAATCAGCGCAACGGTTTCCTGATCCCCATCGATGTAGACGGTCGCATCCGAGCTGGCGGGGAACGTGCGCCTGATGTCGACCAGCGCTTGCCGCAGACTATTGCGGGCCTGCCCATTGCTTCGCCCCGGCCAAAAGACTTCGGAAAGCTGCTCGCGACGATGGCCGCGGCGGCCTGCAAGAACCAGAGCAGCAAAAAGAAGCGAAGTCTTGCGTGTGGCGAACCGGACAGGCCGATGCTCCGGGGAAGTAACCTCCAGGCCACCAAGCAACCGGATGCGCACAAATCGTCTCCACACTTTGACCGCAGCGACAGAATAGCATCTCGGTAGATTGATTTAACACCGATTTAACGGCGGATCGTCGGACTTCTCCCAGTTGTTCACGCACAGCCGAACAGCCCGAAAACGCCTTCGTGGCACGCTCCCATCCGCAAACTGGAAATGGGAGACCAAAACAATGGCTCACACGGAACCTCGCGCCGCCCGCAGCATGTCCAAACGGTTGCTTGGGTCTAGCCTGAAAGGCGCAGCAATGATGATCGCTGCCTTCACGCGATGGCGGCGGACCGTCGCGAGACGCAGGGCACTGGCAGATTTGACGAACGATCAGCTGAATGACATCGGTCATTCGGAGGTCCATCAACCCGTGGTCAACGCCGCCAAGGCAGTTCTGATCACGAACTTGATGTCGATGAGGTAAGATCGGCGCTCAAAATGGTTTTGCGCCCTAAAGATTCTTGAGTTCCAGGCGGGATGCCAGCAGGTCCAGAAAAGCACGGACTTTGGCCGAGGATAATCTGCCTTCCGGCCACACGGCGTGTATCGGCACCGGCACAGGCTCGAATTCGGTCAGAACCAGTTCCAGGCGGCCGTCGTCCACCAGGTGTTTTATCTGCCAAAGCGGCGAGTAGCCCAGACCCAATCCGTGAACCGCGGCTGCATAGATGGATATCATCAAATTCGACCGGAAAGTGCCCGCGACCTTCACCGACCGGGGCTTGCCTTCAATCTGAAACATCCATTCGCCCGGGCGGCCGTCGACAGTTCGTACGATGCAATCGTGCTCACGCAATTCAAGCGGATGGGCCGGTCGGCCGCGTTGCTGGAAGTAGGCAGGTGCGCCGAACACGACGCGCCGCAACGCCCCCAGCCGCTTCGCACGTAAATTGGAATCCGGCAAATTGCCGATCCGGACCGCCAAATCGAGACCCTCGGCATCAAGATCGACAAATTCATCGGAAAGCTGGAGGTCAACCTCGACGCGGGGATATGTCCGCATATAGTCGGCGATGACCGGCATCAGGAAATCCGGGCCGAACAGAACCGGGGCACTCACACGCAGGATGCCCGACGGCTCCGACCGTCGGTTGGCCGCCTGAAGCCTGGCTTCGTTAATTTCCTCGACGGCGGGTTTGATGCGCTGGAAAAAAGCCGCTCCGGCTTCGCTCGGCGTCGAGCGGCGTGTCGTCCTGTGCAGAAGCTCGACCCCGATGGATTCCTCCAATGTCGCCAAGGACCGACTGACCGACTGCAGTGAGCGGTTCAGCCGGCGTGCGGCAGCCGTCAGGCTGCCGTGCTCGACAATGGCAATGAAGGCTTCGAAATCATCTATCCGGCTCATCGCTCCTTTCTCCCGAAAATCGGGAGAAACTATCGCAAAATCGATCAATTGTAACGCAGTTCGCTAGATTTTATCTTCCCTGCATAGGCCGAAAGGCAGACTTGAGGGAAGGAGATCGTCATGCGAACACCCAGTCCAACGGTCCTGATCGTAGGCGCCGCAGGCCGCGTTGCCGGTTTAGTGGTGCCTGAACTCGTCCGCCGCAATGCCAGGATTCGGGCGCTTGTTCGTGACGCCGCGAGTGCCGAAAAAGCCCAGAAAGCCGGTGCATCCGAGATCGCGATCGGAGATCTGCGCGACCATCGGAGCCTTGAGCAGGCCGTGGAAGGTGTCGACGGTGTCTTTCACATCGGACCGGCCTTTGCTCCCGACGAAGCCGCCATGGGGGTTGCCATGGTTGAGGCGGCGGCGCGAGCAGGCGTTCGAAAGTTCGTCTTTTCGTCGGTGATCCAGCCGACCAATACGAGGCTGGAAAACCATGCAAGCAAGGTACCCGTTGAAGCTGCCCTCTATTCGACGAACATGGAGTACACCATTCTGCACCCGGCCAATTTCATGCAAAATATCGCGGCGGCCTGGCCGTCCGTCGTCGAGCACGGCGTTTTCGCCGAGCCGTTTCCAAGGACGGCGAAGCTCGCCCGCGTCGACTATCGCGATGTGGCTGAAGTTGCGGCAATCGCACTGACCGAAGCGCGTTTGTCCTATGCGACCCTCGAGCTGTGCGCCGACGGTATGCACAGCCGCGAAGAGGTCGTCGCCATGATGAGCGAAGCGCTTGGCCGGCCGGTTTCGGCGGGCGAGCCGACATTTCAGGACTGGGCGGCGAAGGCCCGCCTTCCCTATACGGACCGGCAGTTGCAGATGCTGGCCAAAGTACACAGCCACTACGCCAAATACGGCCTCGGCGGGAACAGCCAGGCGTTGCGCGCCGCCCTTGGCCGCGAGCCGCGTTCGCTGCGAAGCTTCATTCGGGAATTGGCGCTGCAGGCGGCATATGCCGCCTGATCGTCCTCACAGTAACGCTGACGCACATTTTTTCTGATTGGGAGATTTCGATGCAAGCATCACCGGATCGAGCCTTCAAGTTGAGAAAGCTGCCGCCCTCCTACGGCGCGGTGGTGATGCCGTTGGTTCTTTCGATTCTGATGTCCTCGATTGTCTCGGCGGTTTCGACGGCAATCGGCGCAGGCTGGACGAACGGGTTCATAGCGGCCTGGAGCTATGCGTGGGGCGCTTCATGGCTTGTTGCGTTTCCCAGCCTGCTGATTGTGCTTCCGATCGTGCGCCGGATCGTTGCCGCAATTGTCGATCAGCCGGCCCGGTCCTGATATCGCGAACGAAGGGCGCCGGCGGCCGGTGGTCCGGCATAACCATTGGAGCGGCCCCGGACGGGCCGCTCTCGGTTCATGTGCTTGCCTCAGGTGAGCGGCGACAGCTGGATCTCGACGCGGCGGTTCTGAGCCCGGCCGGCAGCCGTCGCATTGGAGGCGATCGGACGCGTCTTGCCGAAGCCGGTGACGGCGAAGCGGCGGGAATCGACGCCCTGCCCGGACAGATAGTTGGCGACCGCCAGGGCGCGGCGCTGCGACAGGTCGAAATTATGCTCGTCGCCGCCGGTCGAGTCGGTGTGGCCGAACACGTCGACCGTGGTCTGGCGGAACTTTTTCAGCACAAGGGCAACCGAATTCAGCACCGGATAGAAACCGGCCTTCACCGCGTCCTGGTCGACGTTGAAGGTGATGTCGGACGGCATGTTGAGGATGATCTGGTCGCCGGTGCGGGTGACGCTGACGCCGGTGCCCTGAAGCTGTCGGCGCAGTTCGGCCTCATTCTGGTCCATGGTGGCACCGATGGCACCGCCGGCAAGCGCGCCGATGCCCGCGCCGATCAGCGCATTGCGGCGGTCGTTACCGCCGGCAAGCATGCCGAGCCCGGCACCCGCCAAAGCACCGAGACCGGCGCCGGCAGCGGTGTTGGAAACCTTCTGTTCCCCGGTGTAGGGATCGGTGGTGCATGCGCTCACGAGCACAGCCGTCGCCACGACGGCGAGCACAATCTTTTTCATATGGTGGTCCCTCTCCATTCCACGGCCGCGCAACGGCGCACCGCATCAGCCCTTCCAGCGACTTGTAACATGAAATGCGGCGAAAAGCGGACCAGCAAAAGCCGTTGCCGCGGCTTTCCCCGGCTCAATTCCACACGCCTGCAGCGGCTCGCGCGACCACCCCAATTCGACCGGCTACCAGAGATTCTTGCCGTCGATGACCACCACTTCGACCTTGTCGAAATCGAAATCGTCGAACAGCCGCGAGTTCACGCTGATCTTCGGATTGTCGAAATTCGGCTCGCCTGTCGACCAGTCCGGCGTCTCGGTGAAGGTGCCGCAGCCGCAGGTGGCGCAAAAACCGTGTTTTATGGTTTTCGATCCCCACTGGTAGAACGAAACATTCTCCGGCGGGCTGGTGAGTCTGAATTGCGATGGGGTGTAATAGGCCCACAACGAACCGCGTTTCGAACAGAAGGAACAGGTGCATCGCGTCACTGTCTGCGGCGCTTGCGAAACCTCGAACGTCGTCGCCTTGCAGTGGCAGCTTGCCTTGATGGTCATGAATTGGTCCCTCACAATGCCGCCGCCCCGTACGGCAAAGGCAGCATAAAGAAACGCTCCTGACAACTGCCGGTCAGCAGGCTTGTGAGCCTGCGATGCACAGATCGAAGGCCCATCGATCCAAAACCGCTGCACACGCTCGGGTCAGCCCGTGGGCAAGCTTTTGGGTGTCATGCGCTAGTAGGACGATGGGGGCACGAACAGGCAGATGGTCTTTCCGTCATTGGCACCGGCAACGGAGCACCAATGATATTCGCCGTCGGGCGAATTCTTGATCCGCTTGTCGCTATAGGCCACGACTTCCCCGGTTCCTTTGATGACATAGCCCTCGGGACGTTCGCTGATCGATGTCTGAGAGACCTCGCGGCAATCATAGCCCGAGCAGCAGGAGAACGGATAGCTCCAGCCTTGCGGCATTGCCGCGGTCGGCTTGGCATCATGCGCCAGAGCAGGCGCCGCAAATGGAATGGCGGCAGCAATCAAAACCACTGCCGCGACAAGTGAATTCAGGAGTCGGCGCGCCGTGCGGGCGACTGGGGCCGGTCTGGTTGTGAGAGCAGGCATGAGCGCAGTTCCTATCAACGGTTGTCAAGCATTTCGCTTGCCCGTTCCCGGAACGTGTCTTCCCAGTGGCCGGATCGTCAGGTCGCAGATACGCCGCGTCCGGCCATAAATGCTTTTTTCCTCCCCAGCGCATGAATGCTGGGCTGATTCCTTGGTTGGCGCAAGGAATTGCTGTCGCAACCGAACGCCGACCTCTGCAACTGGAACCAACCTGCCGTCCTGATTGACGAAACCTGGTCAACCCCGGCAGCGGGATCGCCAATAACGGGATTTGGCTCGCGCTGGTTCCAGGCTTGGCACCGGCAGGCCCGAGGCATCCGCGTCAAAAGCCGAAATCGATTTTGAAAAACTCTACGAAAAACAAAGTTGTAGAACGACAGGTAGGTGCAAATTGAGAGCTCGTCACTCTCGCACGATGGCCGTAACTCTCGCGTGATGAACCCACATTCCTGCCGGATTGGTGCCCGGCGGCCTCAGTCGATATCGGCCACCGTTTCGCCGGCGCCACCCTCGATCCGCTGCGACAGCGAGGCTTCCATGAAATCATCGAGGTCGCCGTCGAGCACGCTCGACGGGCTGGTGCTCTCGACACCGGTGCGCAGATCTTTCACCAACTGATAGGGCTGCAGCACGTAGGACCGTATCTGGTGGCCCCAGCCGATATCGCTCTTCGACGCTTCGGTGGCGTTCGCCACAGCTTCGCGCTTCTTCAGCTCTTCCTCGTAAAGCCGCGAGCGCAGCATTTCCCAGGCCTTGGCCTTGTTCTTGTGCTGGGAGCGCTCGGCCTGGCAGGCAACCGCGATGCCGGTGGCGAGATGGGTTATGCGCACGGCCGAATCGGTGGTGTTGACGTGCTGGCCGCCCGATCCCGACGACCGATACGTGTCGATACGGACGTCGGATTCGGAAACGTCGATGTCGATCGTATCGTCGATGACGGGATAGACCCAGACGCTGGCGAAGGAGGTGTGGCGGCGCGCATTGCTGTCATACGGCGAAATCCGCACGAGACGATGCACGCCGGATTCCGTCTTCAGCCAGCCGTAGGCGTTGTGGCCCTTGATCAGCAGCGTGGCGGACTTGATGCCGGCTTCTTCACCGTCATGCACTTCCAGCACTTCGACCTTGAAGCGGCGGCGCTCGGCCCAGCGCGTATACATGCGCAGAAGCATCGAGGCCCAGTCCTGGCTTTCGGTGCCGCCGGCGCCGGCATGAACTTCCAGATAGCTATCGTTGGCGTCCGCCTCGCCCGACAACAGCGTTTCGATCTGGCGCGCCTTGGCCTCGCCGCGCATCGAGCGGATCGCCGCCTCGGCCTCCGCAACGACGCCCTCGTCGCCCTCTTCCTCGCCAAGCTCGATCAGGCCGATATTGTCTTCCAAGGCCTGGGTGAGGCCTTTGACCGCGGCAATACCTTCCTCGAGGCCCTGACGCTCGCGCATCAGCTTTTGCGCTTCCAACGGCTCGTTCCAGAGGCTCGAATCCTCGGCACGGACGTTCAGGTACTCAAGCCGCTTTATGGCTTGGTCCCAGTCAAAGATGCCTCCTCAGCAGGGTGATCGCCTGCCTGATCTCGTCGACAATGTTTTGCGTTTCCGCGCGCATGGCTGGCTGTTCTGTCCTGTTGCTGGATGGCGGTTTGGTGGCGCGATACATAGGGACGGCACGGTCTCCTGTAAAGCGCCGGCCCCTGTAATGTACCGGCCCCTGTAAAGCGGAATGGACCGGCTCGACCATCATCGTCAAGCCGGCCCGACCCGATGTAGCGATTGTCAGTAGAGCCCGCCGCCGCCCGACTGGATGGCCTGGTTGGCCTGCGGCGACAGCGCCCCGCCGGTGGCGTTGGAGCCGTCCGCACCCATGCCGATCACCCAGTAGCTGTCGGCGGGACCGGTACCCGGTTTGAAGGCTTCGATGATGGTTCCGGCGTCGCCCGCGTTGGCCCGCATGCCGGTCTTGCGATTGATCGCAATCAGCTTCATGCCTTCCGGAACCTTGAAGTCGACATTGGGCGTGCCATCCAGCGCCACGCGCATGAAATCCTTGAAGATCGGCGCGGCAAGGCCGCCGCCGGTCGCGCCCTTGCCAAGACCTTTCGGCTGATCGTAGCCCATATAGAGGCCGACAACGAGGTTCGGCGTATAGCCGATGAACCAGGCATCCTTTTCGTCGTTGGTCGTTCCGGTCTTGCCGGCGATGTGACGGCCGAGTTCGTTGATGGTGGCGCCGGTACCGCGTTGCACGACGCCCTCCATCATCGATGTGATCTGGTAGGCCGTCATCGGATCGAGCACCTGCTCGGAGTTGTCGACCAGCTCCGGCTCTGGCTGGTCCTGCCACTCGGCGGCATTGCAGTTTGAGCAGCCGCGTTCGTCCTGCCTAAAGACGGTCTTGCCGTAGCGATCCTGGATGCGGTCGATCAGCGATGGCTTGATCGACTTGCCGCCATTGGCCATGATCGAATAGGCCGACACCATGCGCATCACCGTCGTCTCGCCGGATCCCAGCGCCATCGGCAGATACGGCGCCAGGTGGTCGTAGACGCCGAAACGCTCGGCATATTCCACGACCAGCTTCATGCCCATGTCGTTGGCAAGCCGCACCGTCATCAGGTTGCGCGATTTCTCGATGCCGGAGCGCAACGTCGCCGGGCCGGCCACCGTTCCGTCGTAGTTCTTGGGCGTCCAGGTCGTGTTGCCGCTCTGGATGGTGATCGGCCCGTCCATGATCACCGAGGCGGGCGTATAGCCATTGTCGAGGGCGGCCGAATAGACGATCGGCTTGAACGACGATCCCGGCTGGCGCATGGCCTGCGTCGCCCGGTTGAACTCCGACTGCGCGTAGGAGAAACCGCCGACCATGGCCAGGACGCGTCCGGTATGCGGGTCCATGGCGATCAGGCCGCCTTCCACTTCGGGAACCTGGCGCAAGCTGTAGCTGTTGTCCGAGCCGTCGTTCTTCTGCACGAAAATCACGTCGCCCGGCTTCAGCACGTCGGCGGGCGACTTCGCCTTGACGGTCCTGCCGTCGACCACGTGGCGCATGGCGAAGCTCATGTCTTCCTTGCTGACAGTGCCTTCGACGCGGTCCTTGACGATTTCGCCGGAGATCTGGCGCGTCGGCTGCAGGCCGATGGACAGGCCGGTGGTCGAGCTGTCGAGCACGACGGCGAGCGACCATTCCGGCACGTCCTCCAACCGCTTGACGTTGCCCAGCGGCACACCCCAGTCGCCGGAAACGTCGATGCTCGTGACCGGCCCGCGGTAGCCGCGCAGCGTGTCGAACTTCATAAGTCCGTTCTGCATGGCCTTGCGGGCAATCAGCTGCATCTTCGGATCGAGCGTCGTGCGGACGGAAAGGCCGCCTTCGTAGAGCGCATTCTCGCCATAGCGCGCGATGATCTGGCGACGCACTTCCTCGGTGAAATACTCCCCAGCGAAGAGATAGTTGCCGGTGCGGCGCGGCGTGACGCCGAGCGGCTCGGCCTTGGCCTTCTCGCCTTCCTCATGCGTGACGTAACCGTTCTCGACCATCTGGTCGATCACCCAGTTGCGGCGCTCCAAGGCGCGATCGGCATGCTTGAAGGGATGGTAGTTGTTCGGCCCCTTCGGCAGAGAGGCGAGATAGGCGGCTTCGGCCACGGTGAGCTCGTTCACCGATTTGTCGAAATAGGTTAGCGCAGCACCGGCGACGCCATAGGCGCCGAAGCCAAAGAAAATCTCGTTGAGATAGAGCTCGAGAATGCGATCCTTCGAGTAGGCCTGCTCGATGCGGAAGGCGAGGATCATCTCCTTGATCTTGCGCTCGTAGGTCTGGTCTGAAGACAACAGGAAGTTCTTCGCCACCTGCTGGGTGATGGTCGAGGCGCCGACCTGGCGCTTTCCCGAGCCAACATTCTGCAGGTTGACGACAATGGCCCGGCCAAGGCCGGTCACGTCGATGCCGGGGTGATTGTAAAAGTTCTTGTCCTCGGCCGACAGGAAGGCCGCCTTGACACGGTCCGGGATCGCCTGAATCGGCAGATAAAGCCGCCGCTCACGCGCATATTCGGCCATCAGCGCGCCATCCGACGCGTGGATGCGGGTCGTCACCGGCGGCTCGTATTTGGCCAGCACCTCGTAATCGGGCAGGTCCTTCGACAAATGGCCGATATAGATCGCCACGCCCGCCGCGACCAAAAGGGCCAGCGTCGTGCCGATGCCGAAGAAATAGCCAATGAGACGAATCATACCCGCTCCAGTCCTTGGTTCGGGAATTTCCTAAACGAAGCCGCCCTTCACGCAAGCTTTCGGGACGATCCCAAACCGTAATCGCAAAATCCATGTCGCGACCATGTGGGCAAAATACGGCAGCGCGGAATTTCGGTTTCGAATGCCGGAAATAAAAGCACAGGGTGTTGTCGCCGTGCAACGCTGCTTCAGGTTGTGGGCGCCGGCGGACATTTCAGCCTCCGGCGCCCGTTCCGCTCTTGGCCGAAGCAAACAGGGCAACGGCGTTGGTTATGCTCTGGGTCGCCTTGTTGCGCCAATCGGCGCTGAGCAATTGCGCTTCGTCCTTGGCGTTCGACAGATAGCCGAGTTCGACCAGCACGGATGGAACGTCCGGCGCTTTCAGCACCTTGAAGCCGGCAGAACGCTGCGGGTTGTTGATCAGACCGACGCTGGTGGAAAGCTGTCCGACGAGAGTATGGGCGAAGCTCATCGAAAAATTATGCGTCTCGCGGCGGATCAGGTCGATCAGGATATCGGTCACTTCCTTGCTGTCGTCCTTGATCTCCATGCCGGCGAACTGGTCGGAAAGATTTTCACGGTCGGCAAGCGCCTGCGCCTCGGGATCGGAAGCCTTGTCGGACACGGTGTAGACCGTTGCGCCGCGAATGCCCTTGAGGCTGATCGTGTCGGCATGGATCGAGATGAGCAGATCGGCCTCATGCTGGCGGGCAATGCGCACGCGGTCGTCGAGCCGCAGGAACATGTCGGTCTCACGTGTCAGGAACACGTCGTATTTGCCGCCGGCGGCGAGCTTGTCGCGCAGTTCCATGGCGAAGGCGAGCGTCACGTTCTTCTCGACCGTCCCGTTCAGGCCCTCGGCGCCGCCGTCGATGCCGCCATGGCCGGGATCGATGACGACGGTGAAACGATGGCCCGGATTGGAGACCGGCCCGGTACCGACCCTGCCGGCCTTGTCGGCGGAGACCGTCGAACCGGTGGTCAGCGCCTGATTGGCGAGCGCTGCGTCGAATTCCCGCTGCGAGGCCGCCGACATTTCGATGGCGATGCGGTAGCCGTTGCCGTCATCGTTCTTGAGCACGTCGAGATTGTCGACGGCGAACGGTCCCTTGCCGGTGAGAATCAGCCGCGATTTCCCCTCGCCGAGCTCGCCGTAACGCACCGTGCGGACAAGGCCGCGCGGCTTCACATCCTTGGCATTGAGGGCAAATCTGGTGGCCGGCAGATCGATGACCAGACGATTGGGGCCGCGCAGCAGGAACCATTTGATGTCGGGTTCGCGGTCGAAATTGATGACGATGCGCATCTTGGTGGCATCGCCGGCCATCTTGTAGCTTGTGGCGCCGAGCGGTACGTCGGCAGCACGCGAAAGCGGCGAAAAGACCAGGCAAGCCAGGATCAGCGGCAGCAGGCAGGCGGTGCGGAACAACCAGCCTCCATGATGACGGCCCTTGTCTGCGAAGCCTGCCAGTCCCATCTTTCTACCAATCGCTCCCGTTGGCGTCATGCCCGATCGCTTGTCGAAGTGCCCTATTGCTTGTCAAAGTGCTGGCAGGCCGCGAACTCGATTAACGATTGGTATCCAGAGAAGGTTAACCAAGCCTTTTCATGGAAGGCTTGGAACCTGGGCTTCCGCTGCGGAACGGCTTTTTGCCGGCATCGGGAATCGGGGTTGCCTTCCAACCCGCCAAATCATAAAAGCGATGGTGGATCACTGCAATCCTGGAACCGTCCTCCTCCGCAGCTTCCTGCTACAGGTCAGACGCAAGACGGCTCCTTTCGCTTCAGGCGAAGAAGGCATCGGTGATCGCGACGATTTTCGCAGGCGTGCTCCCGTGGCGGGGGAATCGCCTGCGTGAGCAAAACGGCCGGGATTGTCCCGTGCCGGCTCTGTATGAGCAAACAAGCTGGTCCGGTTTTTTCCGGGCTTTGGTTCAAAAGGTTCTGCTGGTGATGATGGCTTCAAGCGCAATCATGGAAAGGTCCGCAACAAACCGCGCCACTACGGCTGCGGGCGGCACCGCCATGGCGCTCAGGCAGCGGCCGGCGGACGTTCAATTGTCCGGCACCCATGTTCCAGGTCCACGGCAGCGGGCAGTGTCCTGCAAGCTGCGGCCGACGGCTGCCGGGAGGAAACGAAATAATGCCCAACAAAATGCTGATAGACGCCTCCCACCCGGAGGAAACACGCGTTGTCGTCGTTCGCGGTAACCGTATTGAAGAATTCGACTTTGAATCCCAGGACAAGAAGCAGCTCAAAGGAAACATCTATCTCGCCCGCGTAACGCGCGTCGAACCTTCCCTCCAGGCAGCCTTTGTCGAATATGGCGGCAACCGTCACGGTTTCCTCGCCTTCAGTGAAATACATCCCGACTACTACCAGATTCCGGTCGCCGACCGTCAGGCGCTGCTGCGTGCGGAAGCACAGGAAGCCCAGGACGAAGAGGACGAGGAAGCCGCCGAAGGCGAGGACCGCCAGAGCCGCGACCGTGGCAAGCGCGGACGCCGGCGCGGCGGCAAGAGCCGCGACCGCGGCGAGCACAGGCGCGAGGCAGGCGCGGCCGACGGTGAGAATGGCGAGAACGGCGAAGATGCCGTCGCAGAAAAGCTGGATGCCGTTGCCGACAACACCACGTCCGACACTGCCGGACAGAGCGAGGATGCCGCTGGACAGATTGAAGAAGTCGCTGATAGCGGCGAGACCGAGCCTTCCGAAGGCGGATCGAGTTCCATCGCTGCCAGCGTCGATGCCGACGTAATCTCCGAAGCCGTCCCACAAGTCGAGACAAGCGGGGCCGAGACAAGCGGCGAAGCGACGTCCGAAGACAATGATCGCGGCATGCTGGAGGAGGTGCAATCCTCGCATCCGGACGATCACGAGATCGAATCGGTCGGCGCTGAAGACGCGCTCGAAGAAGTGCGCAACCGCCGCAAGCCGGTGCGCCGCCAGTACAAGATTCAGGAAGTGATCAAGCGCCGGCAGATCCTGCTGGTACAGGTCGTCAAGGAAGAGCGCGGCAACAAGGGTGCAGCGCTGACCACCTACCTGTCGCTGGCCGGCCGCTATTCGGTGCTGATGCCGAACACGGCACGCGGCGGCGGTATTTCGCGCAAGATCACCAATGCGCAGGACCGCAAGCGGCTGAAGGAAGTGGTCGCCGATCTCGAAGTGCCGCAAGGCATGGGTGTCATCCTGCGTACGGCCGGCGAAAGCCGCACCAAGGCAGAGATCAAGCGCGACTACGAATATTTGATGCGACTTTGGGAAAATGTTCGCAATCTGACGCTGCAATCGACGGCCCCTGCCCTGGTCTATGAGGAAGGCAGCCTGATCAAGCGCTCGGTGCGCGACCTCTACAACAAGGATATCGACGAGATCCTGGTTTCCGGCGAAGAAGGCTACCGTGAGGCCAAGGACTTCATGCGCATGCTGATGCCGAGCCACGCCAAGGTGGTTCAGCCGTTCCGCGACACGACGCCAATCTTTGTGCGCAACGGCATCGAAGCGCAGCTCGACCGCATGCTGCAGCCGCAGGTGACGCTGAAGAGCGGCGGCTACATCATCATCAACCAGACGGAAGCGCTGGTCGCCATCGACGTCAATTCGGGCCGTTCCACCAAGGAGCACTCGATCGAGGACACCGCACTTCACACCAATCTGGAAGCCGCCGAGGAAGTCGCCCGGCAATTGAGGCTGCGCGATCTCGCCGGCCTCATCGTCATCGACTTCATCGATATGGAGGAGAACCGCAACAACCGCTCCGTCGAGAAGCGGCTGAAGGATCACCTCAAGAACGATCGTGCCCGCATCCAGGTCGGCCGCATCTCGCATTTCGGCCTGATGGAGATGTCGCGCCAGCGCATCCGTGCCAGCGTGCTGGAATCGACCATGAAGCCTTGCCCGCATTGCGGCGGCACCGGCCATGTGCGCTCCGATTCGTCGGTCGCGCTGATGGTGGTGCGGGCAATCGAGGAATTCCTGCTCAAGGATTCGCGCAGCCACATCACGGTGCGGACGCCGGCGGCGACCGCGCTCTATGTGCTCAATCACAAGCGCGGCACGCTGGTGGAATTCGAGCACCGCTTCGGCGTGACCATCACCATCGAAGCCGATGACGCGGTCGGTGCACAACACTATGCCATCTTCCGCGGCGCGCTGGCCGAAAAGCCGGAAGGCTTTGTCGAGGCGCGCACGTTCCCGGCCTATGTCGAGCCGGAAGAACCCGAGGACGAGATCGTCATCGAAGAGGAAGACGAGGCACCGGTGCAGGCCGAGCAGCCACGCCCTGCCCAGCAGCCGCAGCAGCCAAGGTCCGGCGAGGACGGCGAAGGCCGCGATCGCAAGCGCCGCAAGCGCCGCAGACGGCGCGGCGGCAAGGATCGTGAACACGGGGATCGTGAACACGGGGAACGCGAACATGGCGATCGCGAGCATGGCGCTGCTGTGGAAGGTGCTTCCGTTTCGGCGCCGATAGACGATGCCTTCGTAGCCGCCGGCGATCAAGGCGCCGAAGCGGAACGTGAAGCGCCGGCCGGTGTTGCCGAAACGGCGGAAGCGGCGGACGACGGTCACGGCAAGAAGCGCCGGCGCGGCAAGCGCGGCGGCAAGCGCAATCGCCGTGAGGACGGCGAGGACGGCTTGGAAGCTGCCCCCGGCGAGCCCACCGCCATGACGGAAGGTGCCGTGTCGGAAGCAGAGCCCGTAATCGGCGAGCCGGAAGGTGCGCCGCCGGCCGAAGAGCTTGCGGTGCTTGCTCCGGCGAACGACGACATGCCGAGCGCCGAAAAGCCGAAGAAGCCGCGCCGTGCCGCCAAGCCGAAGAAGGTTGCGGCGGAAGCAGTTGCCGAGATTGCGGGCGCCGAGACATCGGCTGCCGAGGCCGCCTCCGTGGCTTCCGGCGAGACCGCTGCGCCGGCTTCGCAGGAGACCGAAGCGGCGGCTGCCGAGGAAACGCCGAAGGTCCGGCCGTCGCGGCGCAAGCCCGTACCGGTGGATGCTCCGGTCGTGCCGGTCGTCTCCTCGATCGTCCCGGACGAGGCAAAGACCGACGAGGCAAAGACCGAGGAAGCAAAGGCCGAGGACAAGCCGAAGCGTGCCGGCTGGTGGCAACGGAAGGGCTTTTTCTAAGCCTTTCCGTGCATTAGCCAGACTTTCTGATTAAAAAAATCCCGCGCTGCCGATCGGCTGCGCGGGATTTTTTTGCCCCAATTCAGGCGACAGGCACCAGAGCGGAATGCATTCAAATTGAATGGGGCATTCCGCTCTAACTGTTTGTTTTGCCGCATTTGTGCGGACGCCAAATGATTCCATTTGGCTGCAAAATGCTTATGGCGCGAAGATCGACCAGTTCATCGTCTTCGCCAATTTTTCCAGCGCGATCGACCCCAGCCTCGAATTGCCATTGGCATTGAGGCCAGGGGACCAGACGGCAAGCGAGGTGACGCCCGGCACGATCCCCAATATGCCGCCGCCAACGCCGCTCTTGCCGGGAATGCCGACGCGGAAAGCGAAGTCGCCGGAGCCGTCATAGTGGCCGCAGGTCAGCATCATCGCGCCGATGCGGCGGGCGCGCTCTGCCGAGACGACGGAATGCCCGGTCGCCGGGTTCTTGCCGCCATTGGCAAGGAAGCGGCCGGCCAGGGCCAGTTGCCGGCAGCTCATGGCGATAGCGCAATGGTGGAAATAGACGCCCAGCGCCAGCTCCGGCGCGTGATTGAGATTACCGAACGATTTCATGTAATTGGCAAGTGCGAAATTGCGAAAGCCGGTGGCGCGTTCGGACGCCGCGACCTCGCGGTCGATGATGATGGTGTCGTCATCGGCCAGGAACTGGATGAAGCGCAGGATCTCGCCGATCGCCTCGCGCGGCTGATGGCCGGCAAGCAGGATGTCCGAGACCACGATGGCGCCGGCATTGATGAATGGATTGCGCGGAATGCCGTTCTCGTGCTCGAGCTGGACGATCGAGTTGAACGGATTGCCCGAAGGTTCGCGCCCAACCCGCTGCCACAGCGCGTCGCCGACATTGCCGAGCGCCAGCGTCAGCGTGAACACCTTTGAGATGCTCTGGATCGAAAACGCCTCGTCGGCATCGCCCGCGGTCAGCACGCGGCCGTCATTGGTCACCGCGGCAATGCCGAATTTTTTCGGGTCGATCTTGCCGAGCTGGGGAATATAGCTGGCGACGTCGCCGCGATCGGTACGCTCCGCCATTTCGGCAGCGACCTCGCGCAACGCATGTTCGAGTTGGGGCGCCTGATCAAACTCCGGCATCGTCGCACCCGCTACTTCAGCCAGCGTTCGATACGCGCCATCGCCTCGACCATGTCGTCGTGGCTGCCGGCATAGGAAAAGCGCATCGTACGATGGCCTTGCAGCGGGTCGAAATCGCGGCCCGGCGTCGCCGCCACATGCGCCTCGGCAAGCATCCGGCGCGCAAACGCCATGCTGTCATTGGTGTGCCTGGTGACGTCGCAGAAGGCGTAGAACGCGCCGTCCATCGGCGCGGCCAAAGCAAAGCCGAGCTCCGGCAGGCGTTGCATCAGGAGCTCGCGGTTCCAGGCATAGCGCGCCTTCACCGCTTCCAGCTCTGGCGTCGCCTTGAATGCCTCGATCGCGGCAATCTGGGACAGTTCGGGCGGCGAGATGTAGAGGCTCTGGGCGATGCGCTCGACTGGCCGCACCAGTTCCTGCGGCAGCACCATCCAGCCGATGCGCCAGCCGGTCATGCAATAATATTTCGAGAAGGAATTGATCACCGTCACATCCGCGCCGAAAGCAAGCGCCGTCGTGTCGGGCGCCGCATAGGCCAGCCGGTGGTAGATTTCGTCCGAGATGACGGCGATGCCGAGCTCTTGCGCCATCTCGACCAGCGCCTCGAGATCGCCGGCGGGAATGACCGCGCCGGTCGGGTTGGCCGGGCTGGCGAACAGCACGCCCTTCAGCGGTTTTTCGCGATGCGCGGCTTGCAGGTGCTCGGCATGCAGATAGGCGGCGCCGTCCAACTCGATCTCGGCGACGTCGATGCCGAGCGCGGCCATGATGTTGCGATAGGCAGGATAGCCGGGCGCAGCGATGGCGACGCGGTCGCCTGGATCGAACATTGCCAGGAAAGCGAGGTTGAAGGCAGCCGACGATCCGGTGGTGACGGCTATCCGCTCGGGCGAAACGTCAAGCCCGTAGTGCTCGCCATAATGCGCCGCGATCGCCTTGCGCAGGCCGGCGAGGCCCAGCGCGTCGGTATAGCCGATGCGGCCTGCTTTCAAGGCATTGGCCGCCGCTTCGCGAACCCCGGCCGGCGCCGGATCGGAAGGCTGGCCGACGGCCATGGAAACGACCGGCAGGCCCTTGGCTTTCAGCCGATTCGCCTCGGCCAGGATGTCCATGGCATGGAACGGTTCGACCGCGCCGCGGCGCGAAAGCGAAACAACCATTTTTCAATCCACCACACTTGTCCGCACGTGCCGGCCATGCTGGCCGCGCCGCACAAATGCCCGATTGGTGTGGGGATCACAAGTTCGGTAAGTTTAGGCTGCCGACTTTTCATCCTTCGCCCACTCGTCTACCAGTGGACCTGCCATGTTGAGCCGACCCAAATCGACGATCGCCAGGACAGCGCGCGCCCTCGCGACGCTTTCGCTTGCCGCGGTGGTCGCCATGGCCGGCTCGGTCAATGCCTTTGCGCAGAATGTGCCGGTTGTGCGCGATGCCGAGATCGAGGCGCTGGTGCGCGATTACGCGCGGCCGATCTTCAAGGCGGCGGGCTTGTCGGGCGACGCCATCAACATCGTGCTGGTCAACGACCAGAGCTTCAACGCCTTTGTTGCCGGCCGCCGCCTGTTCATCAACACCGGCGCGCTGATGACGGCCGAAACGCCCAACGAGATCATTGGCGTCATTGCCCACGAGGCCGGCCATATCGCAGGCGGACACCAGCAGAAATTGCGAGAACAGCTCGAGCGCGCCAAGACGATGGCGATCCTGGCGACGCTGCTTGGCGCCGGCGCCATGGTGGCCGGCGCCACCAGCAACAGCCGCGGTCTCGCCGGCGCCGGCATGGGCGTGGTGGCCGGCGGCGGCGAGATGGCGCAACGCAGTATCCTCGCTTATCAGCGCACCGAAGAGATGACCGCCGACCGTTCGGCGATCACCTATCTCAATGCAACCGGCCAGTCCGGCATGGGCATGCTGAAGACGTTTGGCCGCTTCCAGAACGCATTGTCGCTCTCGGGCGCGCAAGTCGATCCCTACAGGATCAGCCATCCGATGCCGCAGGAGCGTATCGCCAATCTCGAAGTGCTGGTGAAGCAGAGCCCTTACGTCGACAAGGTCGACCCGCCGGCACTGCAGCAGCGCCACGACATGATGCGCATCAAGATCGCCGCCTACATGCAGGGCCAGGCGGCGGCGTCGCGATTGACGCGCAAGAACCCCGGCAGCCTCGCCTCACGCTATGGCGACGCGCAGATGACCTATCTTTTCGGCAATCTGGCGTCGGCGCTCACCAAGACCAACGCGTTGATCAAGGAACAGCCGAAAAATCCCTATTTCCAAGAATTACGCGGCGACATCCTGATGAAGGCGAACCGGCCGAAGGATGCGGCGGACGCCTATGCCAAGTCGGTCAGCCTCGATCCGGCGCGATCGGGGCTGCTGCCGGTCTCTTACGGCCAGGCGCTGATGGCGATCGGCACGCAGGATTCGCTGAAGAAGGCGGTGGCGCAGATCAACACCGGCCTCGGACGGGATCGCGAAAACGCCGCCGGATACCGCTATCTGGCACAGGCTTACGGGGAACTCGGCAACATCCCGGCCGCCGAGCTTGCAACCGCCGAAGGGCATTTCTATTCCGGCGACTACAAGAATGCGAAGATCTTCGCCATGCGGGCGCAACAGAGCATGAAGCGGGGCGAGCCGGGCTGGCTTCGCGCGCAGGACATTATAAACTACGCACCATCAGGTAAGAAGAAGTGAACCTTTCGGACGCAGGCTGCGACACAGCCAAAGCGAGCGGACCGGAACACGGGCAAGAGGATCGAGGATCATGACCAAGGCAATTCTGCTGGGCACTACCGGAGTGGCAGCGGCTCTCGCCATGCTGGCGTTCGGCTTCGTCGCCGGCAATCCGCAGACGGCGAAGGCCGGCACGGCACAGCTTGCCCAGACGACGTCCTCAGGTACCAAGCTCGACCGTGCCGAAGTCGAGGGTATCGTCCGCGACTATCTGCTGAAGAACCCGGAAGTGCTTCTGGAGGCCCAGCAGGCACTCGAGGCCAAGCAGAAGGAAGAACAGCGCGTCGCTAGTCTCGGCGTCATCAAAGACGCCAAGGACCAGATCTTCAATTCCTCATTCGACGGTGTTGTCGGCAATCCGAACGGCAAGGTCACCATCGTCGAATTCTATGATTATAATTGCGGCTACTGCAAACGCGCCATCGACGACATGCGCGCGCTGACCAAGGCCGATCCGGACCTGCGCTTCGTACTCAAGGAGTTCCCGATCCTCGGCCCGGATTCGCAGAAGGCGAGCGTCGTCTCGATGGCCTTCCATTTGATGAAGCCGGAGAAATACGGCGAATTCCACAATGCGCTGCTCGGCGGCCAGGGGCGCGCCACCGAGGCGGCGGCAATCAAGGTGGCGCTGTCGCTCGGCGCCGACGAGGCGGCGCTGCGCGAAAAGATGAAGGACCCGAGCATCACCGAGGCCTTCTCCAAGACCTATGACCTCGCCACCAAGCTCGCCATCACCGGAACGCCGTCCTATGTCGTCGGCAACGAGGTGGTGTTCGGCGCGCTTGGCCAGGAAGTGCTGGCCGAAAAGATCGAGGCGGCGAAGGCCGCGCTCTGATCAGCGTTCGGGTTTCGATTAGGCTGCGGGTTTCCGGCACCGGCCGTTTTCCGGCTGCTGTGGACGGCGAAAGAACGCACTTGCGCTCTTTTCGCCAGCGTCTATGCCCATTATAGAGGGTCCGGCGCGCCGGCTTAGCCGCGCCGGGAAAGGTCGGCATTTTTTGAAAACGGTTTTCGTCCTGAACGGCCCCAATCTCAACGCGCTCGGCAAGCGCGAGCCGGGCATCTATGGCGGCAAGACGCTTGCCGCGATCGCCGACGACTGCAAGCAGGCAGGTGCCGCACTTGGGCTGGAGATCGATTTCCGCCAGTCGAACCATGAGGGCGACCTCGTCGACTGGATCCAGGAGGCCGCCGACAAGGC
Source organism: Mesorhizobium sp. M0698 (assembly GCF_040320455.1). Classification (NCBI taxonomy): domain Bacteria; kingdom Pseudomonadati; phylum Pseudomonadota; class Alphaproteobacteria; order Hyphomicrobiales; family Phyllobacteriaceae; genus Mesorhizobium; species Mesorhizobium sp. M0698. The sequence continues at coordinate 129,965 of NZ_JAMYPQ010000013.1, read as the reverse complement.
CGCCGCGATCGTCATCAATCCGGGCGCCTACGGCCATACCTCGATCGCCATTCACGATGCCATCCGCGCTGTCGCGCCGCTGCCGGTCGCTGAGGTGCATCTCTCCAACATCCACGCGCGGGAACCATTCCGCCACGTCTCCATGGTCGCGCCGGTCGCCGTCGGCATGATCTGCGGGTTCGGGCCGCTCGGCTACACGCTGGCGCTGCAGGCGCTGGCTGCACGCCTATGACCGGCCAACAAACAGAAGGCTCGAAAATGTCGATAAAGAAGAACGGTGTTGACCAGCAGCTGATCCGCGATCTGGCGGGCATACTGAACGACACCAACCTGACCGAGATCGAGGTCGAGCTGGGCGATCTGAAGGTGCGCGTCTCGCGGCAGGCCCCGGCCGTCCATGCCGTCGCCACAGCTCAGCCGGCCTATGCCCCGGCAGCCGCGCAGCCTGCAGCAGCGGCCGCGCCGGCGACGCCCGACGTGTCGAAGAACGCCGTTGCCTCGCCGATGGTCGGCACCGCCTATCTGGCACCGTCGCCCGACGCCAGGCCGTTCATCGAAATCGGCCAGAAGGTCAAGGAAGGCCAGACGCTGCTGATCATCGAAGCAATGAAGACGATGAACCAGATCCCCTCGCCGCGCGCCGGCACGGTGACGGCGATCCTGTTTGAAGATGCGCAGCCGGTCGAATATGGTATGCCGCTCGTCGTGATCGAGTAGAGCCGGGAACAGGCGAAAGATGTTCCAGAAAATCCTCATCGCCAATCGCGGCGAAATCGCCCTCAGGGTGCTGCGCGCCTGCAAGGAGCTCGGCATCCAGACGGTGGTGGTGCATTCGACCGCCGACGCCGACGCCATGCATGTGCGTCTCGCCGACGAGAGCGTCTGCATCGGCCCGCCGCCGTCGCGCGACAGCTATCTCAACATCCACCAAATCGTCGCCGCCTGCGAGATCACCGGCGCCGACGCGGTGCATCCCGGCTACGGTTTTCTGTCGGAGAACGCCAAGTTCGCCGACATCCTCGCCGCGCACAACATCACCTTCATCGGCCCGACCGGCGACCATATCCGCATCATGGGTGACAAGATCGAGGCCAAGCGTACCGCAAAACGCCTCGGCATTCCCGTGGTGCCCGGTTCCGACGGCGCGGTCACCGAGGACAAGGAAGCCAAGCGCATTGCCGCCGCGATCGGCTACCCCGTAATCATCAAGGCGTCGGCCGGCGGCGGCGGGCGCGGCATGAAAGTGGCGCGTAGCGAGGCCGATCTCGAGGTGGCGCTGCAGACGGCACGCTCGGAGGCGGGTGCGGCCTTCGGCGACGACGCAGTCTATATCGAGAAATATCTGCAGAAGCCGCGCCATATCGAAGTGCAGGTGTTCGGCGACGGCGCCGGGCGCGGCGTGCATTTCGGCGAGCGCGACTGCTCGCTGCAGCGTCGCCACCAGAAGGTCTGGGAAGAAGCGCCCTCGCCGGCGCTCAATGCCGAGGAGCGCGCGCATATTGGCGGCGTCTGCGCCAGGGCGATCGCCGATCTCGGCTATTCCGGCGCCGGCACCATCGAATTCCTCTATGAGGACGGCGAGTTCTATTTCATCGAGATGAACACGCGCCTGCAGGTCGAACATCCGGTGACCGAGGCGATTACCGGCATCGACCTCGTGCACGAGCAGATCCGCGTCGCGTCGGGCGGCGGACTTTCGGTGCGCCAGGAGGACATCCGCTTCCACGGCCATGCCATCGAATGCCGCATCAATGCCGAGGATCCGCGCACCTTCACCCCCTCGCCGGGCACCATCACCCATTTCCACACGCCGGGCGGCCTCGGCATCCGTGTCGATTCCGGCGTCTATTCCGGCTACAAGATCCCGCCCTACTACGACAGCCTGATCGGCAAGCTGATCGTGCACGGCCGCAACCGCGTCGAATGCATGATGCGGCTGCGGCGCGCGCTCGACGAATTCGTCGTCGACGGCATCAAGACGACGCTGCCACTGTTTCGCGACCTCGTTGGCAACGCCGACATCGCCAATGGTGACTACGATATTCACTGGCTGGAAAAATACCTGGCCGAAGGCGAGTGACACAGGGGCGAAGCGATGACCCGTCCCTACGCACCCGGTTATCGCATCCCGACCGACCTGTTGCTCAAAGCCTATGCCTCCGGCGTCTTCCCGATGGCCGAAAGCGCCAATGACCCCGAAGTATTCTGGGTGCGACCGGAGACGCGCGGCATCATTCCGCTCGACGGGTTCCACATACCGAAAAGCCTGAGAAAGACGATCCGCAAGAACCTGTTCGAGTTCCGCATCGATTTCGACTTCGAGGCGACGATCGAGGCCTGCGCCGAAAGGCGCGAGGAACGGCGGTCGACCTGGATCAACGCGCCGATCCGCGAAGCCTATATCGAGCTGCATCGGATGGGCCATTGCCATTCGGTCGAGGCCTGGCACAACGACCGATTGGTCGGGGGGCTCTACGGCGTATCGCTCGGCCGCGTGTTCTTCGGCGAGAGCATGTTCGCCAGGGAGACCGACGCGTCAAAGGCCTGCCTGGTTCACCTCGTCGAACGCCTGAAGGCGCGTGGCTTTGCACTGCTCGATACGCAGTTCACCACCGAGCATCTCAAACGCTTCGGTGCAATCGACGTGCCGCGCGGCAAGTACGAGAAGATGCTGGCCGAGGCGCTGAAGGGCGAGGCCGTGTTTTTTCCATAACCTGGAATGGCTCATCGTTTCGCAGAAACGCAATTCCGGACGGAAAGCCGTTCACACTTTCCTGGAATTGCTCTTGCGGCCGGTCAGCCTTTTGCTGCCGTCACCAGCGGCGTCTGTGCGTGGAACATCATCTTCCAGCCATTGACGCGGTGGACATAGCCGGTGCTGACCAGCGCCGCATAGGCTTCGCCATCTTGCCGCGTCGCACGCGCCTCGTAGGTCAGCACGACGATGTCGCTGCCCGGCTCGATGATGCCCTTGAGGTCGATGTCGAGATCGCGCCAGCGGTTCGGGTCCGTGGCAGTTGCGGCCAGATCGGTATTGCTCATCACCCGCGCCATCTGCGGGAAGGCCACCAGGCATTCGGTATCGGCATTGGCCTTGAAATAGTCGGCGCCGCCGCTCCAGAATCCCCTTTCGATGTCGAGAAGTTCGTTCTTGTTGGCCATTATCATGGCAACCTCCTCCGTAGAGAGGCACCAACGCTCGGGCAACACGGCGGTTCCGCAAGACGCGGTATCCGCCGCGCGCTGACAGATTCTAGTTGGTTTTGGGGGCGGCGGGTGCTGGCACGTCGGACTTCTGCTTGCAGCCCTTCAGCCAGATATCATAGACGGCATGCTCGACGGCGTTGATCCCGGGGCTTTCGGCAAACATCCAGCCGGTGAAGATACGGCGTATTTTCCGGTCGAGCGTGATCTCGTCGACCTCGACGAACGAATCCGTCTTCGGCTCTTCGTTTTCGGGCCGCGAATAGCAGATGCGCGGCGTCACCTGCAAAGCGCCGAACTGCACCGTCTCGTCGATGTAGACATCGAAGGTGATGATACGGCCGGTGATCTTGTCGATGCCGGCGAATTCAGCGACCGGATTGGTGATGCGCTCGGATACTGCGGGTGCTGCAGGCGCCACCGACGCGTCCGGCGCAGGCGGCGCCAATTCCTGCGCAGTAGCAAGCGCCACCATAGAAGCGAGAACGACCGCGGTTAATCCGCCCGTCAAAATTCGGCTGAACATGCTCATGCAAGGTCCGGTGGTTTGCGCCCGGGTGATTCTCTTAACGCCAAGGCTAGTTGCTGCTGTCGGATCAGCAAACAGCTAAACAGCAATTGTGGCGACAAAGGACCGCCCTCGTGGGGACCGCCCTCGTGGGGACCGCCCCCGTGGGGACCGCGCGCGTGTCGCGGCGATCGATCACGAACCAGGCGTCCAGGCGTCGTAGTCGCCCGTCACCTGCGGACGATGCTGGTTGGTCAGCACCGAGCCTTTCGGGCGATAGGCCGCGGGGCTGCCGGTGAGGTTCGGCACATGCGGCTTTTGCCAGTCGCGTGGCTTGTAGTCTTCGCTTGGCGGCGCAACGTCGACACGATGATGGATCCAGCCGTGCCAGCCGGGCGGGATCGCCGAGGCTTCCGAATAGTTGCGGTAGATGACCCAGCGACGGGTGCGGCCTTCCGAATCGACGCCGCCCTCATAGTAGACGTTGCCGACCTCGTCCTGCCCGACCTTCTTGCCGTGCCGCCAAGTGTGGAAGCGCGTCCCCAATGTTTGGCTATTCCACCAGGTGAAAAACTGCAGAAGGAAAGTTTTCATCCAAATCCTCGTGGCAAGTCCTTGAAGCAAGTCCTCGCGGCGGCTGCGGCGCCTGTTCCTGCTTATGGCGTCACGGCATTGCGAAGGCAAGCGTCTTGCCGCAATCGAGGAGCAAATGGGTGGCGGGAAAGCGAAACGATCATGTTATTTTCGCGGCCGCCCGAAGCAGATGAAATGGGTTGTTGGCAACCTTACGCAGCGTTATTCTAGGAGTTGAAGCTTCGTTGCCTCAAGGACGGCAAATGAGAGGGGCTCATGTCATCGCTGGCGGGCACGGCCGGTCGCGCGTTGCCGCAGGTCGTTGAGGCGATCTACGATTCGATTGCCGACGTCGACCGCTGGCAGGCGACACTCGAGGCTATCTGCAACCTGGCGGAAGGCCAGCTTGCCATGCTCGCCGTCATCGACACGATCAGCAGCTCCGCGCGGTTTTCGGTGTCTTGCGGCGATCCCGCAGTTCTTGAGCCGTTGAAGCATGACTACGGCTCGCAAGTGCCGTTCTATGCGGCGGTTCCCAAGATGGAGATCGACGTGCCGTTCACCGTCGATTCGATCTACGCCCTGCAAGGCCCGGATACGCGACAGAGATGGCTCGAAAGCCGCATCGTGCGCGAATGGGTGCAACCCAACCGCCTGGACGATTTCTTCTGGGTGGCGTTGATGAAGCGGCCGACCCGGATCGGCACGCTGATGGTGGTTACCGACAAGGACAGGCGCCAGATTTCCCGCGAGGATCTCGAGCTTGTCTGCCTGTTGGCACCGCATGTGCGGCGCGCGGTGACCATCGGCGACCTGTTCGAAGCCGAGCGGCGCAAGGCCGAAATCTTCCGCTCCATCATCGAAAGCCTCGACCATCCGGTGCTGATCGTCGCCGAAGACATGACCATCATCTTCGCCAATCCATCAGCCGAAGCGCTGCTCGCCGAAAACATTTCGGTTGCTTGCGTGCGCGGCCAGCTTTCCTTCACCTATGCCAATGCCAATGCCGCGATCGGCCGCGCCGTCCAGCTCGGCACGCGCGACGAATTCGCGCTCGGACCTTGCGGCATCAACATTCCCCTGGCCAAGACGGCCGTTCCGGCGGTGGCCCATGTGATGCCGCTGGCGCGGCGTGAGATCTCGGCGCGCATCTCGCAGCGCGCCGCTGCAGCGATCTTCATCGCGGCGGCCGGTTCGGCACCAATCCCGGCGCTGGACGCCATTGCGGCGCTGTTCGGATTGACCGCGGCAGAAAGGCGCGTCGCCGGTCACGTTGCCGCCGGCCTGACGCGAAAGGAAATCGCCACGGCCGGCGGCGTCTCGGACGGCACCGTCAAGTCGCAACTGGCGACGATCTTCGACAAGACCGGTACAGGCGATCAGCGCGAGCTCGAACTGTTGATGCGCGAATTGTCGCCACCCTTGCGCTCCAGGTGATTTTGCTCAGGTTCCCCGGACCGGCAGCGGTCCAAAAGACTCGGCCGGCAAGTTTTTCAAGCCCTTGAGACCATCGTCCGCAAAATCTGCGAAACGAAACCGGCATCGTTGCAATTCGGCCAAAATCATGGTGCGGTCGTTCGCGGTCCAGAAACGCGGCACTATGCTCGGCTGGAATGAAAATGGTTTCTGGCGCGGATCTCGATCTTTGACACCGACATCTACCGAGCGGCTGCTCCCCTACCTCTTTCTGCTTGGGCTGATCGTAATCGCGGTCGCTTTCCGGCCACTGCTGCCCGTCGACGAAACGCGATATCTCAGCGTCACCTGGGAAATGTATCTGAGCGGACAGATCTTCGTCCCGACGATGAATTTCGCGCCCTATCTGCAGAAGCCGCCACTGCTGTTTTGGCTTATCGACCTTGTCTGGAATATTTTCGGCGCCAGCCGGCCGGCGGCGATGCTGGTCATCTTCGCCGCCTCCTCGCTCGTCATCTGGCTGACGACGGCGTTGGCAAAGACCCTGTTTCCGGGCCGCGACGACATCGCGCGGCGCATCCCCTGGCTGGTCGCCGGAAGCAGCGTGTTCGTCATCTATTCGACGCTGATCCTGTTCGATCTGTTGCTGGCGGTCTTTGTGCTCGCCGCGCTGTTGTCGTTGATTGCCTTTGCCCGCAGCGGCAACCGCTGGCAGGCCGTCCTGGCCGGGCTGTTCATCGGCATGGGCGTGCTGACGAAAGGCCCGGTGGTGCTGATCCATATCGGCGCGCCCATCCTGTTCTACCCGTTCTGGCGCGACGGGCGGGCGGGACTGACGACACCGAACTTCCTCGCTGGAATGGGCCTGGCCCTGCTCGCCGCACTAATTCCGGTGGCGATCTGGCTGGTGCCGGCGACCATCCTGACAAAAGGCAATTTCGTTTATGATCTCGTCTGGAACCAGTCGGCGGGGCGCGTCACCGGCAATTTGCGCAATTCGCACGGCCGGCCGTTCTATTTCTATCTGCTGCTGCTGCCGGTCATGTTCATACCGTGGATCTTCATACCCGAGGTGTGGCGGTTGAAGCTGCGCACGCGGATACGCAGCCTGATCGACGCGAAGTCGCCGGATCTGCGCGCCTTGCGCCTGCTGTCATTCTCGTTCGTTGCCGTGTTTCTGGTGTTCAGCGCGATATCCGGCAAGCAGCCTCATTATGTCGTGCCGATGTTGCCGTTCGTGATCATCCTGTTCGGCTATTTCATGGCGGAGATCCCGCTCGCCAGGCTGAAGAGCTCGGCCATCGTCATGCTTGTCATTTTCGGCATCGGCCACGCGGTAGCATCGGCAACCGCGTTCAAACGCTATGATCTGACGCCGCTCGCCAACTTCATCGACGAGCGAAAGGATGCGGACTGGGCCGTGGCTTTCGACTATCAAGGCGAAGTCGGCTTCCTGGCCCGGTTGCAAAAGCCATTCGAAACCACCGACAAACCGGAAGAATGGCTTGGCTCGCATCCCAGCGGCTATGTCATCGACAAGGTTTCCAAGGATCCCGGCACTGCAGGGCAAATCGCGTTCCGGCTTCGCGTCGAACGCGGCTATCTCGTCGTGCTGAAGGGACAGCATTGACGATCGTCACCGGTATGCGAGTTCGTCCCCCGCGCGGGAGATGAAGGCGTTGCTGCTTCGTGGTTCCATCGCTCGATAGAACCGGGAGGTATTCATGCGCAAGCTCATCTCGACGACGCTTTTTGCCTTATCGCTCGCAGTGGCCGGCCTTGCCGCCGATCCGGCATGGAGCTTCAAATGTCAGTCCGGAACGATTGGGCAAGGCAGTTGCTCCTGCTCCGGGACCGCCGACTGCACCGATATGCGGCATTCCAAAATGTGCAAGGGCGACCTGAACTGCGGTTCGGGCAAATGCTCCTGCACGGCCGCATTGGTAGTCGACCCCGGCCCGAAAACCCCCAAGCCCAAGGTCGTCGCGCCGAAGGCGACAACCAAAGGCGTCGTGAAGCAGTAGATATCCAATCCGAAAAGGACGGCGGCTCGACGTCGCTGGGCCGGCCCGATGTTTCGCGGTTCATCCCCCGTGCGGGCGATGAACCGCAATCGAACACATGCTGCTGTCTAGCCGGAGGGTGGTTTCCAACGACAGAGCGAGGATACCATGTTGAAAACCTGCACGATGCTGTTCTTCTGCCTGATGGCGGCCACCGCGGCCGCCCAGCCGCCGCCTTCGGGGCCGCCGGTTCCCAGTGCGGCACTTGCCCCATGCAACGCCACACAATCGAACAGGCCCTGCAAAGCCGAACTCGGCGTGTTCCTGATCACCAACACCGTCCGCAACCTGGCGCAAGCCAAGGTCGACGCCACCAACGCACAGCTGGCCGCCCAGGGACGATCGTCACGCGCATCGATCGAATCGCTGAAGCAATGGCGGCCGTCGCGCTTTGCGACGCAGATGCTGAACCAGCCGAACAGCTGGTTTGTCAAAGTTCCTTACATCCTGACCATCAAAGTCTCGATCCCGGTGACCTCCGACCGCCACATCGGCATTCCCATAGACGTCAACGTCTTCTGCAGCGGCTGGCAGACCGATTCCAGCCAGGTCATCATCCGCTCGCAACCCGGCCCGGCGAGCTTCGAGGGCGGCAACATCCTCGAAGACGTTTTCAACGTCGGCAATTACATCGACGCTCAGGTACGCAGCTCGTTTTCGGCACCTCTGCCGGTGACGACGCCGGTTCCAAATTCGAAATGCTCGGCAATAGACGGCTCCGATGCCGGCACGCAGGCCACCGGCGATGATCTCATCTTCTGGACGGTGCCGCGGCGCAACCTGGTGGTGACGGACGCCATAGCCAAGCCGACGGTTGAAGTGACCTTCGACAGCCTCACACGCCTGCCAGCCCGCGACTTCCACAACAATGTCGTCTATGCGGAATCCGAGGCCATAAACCTCAACGTCTATGCCAATGAGGATGGCCGTCAGAAGGCGCTGACGATGCGCGAAGGCGACGTGGCTGCGCTGAACCTTCCCGCAGTACGGCTGGACGCGCGAAAATACGATTCGCTGGTCGTCATCGGCAATGTCGACCAGCCGCCGAACGACCCCAGAGACAGCGCCTTCGCGGTAGCGGCCAAGACTGCGGGATTCGGTGCCGGTTCCAAGATCATGCAGATCCCGAAGTGGTATTCGAGGCCTCCGGACCAGTTCAATCACAAGCCTACATGGATCAGAGTTCCCGGCTACGAGCTGCACTATACGGTGCGCTATCTCAACAGCGGCGGGCTGGCCGTCGATGGTGGAACCAGTACGGTCCGGCCTCCAAAAGTCGCCGTTCCGATAAAGACGCTCATCAAGCCGAAAACGCCCTGACGCGGCCGCTCGCGGATGACGGCGGCGGTTCAGACCGCTGCCGCCTTCCCGCGCGCGGCAGATGCGGCAGCGCCGGCATCATGGCCTGATCTTGCCGCAACAAACGCGCCGCTGCGCCACGAGCGAGCGGCGCCATCGATGGAGACAAACGATGCTGCACCTTCCCCACACCATGCCCGCCGTCAGGATCATTGCGGCAATCTCTCTGCTTGCCTTCCCGAACTTCCTGCCGCCGGTCACGAGCCCGGCGAACGCGCTGCCGGTCAGCCAATCCTGCCGGATCACCACCTATTACAAGACCGCGGCAAAGGCGACGGAGGTTGGCGTGCGCTCGACGTGCCAGGGCGTCAAAAAATGGGGTGTCACCTCGAAATATTACGAGGTCGAAAAAATCGAAGCCGCCACGCCCCCGCACACGTCGGGCGGCCTGCCGTGCGAGTTTCTCGCTGCCGGCTGCTCCAACCTGCCTGAGAAACGCAACTGAACGTCAGGCGAACGAGCTAGCCGATCGCCTTCTCCAAAACCAGCGCCGGCAATCCCGAGGCGCCGCCGCAATCGGCCGTGTTGCCGGCGGGCAAGAACCCCCTCGCGCGGTAGAAGGCGACAGCCGGAGCATTTGCTTCCTCGACCTCGACACGCAGCGTCCGGGCCTCCGGAAAGCTGGCCTCGATTTCGTCCAGCAGCGCCTGGCCGATGCCTTGCCTCTGCCAGGCCGGATGCACGTAAAGCTGGTTCAGCATGACGATCCTGGCATCCGTGGTAGCGGCGGCGAAAGCCATGCCGCCGATGTTTTTGCCGTCGTCGGCGACCAGGAACTCCGAGTTCGGCCGCGTCAGCCGTGCCTTGAGCGCGGCGATAGAATGCCATTCATCGGTGATTTCGGTGACCCGCGGCCCGCCGTAGATGGCATCATAGGTGGCATGCCATGTCTCGACCAGCAATGCGCGCACCGCCGCAAGATCGCGCTCGCCGGCGGTGCGGACGAACATCCTACTCGATCCCGAGCCTGGCCTTGACCAGCTCGTTGACCGCCTGCGGATTGGCCTTGCCGCCAGTCGCCTTCATCACCTGGCCGACGAACCAGCCGGCCATGGTCGGCTTGGCACGCGCCTGTTCGACCTTGTCCGGGTTGGCCGCGATCACCTCGTCCACCGCCTTTTCGATGGCGCCGGTATCGGTGACCTGCTTCATGCCGCGGCTTTCGACCAGCTGACGCGGATCGCCGCCCTCGTTCCAGACGATCTCGAACAGATCCTTGGCGATCTTGCCGGAGATGGTGCCTTCCTTGATCAGGTCGATGACCGCGCCAAGCTGGTCGGGCGAAACAGGAGCGTTTTCAATATCCTTGCCGGCCTTGTTCAAGGCCCCCAGGAGGTCGTTGATGACCCAGTTGGCGGCGAGCTTGCCGTCGCGCCCGGCCGCCACCTTCTCGAAATAATCGGCAATCGCCTTTTCCGATACCAGGATCGAGGCATCGTAGGTCGACAGGCCAAGCGAAGCGATCAGCCGCGCCTTTTTGGCATCGGGAAGTTCCGGCAGGTCCTTTGCCAGTTCGTCGACATAGGCCTGGTCGAATTCCAGCGGCAGAAGATCGGGATCGGGGAAATAGCGGTAGTCATGCGCTTCTTCCTTGGAGCGCATCGAGCGCGTCTCACCCTTGTTGGGGTCGAACAGCCGCGTTTCCTGCTCGATCCTGCCGCCGTCCTCGAGGATGGCAATCTGCCGGCGCGCTTCATAGTCGATGGCCTGGCCGATGAAACGGATCGAGTTGACGTTCTTGATCTCGCAGCGCGTGCCGAATTCGCCGCCGGGCCGGCGCACCGAGACGTTGACGTCTGCGCGCAGCGAGCCTTCGTCCATATTGCCGTCGCACGTGCCGAGATAACGCACGATCGTGCGCAGCTTCGTGACATAGGCCTTGGCTTCATCGGCGGAGCGCATATCCGGCTTGGAGACGATCTCCATCAGCGCCACGCCGGAGCGGTTGAGATCGACATAGGACATCGTCGCATGCTGGTCGTGCATCGACTTGCCGGCGTCCTGCTCCAGGTGCAGGCGCTCGATGCCGACCTCGATGTCCTCGAATTCGCCCTGCCGGTCCGGGCCGACCGAGACGATCACCTTGCCCTCGCCGACGATCGGCTGCTTGAACTGCGATATCTGGTAGCCCTGCGGCAGGTCGGGATAGAAATAGTTTTTCCTGTCGAAAACCGATTTGTGGTTGATCTCGGCCTTCAGGCCCAGCCCGGTGCGGATCGCCTGCTTGACGCATTCCTCGTTGATGACCGGCAGCATGCCGGGCATCGCCGCATCGACCAGGCTGACATTGGCGTTGGGCACGGCGCCGAAAATGGTCGAGGCGCCGGAAAACAGCTTTGCCTGCGAGGTCACCTGCGCGTGGACCTCGAGGCCGATGATGATCTCCCAGTCGCCGGTGGCGCCGGGAACCAGGCGCTTGGCGTCGGGCGTGCGGGTATCGATGATGCTCATAAGGGCCTGCATATTGAAATTGCGGATATGCGAGAACGCATATTTTGATGTGCAACTTCGCTAGTGCAAACCGCCAAAAGAGACAAGCGCAAAGCCGCAGGCGCCGACGCGGCACAGGCCCGCACCTGCCGCGATGGACTGCAACAGCGGCTTGAAAAAAGTTCAATGGCCGGCAACCCGGCCGTCCTAGCCTCATGCCGTGGCGATATAGGCCCTGATCTCCTCGGCCTCGCGCTCGACATCCTCGATGCGCCGCTTGACCACGTCGCCGATCGACACGATGCCGTCGAGCAGCCCGTTCTTTTCCACCGGCAGATGGCGGAAGCGGCCCTTGGTCATGATCTCCATGACCTCGTTGACGGTGTGGTTCTCATTGCAGATCTTCACCTTGGGCGTCATCGCCGAGCGGATGGCAAGGTCGAGCGCCGCCGCCCCCTCCTTGGCGAGAACCCGCACCACATCGCGCTCGGAAAGAATGCCGACGATCTTGTGATCGCCGTTGGTGATGACCAGCGCGCCGATCCTGTGTTCGGAAAGCATGCGGATGGCTTCGCTGAGCTTTTCGTTCGGCCCGAGCGTCACCACGTCGTGGCCTTTTGCCTCGAGAATTGCCTTAACAGTCATGGCGTCCTCCTCTGCATTTCCTGCCGGCTCCTGCCCTGGCCGGCTTTCCCTGGGATGAACATCGTGCGCCGCGATCGGTTGCTTTTCAAGTGCGGCGGTCTCAGGTCTCCGGCTCGTCCGCCTGCCGGGGCACCTGCTCTCGCCGATCAAAAAACCGCAGGCCGAAGAAGCCGGCAAGAAAGCCGCCAATATGGGCTTCCCAGGCGATCTGGCCGTCAATGCCAGGCGCCAGGCCGAAGAGGCCGGTCGCGAGGTTGATCACCATCCACATGGCGAGAAAGGTGACGACGCCGCGCGAGCGCAGCACCGCCGCCATCGGCAAAGGCTGGCCGGCAAAGGCGGCCTTGCCCGACGAGCGGTCGATGCGGAAGCCGTAGCGCGCCGCCGCGCCCATCATGCCGGAAATCGCGCCGGAGGCGCCGACCAGCGGCGCCTCGCCAAGCGGGTGCATGGCCCAGAACAGCGCCGCCGCCGCCAGTCCGGTCGCGGCGAAGAACAGGCTGAAGCGCAGCGCGCCGAAGCGGTTGGCCAACGGTGAGCCGAAGGCCGCGAGCCACACCATGTTGATGGCAAGATGGGCAAAGCCGCCATGCAGGAAGGCATAGGTAAAAGGGCTCGAAAACGCGAAGAAATCCAGATCGAAGCGGCCGGAATAGCGGATCGGGACAAACGCAGCCCGGACAAGCAGTTCGAAGTCCTGGTCGTCGGTCAGCCAATAGACCCGGATCAGATGGACCGCGACGCAGATGCCGATCACCGCCAGCACCACGGGCGGCAGGTTGAACACCGGTTCGCGGCGCTCCGGTTCGCGGGCGACCGGCCCACCCTGGCCCTGCTCGATCTCCGGTGGGCTTTCTGGGTCGCTCATATGGCTTGCACTCAGTCGCTGGATTGGACTTCGCGAGCATGTAGATCACGGCCAACCGAATCACAAACGGCGAATCAGCAGCCCCGAATCAAAAAAGAAGCCGTCCAAGGTTTCCCTTGAACGGCTGGTCGAGCCCCCTTGCTCCCCCTGAACTCTTGACTGAAGTGCTGCCGATCGTCGCAAAACGACCGCTTCTGGAGTGGTTTTGGTGTGCCACAGGGCTGGCAGGCGCGCAACGTAAACCAGTTGTTAACCTTAACCGCCCCGACCCGTGAACAAGTATTAACGATGCTGGCACGCATCCTGCTCCGCAACGCATGTAGGTCTTCGGAGGGCGCCCTTCTGTTCACCGATGGGACATCAGAAGACAGAATGCGCGGAGCAGCATTAGCATGAACCAGACCGGATCGATCACGCTGTTCCATTATTGGAACCGGTTGCGTGACGGACGCCCTGCCCCGAAACGCTCGGAAGTCGAACCCGCCGACATCAAGTCGCTGCTGGCCGACACGTTCATCCTGGAAAAGGACACGCGCGGCGAAGCGGTGTTCCGGCTGGCCGGCACCAGGCTCTGCGCGGTCTATGGCCGCGAACTCAAGGGGTTTTCATTCCCTTCGCTGTGGCGCGAGAAGGACCAGCGACTGATTTCGAAGCTGACCGATGGCGTCTTCGACCTGAAATCGGTGATGCTCATCACCTATGAGGGTTTCAGCCGCAACGGCCGGTCCAACAGGTTCGAGCTGCTCGCGCTGCCGCTCGACGGCGGTGTCGAGAGCCGGCGCTGCCTCGGCGTGATCAGCGCCGTCGAAAAACCCTTCTGGCTGGGTGCCGACCCGGTTCTCGACGCCTTGATCGATTCGATCCGCGTCGTCGATCCCGACAAGGAGCCGATGTTCCCGGGGAACCGGCCGGCGATCGAGGTTCCCTCGCTCGCCCCATCGGAATTCGACCCGCCCGAGACGATTTCGGCGCTCGGCCAGGCCCGCCGCATCCGTCACCTGGTCGTCTTCGACGGCGGACGCGAGGAATGATGCCCAAAGCTTAAAGCAACAGCGCCGGGCTTTCCCCTTTGTTAACCTGCTTTGTTGTAGTTTTCCGCTGAAATTCCCCGCATCCATGCGCGGAATGCCGAACGGGGTATGGCAGTGATGAGGTCAGCGGCGGTCGACCATGCGCCGTCCCAAGCTGAAAGGCGTAACTTTCAGCGCGTCCGCGTGAAAATTTACGGACGCTTCATGCTGGAAGACCGCACCGAACATCCCTGCCAGGTGGTCGACATGTCGCCCGGCAACGTTGCGCTGCGCACCGAGCGCGCCGGCCTGGCTGGCGAAAAGGTCATTGCCTATATCGATCACATCGGCCGCATCGAAGGCGTCATCACCCGCACGCTGCAGGATGGCTTTGCGATGACCGTCATCGCGTCGGACCGCAAGAGGGACAAGCTCGCCGCGCAACTGACCTGGCTTGCCAACAAGCACGAACTCGACCTGCCGGAGGACCGCCGCCATGAACGCGTCGCGCCGCGCAACCCGACGAGCGTGCTGCAGCTTGCCGACGGACGCCAGTACCAGTGCCGCATCATCGACCTGTCGCTGTCGGGCGCGGCGATCGAGATCGACGTCAAGCCGGCCATCGGCGTCCAGGTGACGCTGGGCACCATGCGCGGCCAGATAGTGCGCCATTTCGAAGATGGCGTCGCCATCGAGTTCGCCGTCATCCAGCGGCCGGAAACGCTCGATACCGAATTCAGCTCATCGCGCGGCTGACGCGGAAGCGTTAGCACTATCGGGAAGAGAGGCTGGCGATTCTTCGCGCCCCCTCTGTCCCGCCATCCTAGCTGTTCGAACGGTGCGACGAAGCGTGGGAACATGCCCGGCTGGAATCCTTAAACAATTCTATATTCAATTGCGTCAAATTTTATGTTTATTCTATTGGCGTTTTACTTAATGTCTACTTCGCGCTTTTGCGTCAAATAAATCCAGCCGTGTCATTGTCTCCTCAAACGGGGAGACTGAATAATGAACAGGATGAGGGGCAAGCTGTTGCTGGCGGCAATAGCGATGCAGCTTTTCGGTTGGGGGACTGTAAACGCGGCGGAGCCGGTCTTCATGCACACCGGCGGCCGCACCACGCAGCCGGTCGGACACTACGAATTGTGCCAGCAGCTTCCGCAGGAATGCAATCAGAGGACGCCTGGCCGGGCACCCGTCGAGCTGACCCGCAAGCTGTGGGCAACGATCGTCAAGGTCAACAATTCGGTCAACAGCAGGGTCGCGCCGCGCACCGACATGGAAATGTGGGGCAAGGAGGAAGTCTGGTCCTTTCCCAATAGCGGCTTCGGCGACTGCGAGGACTATGCGCTGGAAAAGCGCCGCGAGCTGATGAGCATCGGCGTGCCGGCCGGCGATCTGCTGATGACGGTGGTGCGCCAGCGCAATGGCGACGGCCATGCGGTGCTGACCGTGCGCACCAGCCTTGGCGAGTTCATCCTCGACAATCTCCAGCCCAAGGTGCTGTCCTGGACCAATACCGGCTACACCTACCTGAAGCGCCAGTCCGAGCGGAATTCCGGCGCCTGGGTGACGATCAACGACGGCCGCTCCGACGCGGTCGCCAGCGTCCGCTGAGGACGCCAAGGCATGTCGCCCAAAGCGCGTAGCGGTCTTGAGATAACGACATGCATAAAGCAGAGGTTAAGTGCGTCGCATGACTTCGCGCTTTAGGAGAAACCCGGTCGAGTCCCCACCCTCCCCGTCCCCAACGACCGGGTTTAAGGAGCCGGCCCCGTCCCCGGGCCGGCTCCACCATTTCTGGGCTTGCGATAGGCAGCCTTCACTGACTGGCGCTACACTTTCCTCAGCCCCGCCCTGAATCTCTTCCCGTTTTCCACATAATGCGCGGCCGAGGCGCGCAGCCTGGCGACTGCGGCCTCGTCGAGCATCCTGACGACGCGCGCGGGCGAGCCGACGATCAGCGAATTGTCGGGAAATTGCTTGCCTTCGGTGACCAGCGCGCCGGCGCCGACCTGCGAGTTGTTGCCGATTTTCGCGCCATTCAGCACGATGGCGCCCATGCCGATCAGGCTGTTGTCACCGATGGTGCAGCCATGCAACAAGGCGCGATGGCCGATCGTGCAGCCTTGGCCGACGGTCAGCGGAAAGCCGGCGTCGGTGTGCATGATTGTGTGCTCCTGCACGTTTGTGTCGGCGCCGATGACGATCGGCTCGTCGTCGCCGCGGACGACGACGCCGAACCAGAAGCCGGCATTGCGGCCAATCCTCATATTGCCGATCAGGGTGGCATCGGGCGCGATCCAGTTGCTGTCGGCGTCCTCGAAGGCGGGCGCTTTTCCGTCAATCGCGTAGATCGGCATTGCTATCTCCAGATCGTCTCACACCGACAAGCTGCCAGACCCTAGAAGCGAAGCCGCCCAGGACGCAATGGCGATCACCACCATGCCCAGCGCCAGCGCCCAGATGGTCGCCGCGCAGCCGCAGGAGACCAGCCCCAGCACCGAGATGCGACGCTCGCGCCAGGCGTCCAGCGCCTCGTTGGCGAACATCAGCGGCCCGGCGCAAGCCGTCGCGGCGAGTGAGCGCAGCATGTGCTTCGACGATACATAGGGTTGGACGAAGGCAAGCCTACGGCCGGCGATCAGCTCCATCGCCGATCCGGCCAGGCCGCAAGCCGTCAGCCCAGCCATAAAACTGAATATGATTTGTTCGACGGGGCCCATCTTTACCCTCCGTTTACCATGAAATCGCACAGTCGCCCGCAAAAGCTGCGAAGCAAGCGCCGTGCCGGGCCGAGATGTGCCGCTCAGGCACACCCGATGGACGGTAAACGAGGGTCGCGATGAAGCAGGCAGCCGCCACAGAGGGCCCGCAACTCAGCGTCGTCGATTCGACGCTGATGAAGCGAGTGTTTTATGCGTTCGCGACGCTGGCGCTGCTTTCGGTGGCGATCAGCCTTGGCGGCAAATGGTTCGGCCGCTCGATCGCCATGGCCGGGTACACCGACGACACCACGGCCCACAAGGTCGTCATCGGCAACAACGTCATCGCCGTGCCGGCCAATGTCATCCGCTTTGCCCAGGCCCGGCGCGACGGCATCGCCTCGCGGCTCGACCTCTATCTGCGCTATCCCGAGATGGACGGCTACAGCGAGGGTGCCCGCAACGACTTCAACCACACCGGACCCAGCAAGGACATCGTCTTCCTGTCGTTCGAGCCGCAGATGATGTCGCGTGACATGAGCGGCCGCTTCGCGCCGATCTACAGCGCGCTGATCGCCAAGCCGGGTACGCCCGGCCCTGGCGGCACCACGCTTTACGCCTTCAGCGAAAAATCAGGCTATCTCAACGAAGTGCTGGCAGTCGCCGATCGCCCCGGCAAGGATCCGTTCGTCGCACGCTGCCTGAGCGGCCCGAGCGCGGACGAATCGCTGGCGCCCTGCGAACGCGACATCCTGGTCGGCGACAATCTCAGCCTTACCTACCGCTTCCCCCGGGAATTCCTGGGCGACTGGCAGGGGCTCGACGCGGCGATTTCTGCCGAAGCAGCGCGTGTGCTGAAGACCGGGCGGTAAGCAACGAAACGAGCCGTTCCGTAGCGATCCTTCGCGCCCCTCTCTGTCCTACCGGACATCTCCCGCACGAGGGGGGAGATCGGCCGTCATCTTGGCTTTCGCCAATCTCCAATGTTGCAGGAAGAGTGCAGCGCCGAGGCTGCCAATCTCCCCCTCGTGGGGGAGATGGCCGGCAGGCCAGAGGAGGGCGCTGTCCCGCCGGCGTCCTGCAAGGTTCCGTACCGCCGCAGCGCTTGAGGCATAGCGGCCAGCTAAACTCCCAGCTCAGGCCAGATCGATGTCGAGGATCGCCATCGAGAAATTATAATCGCCGTCGTCCTCGTCCTTGAAGACGATGCCAAGGAACTCGTCGCCGACATAGACCTCGGCCGAATCTTCCTTGCGCGGCCGCGCCTTCACTTCGAGTTTAGGGTTCTGGAAGGTGCGCTTGAAATAGGCGTCCAGCTTTCTGATTTCGTCCGGCTTCAACAGTCTTCTCCGATCGTCGGCTTCTTCGTTTGAGCGCGCTTCTGGCACGTCGACAATGGCCATGTAAAGGCAAGCCGGCGAGAGAACACGGGCAATCGCCTCAGGTTTGCGCTGCCCCTCATCGCCCTGCCGGGCACTTCTCCCCGTATAGTGACGGGGAGAAGGCCGCCTTCGCAAAAAATTTCGCCAATCTCCAGCGTTACAGAAACAGTGCCGAGGCCGCAGTCAGCCCCTTCTCCCCGTCACTATACGGGGAGAAGATGCCGGCAGGCAGATGAGGGGCAGCGCCGACATTGATAGTTGGTCCGACGCGACAAGCCCCTGCCCGAGCACTCAGATGTCGAAGCTGACGACGTGGTCCATCGTCTGCGATGGCAACAGCTGGTCCATCTGCCGCGAAGGCTGGTCGCAGCCGGTCTCGCCGACGACGCGGGCCGGCACGCCGGCAACCGTCTTGTTGTGCGGTACCGGCGACAGCACCACTGAGCCGGCCGCGATCTTCGAGCAATGGCCGATCTCGATGTTGCCGAGGATCTTGGCGCCGGCGCCGATCAGCACGCCGTAGCGGATCTTGGGATGGCGGTCGCCGCCGGCCTTGCCGGTGCCGCCCAGCGTGACGCCGTGCAGGATCGACACGTCGTCCTCGATCACCGCCGTCTGGCCGACGACGAGGCCGGTGGCGTGGTCGAGGAAGATGCCCTTACCGATGCGGGCAGCCGGATTGATGTCGGTCTGGAACACCGAGGACGACCGGCTCTGCAAATACAGCGCGAAGTCCTGGCGGCCCTGGTTCCACAGCCAATGCGCCAGCCGGTGGGTCTGGATGGCGTGAAAACCCTTGAAGTAGAGCACCGGCATGATGAAGCGGTCGCATGCCGGATCACGGTCGTAATAGGCCTGGATATCGACGCGCACCGTCGTCGACCAGTCCTTGTCGTCGGCCGCCATCGCCTTGAACGTCTGGCGGATGAGGTCGGAGCCGATGTCCTGATGGGCGAGGCGCTCGGCCAGCCGGTGAATGACCGCTTCTTCCAGGTTTTCCTGATTGAGGATGGTCGAATAGAGGAACGCCGCCAGCAGCGGATCGCGGTTGACCGCTTCCATCGCTTCGTCGCGGATCGAACGCCAGATCGGATCTACCGGCTGCACCCTGGTGGGACGGGAAATCGTAACGCTGTTCATCTGATGTCTCCGGCCATCCAATGTCTCGGCCATCCAATGTCTCGGTTGGCGGCTTGCCTATTCTCCGGCCGCACCTATAAGCCAGATCATAGCACGGGTGAACTCAATTTTCCTTAGTGCTTCGTGAAATGGATTTGGTTGGCGGAATTTCAAGCAGCCATGGAAAACGCAACCTTGATGGACGAGACCCTGAAGCGCGAGCTTTCCGCGCTCTATGAGGCCGAAGATCGCCACTACCACGACCTTGGCCACATCGAGGCGATGCTGGCGCTGGCCAATGATTACAAGGCGTTGTTGCATGATCCTGAAGCTGTCGAGGCAGCGATCTGGTTTCACGACGCGATCTACGACAGCCGCGCCAAGGACAATGAGGCGAGGAGTGCCGAACTTGCCGAGGAAAAGCTCGCCGGTCGCGCCGATGCACAACGCCTCGGCCACATCGCGGCGATGATCACTGCCACCGCCGGCCACGAATTGCCGCCCCTTGGCGACCAGCATTCGGTTCGCGACGCGGCGCTGTTCCTCGACATGGACCTGGCGATCCTGGGTGCTGCGCCCGACGTGTTCGACGCCTACGAGCAGGCGGTTCGCCGCGAATATAAGTGGGTCGATGAGCCGATGTGGCGGGCCGGCCGTGCCGCAGTGCTAGAGGGCTTCCTCGCGCGGCCGCATATCTTCCACAGCGAGGAATTCCGCCGGCGCTTCGAAACCCAGGCCCGGCATAACATGACGCGCTCGCTCAGGGCGCTGGGGCACAGCCCGCGCCGATCGTAGCCCGACGCGTCGCTCGCTTGCCTGCCGGAGAGTTGCCCGAAATCAGGTAAACGCGCCGATGGTCGATGCCATTCCCCACAGCATGAACACCCCGGCCGCAAGCGACGCGCCGTTGACTACGATGCCAGCCAGACCGAGCACACGACTGTCGTTCGAACGACCGAGCGCCATCAACCCGAAAACCACGCCGGTAAGATGTGCCAATGGCCCGGCCAGAAAAAATACGGCGGCGAAGAAGCCTGTCGCACTGTTCTGGAGCAGTGGGGACGCGTCGCTCGGCATTGCTATCAATGCGGTGATCGCAATCGCCCCTGCCGCCAATGCGGTCAGCGCTAGAATAACGGATCGTTTGCCGAACGTGCTTTCCGCAACAACGCCCGGCAAAGCGGCGTCGCTTCTTCCCCATTGTGCCATCGTACCCCCTGCCCTCGTTCAGCGCGCGGCGGGTTTGAACCGATCCACACGTCGCTCTTATTAATTCCTGTATCGTTGCAAAACCGCTAAGAATCCCAGCTTCAGGCCCTATGGCCGCTTTTGGAACCATCCATCAAAGCGGATGCTCGGCATAAAACTCCAGCACGCGCTGCTTGAAGGTCTTGTCGCCGACCGCCAGCATATGGTCGCGGCCTTCGATATGAAAAGCCCTGGCGTTGGGCATCAGGGTGGCGAGTTCATCCGGCGAACCACCGATGTCGTCCTTGCTGCCGACGGCGATCAGCGTCGGCTGGGCAATGCGGGCAAGGTCGGCCTCGCTCAGCAATTCGCGCGAGGTGGCGATGCAGGCGGCGAGCGCCCGGCGATCGCTGCGGGTCTGATCGGCGAAGGCGCGGAACGAGCGGCCGCGCGGATCGCTGGTGCCTGCCGGATCGTCGGCCAGAAGGGCGTCGGCTATCGGATCCCAGTCGCCGACGCCGTCGACCATGCCGATGCCGAGACCGCCGAAGACCAGCGTCGCCACCTTCTCCGGGTCGGAGAGCGCCAGGAAGGCCGATATGCGCGCGCCCATCGAGTAACCCATGACATGAGCGCGTTCGATGCCGAGATGGTTCAAAAGCGCTGCCGCGTCCGACGCCATTTTTGCCGGCGTGTAGTCGGCTTCGTCATAGCTCTTCGACGACGAGCCATGGCCGCGATTGTCGAAGGCGATCGCACGGTAGCCGGCGTCGTTCAGCGTCTTGAACCAGCCGGGCGACACCCAGTTGACGTAATGGCTCGAGGCAAAGCCGTGGATCATCAGCACCGGATCGCCCTGCCCCGATGCCGGCTGGCGGTCAAGGAAAGCAAGGTCGAAACCGTCATGGGAGAAGAACTGCATCGGCCGAAGATCCTGCCCGCTCAGTCGGAATCGACACTCGGCGCATCGCCCTTGTCGGGCGGCGGCATGGCCGGCCCCGCCGCCGTGCCGATGGCCGGATGGCGCAGCAGGTCGCCGTCCTCAATGCCCTTTTTGGCAGCCGTGCCCGCCTTGAGCTCGAGCACGAAGCGCACCGGTTCGTCCGGCGAGATGATCGCCTCCGACTGCGGCTCGCCTTGCTCGATCGCCCGGATCCGGCCGTCCTGGCCGACGAAGATCAGGTCGAGCGGCATCGGCGTGTTCTTCATCCAGAAACTCACATCCTGCGGCGCGCCGAACACGAACAGCATGCCGTGATTGTCGGCCATGTGCCGGCGGAACATCAGCCCGGCTTCGCGCTCGGCGGGCGTGTCGGCGATTTCCACGGAAAAAGAACGCTCGCCGGCCTTCGTCACCGCGACCAGCGGCGCCGGGTCGACGGGAAGGATCATCGCCTTGCCGTCGGCGGAACTCGGTTGTTGAAAATAGAAGAACGCACTTGTGGCGACGATGAGGAAAATCCCGGCGCAGAGCGCGCCCGCCGTCACCCGGTTCCTGTGAGCCATATGAAATCCTCGGCCGGAACTAATGCGAGACCGGCAAGGTACCCATATCGGGGTGAATTTCGGCAGCCATAAGGCCTTTGTCGCCGCGTCCGAAGCGGACCAGCACCACCTGGCCCGGCCGGAGTTCGGTGATGCCGTAGCGGCGCAGCGTCTCCATGTGGACGAAAATGTCCTCGGTGCCCTCGCCCCGGGTCAGAAAGCCGAACCCCTTGGTACGGTTGAACCATTTGACCAGCGCCCGTTCGAGGCCGCTTTCCGGCGTCACCGCGACATGGGTGCGCTGCTCCTGTAGCTCCGCCGGATGCACCGCCGTGGTGACATCCATCGAGAGCACGCGGAAGGCCTGCAGCCCGCGCTCGCCCTGCTTGACCAGGCAGACGACACGGGCGCCTTCCAGGGCGGTCTGAAAACCATCCTTTCGAAGGCATGTCACATGGAGGAGGATGTCGCCCGAAGTACCATCATCGGGAAGGATGAAACCGTAGCCCTTGGCCACGTCGAACCATTTGATGGCGCCGGCGATTTCGACGAGATCGGCCGTATCGGCGCTCTCATCCCGCTTCAACGTATCGTTACCGGCCCCGTCCCGCCCCATGAAAGAGGCCTTTTCCCCCATAAGAACGCCCCCTTTTTTCAAGAAACACTGCAACTGATTCTTGGTATCAGATTAACACCGCGGCTTCCGGTGTGTGCAAGACCTGACGTGCCTTTTTTCACGGTTCCATACAGGAATAGCGGATTTGCCGTTTTCCGGCGCCGGCAAACGTGGCCAATTGCCCTTTGGCCGGGCCGCCCCTATGTTGCGCCGCAACGCAACATAAGGAGGAAATCATGCGCTATCTGCACACCATGGTCCGCGTCGCCGACATCGATGCTTCGCTCGATTTCTACTGCAACAAGCTTGGCCTCAAGGAAGTGCGCCGCCATGAAAACGAGCAGGGCCGCTACACGCTGATCTTCCTCGCCGCCCCCGAAGACGAGCAAAGCGGCATCAGCGAGAAAGCGCCGCTGGTCGAGCTGACCTACAATTGGGACCCGGAAGACTACAAGGGCGGCCGCAATTTCGGCCATCTCGCCTATGAGGTCGACGACATCTACGCCACCTGTCAGCGGCTGATGGACAATGGCGTTACCATCAACCGGCCGCCGCGCGACGGCAACATGGCGTTCGTCAAATCGCCGGACGGCATCTCGATCGAGCTGTTGCAGAAAGGTCCGGCCAAGCCGAAGGCCGAGCCGTGGGCGTCGATGCCGAACACCGGCAGCTGGTAACCGATCACGCCATCTTGAGCCGGCATTGCTGGGCGGGTTGTGTCTAATGGGGAGGATCGCTCGGCAAGCCTTTGGCTGGTGAGCCGTGGTCCTTCGGTGAGCTTGCTACTCAGGCAGCAGCGGTACAATCCTGACGGTGGCGGACCGAGCGCGCGCACCGATCATCGGGCTAAGGTACGGGTTTCCGCGATGCTTCGCCCGATAGGCGTCATCGATACGGTCGTTGATCGGCCCGTCGACCGGCTCGAAGGCGACGTCCTTCGTCATGCGAGCGGCGATGATCCGTCCGCCCTTCTGCCGGATGGCGGCTTGGTACCATCGTGAGTCCTGTCCATTGTAGCCGCGCGCATAGAGGACGCCGTCGACTGCCACGGACCAGATCCAGGTTGGGGTGCCATATGTCACGCCATCTTCCCTGAACGGCGCAATGTGCAAGTCGTCGGCTTCGGCGATCTCGCGCAATTCGTCTTCAGACCATCTCGTCATGTCTGGGCCTCCCCTCTTCGACGAGTCCGCAATATTCATGTCCCATCGGTGTCGGCCCGGAGGACGCTTGCAGGCCGCGGTAGGGCCAGAGGTCCGACCCGCATACGCAGGTCGCCGCGATCCGGATGATGGCATCGGTCGAGGCCAGGATTTTCGGCTCGGCACGGTCCTCGAAACGCACGTCTCCCGGACCGTATAGAACTGCTCCTTGCATGGTTTTCCTCGTCCTCTTCAGCGCATGACAAAACCGCCGTCCACCGAGATGGACTGGCCGGTCACATAGCTCGCAGCGTCGCTGCAGAGCCACAGGACTGCATTCGCAATTTCCTCGGGGCGGCCAACCCGTCCCATCGGAATGCTCTTTTCCATCGCCCTGAGCGCATCGCCCTGACCGCCGGCCACCATCTGGTCGGCCATCGGCGTCCAAATGAGCCCTGGGCATATGGCGTTGATACGGATGCCGCGTGCTGCATATTCGAGAGCCGCGCTCTTGGTGAACCCAAGCACTCCGTGCTTGGCGGCATGGTAGATCCCGCGCTCGGCACCTCCCACAAGTCCCCCGAGTGAAGAGCAATTGACGATCGCGCCGCTACCCTGGTTGCGCATCTGCTGCAGTTCGAATTTCATGCAGCTCCATTCGCCGCGGAGATTGATCCCCATGACTCGGTCGTAATCTTCCCGGGTGGCGTCGGCCGTTTCCGCGAGGACATTCTGCACGCCCGCATTGTTGTAGGCGGCATCGAGCCGGCCGAAGGCCGCGACCGTATGCGCGACCATGGCTTCGACCTGTGCGTCATCGGCGACATCGCAACGAATGGCGAGGACCTTATGGCCTTGAGCGGTCAGTTCATCGACCGCAGCACGCACCGCGTCTTCGTTCCAGTCGGCGAGCGCGACGGATGCCCCCGATTCCGCGAAGGCTTTCGCTGTGGCGAGGCCCAGTCCGGACGCCGCGCCTGTCACCAGCGCGACCCTCCCCTCGAATGCAATGTTCATGGAAATATCTCCTGTAAATGTGTCGGTTCGGCGTGTGCGCCGCTAACGCCGCGTGAGCTCCGCCTCCGCCTGAGGGTAACGGTCGCCTTGCACGGTGATTTGCGCGGCAGCGTCCTCGATGTGCCGTAGATCGTCGGGCGAGAGCTCGATCCCTGCCGCGGCGATGTTCTCCTCGAGCCGGTTGAGCTTGGTGGTGCCTGGGATTGGGACGATCCAGGGCTTTTGCGCCAGCAGCCAGGCGAGCGCGATCTGTGCGGGCGTCGCGCGTTTCTGCGCGCCGATTCTTTCCAGCAGGTCGACCACGGGGCGGTTCGCCTTGCGGGCCTCGGGCGTAAAGCGCGGCAAGCTGGCGCGGTTGTCGTTACCGCCGAAGCTGGTGGTTTCGTCGATCTTGCCGGTGAGGAAGCCCCTGCCCAGCGGGCTGTAAGGGACGAAGCCGATCCCCAGTTCCTCGCAAGCGGGCAACACCTCCGCCTCGGGCTCACGCCACCACAGGGAATATTCGCTCTGGATCGCCGCGACCGGCTGAACCGCATGGGCGCGGCGGATGGTCGAGGCGCCTGCCTCGCTGAGACCGAACTGCTTGACCTTGCCTTGCGCGATCAGGTCCTTCATCGCGCCGGCGACGTCCTCGATCGGGACGTCGGGATCGACCCGGTGCTGATAGAACAGGTCGATCGCATCGACCCGCAGCCGCTTCAGCGACCCTTCGGCCGCTTGCCGGATGCGTTCGGGGCGGCTATCGAGCCCGCTGGATCTGCAGCGACTGAAGTCGTGGCCGAACTTGGTGGCGATGACGACGTCCTTGCGGAACGGCTCCAGCGCCTCCCCCACGAGTTCCTCATTGGTGAACGGACCATATACCTCGGCGGTGTCGAAGAAGGTGACACCGCGCTCGACCGCCGCCCGGACGAGCGCGATCGTCTCCTGACGGTCTGGAGCCGGGCCACGGTGATAATTCAGGCCCATGCAGCCCAGCCCGATGGCCGAGACCACAAGGCCGCTGTCACCGAGCGTGCGGTTCAGCATTCTCATTCTCCCGCGTCGGTTTCTTCGAAGACCTTGCGCGCGATTCCGACCGCCGTGCTGGCGGTGGGCCAGCCGGCGTAGAAGGCGAGATGGGTGATCGTCTCGACCAGTTCGTCGCGCGTGACGCCGTTCTGGAACGCAAATTTCAGGTGGAACGGCAGCTCGTTTGTCCGGTAGAGGGCGATCAGCGTCGCCACTGAGATCAGGCTGCGGTCGCGCGGCGACAGGCCGGGCCGCTTCCAGACATCGCCGAACAGAACGTCATCGGTGTACCCCGCGAGCGCGGAAGCGATGTCCCCAAACGGACTGCAGAAGGCTTTGGGCTTTTCGCTCATCGGAGACTCTCCTTGGTGGGCCGGCGAGATATTCCTCATCCGTCACTTTCTCCGTCCACTCGACCGCCTTGCCGTCGAGGGCTTCGGTGACGGGAAGATGGGTCATCGCCGTCGTGGGCGTCGCGCCGTGCCAGTTGTGTGGCAGGCTGTTCTGCTCGCAAGCAATATAAGGGTCGCCCAATCATGCGATTAGGTGCTAGTTTGTGCATGTACTTGTGAGTGAGATTCAGCAATGGCTCGAGCGAACCTCAACGATCTTGCCGCCTTCGTCATGGTCGCGAGCGAGCGAAGTTTCACTCGGGCCGCCGCCAAGCTCGCCATCTCTCCATCCGCCCTGAGCCACGGGATGCGTACGCTCGAAGAGCGGCTGGGAGTTCGGCTGCTCACGCGGACGACCCGCAGCGTGACGACGACAGAGGCGGGTGAACGCCTCCTTCGGACCTTGGCTCCGCGGTTCGCGGAGATCGACTTCGAACTCGCGGCGCTCAGCGAATTGCGGGAGAAGCCGGCCGGCAACATCCGTATTACGACGGATGAATATGCCGTTGGGGCCGTGCTCTGGCCCGCGCTTCACAAGCTGCTTCCGCGCTATCCCGACATAAAATTGGAGATCGTCATCGACTACGGCCTGACCGATATCGTCGCGGAGCAATACGACGCCGGCGTGCGGCTCGGCGGGATGGTGGCCAAGGACATGATCGCCGTACCCATCGGGCCGATTTTGCGCATGGCAGCGGTCGCGGCGCCGTCCTACTTCGCCGAACGCCCAATGCCGCGAACGCCTCAGGATCTGACGAGCCACGACTGCATCAATCTTCGCCTGCCGACCTATGGCGGACTTTATGCCTGGGAATTTGAGAAGAACGGCCGGGAGCTGCGGGTGCGCGTCGACGGACAACTGACGTTCAACAGCGGGAATCCGATGTTGCAAGCCGCTCTGGATGGTTTCGGCGTGACTTACTTGCCGCAGGGCCAGGTTCAGCCCTACCTCGACAGCGGCCAACTCGTCCAAATGCTCTCGGACTGGACCCCGCCCTATTCGGGATATCACCTCTATTACCCGAGCCGACGCCAGCCGACGCCTGCGTTCAGCATCGTTGTGGAGACCCTGCGATACCGGGGCTGACGCGGGAGAAGATCGGCGGTCAATCGACCCGAGTTAATGATCGCGAGCACGTTCGTTCGCGCGGTCCGCGTCTGGCGCCGATGTGTCGCGAGTTTTGGCCCCGCCTGGGGACGGATGCGTCCGGCAGCCTTTGCCGATCCGCGAGGCGGCACCTATCTATCCGATTGTCGCGCCCGCCTCCCAGGCTGGCGCCCAATCACGCCAACAGGGGCGTGCCCCAGGAGAATTCATTTATGCCGACCAGCCATGTCGACGTCGCCACCGAACACGCCAGCCGCTATCTGCAGCAGCTGTGCAAACATTGGGCGCACAAGTTTCCCGTCGAATTCGACCCGAACCACGGCACCATCGATCTGACGCTCGGCCGCACGGTTCTCGATGCCGACCCGGCTGCGCTGCACATTGCGGTGACGACCGATGAAGCCGGCTCGCTCGAGCGCCTGGAAACGGTCGTCGCCGAGCACATCAAGCGCTTCGCCTTCCGTGAAGCGCTGGCATTCGACTGGAAACGCGCTCCGGCCGCGTAGACGACCTGTCAACCGCCGGCCTTGGCCATGTCCAGCAGCATCAGCACGGTGCGCCAATTACGCGCCGTGCCCGGCACCTTCAGAACGCGCGGAATGAGATTGGCAAACACCGATTTGCCGAGCCCGTCAGGCGCATGCAGGTAGAGCACGTCGCCCTTGATCTCGAAGCGTTCTGGCCCGGTGCATTTTTCCGCCAGCCGGGCGACCTCCTCGGCGGTCGGCCGGCGCTCCAGCGCATAGGCATGCAGCTTGGTCGGCTCGCCGGCCACTTCCGGATAGGGATTGTCCGCCGCCAGCCGCTCGAGCCAGCCGAGATCGCGCACCATGATGCGTGAATGGAACCCCCATTTCTTCTCGAATTCCGCTTCCAACCGCTTGGTCAGCGTCGCCGCATCGCCATCTGGCGACCGGAACACGGCGTTGCCGCTCTGCACATAGGTGGCGACATCGGAGAAGCCGAGCTGCTCGAAAAATGACCTGAGTTCCGCCATCTTGACGATGCGGTTGCCGCCGACATTGATGCCGGAAAACAGCGCGATAAAAACGTTCGCCGGAGCGTTCGGAAGATCGTTGCTGCTCATATGATGAACCCGGCGAGCGTCTCGTTGTCTGTGATGTCCTGGTAATGGACGCTCTCGGCGTCGAAATTCGCCTTGAGCAGGTCGAAATTGCGGCGGTCCTTGGTTTCGATGCCGATCAGCACCGAACCGAAATTGCGCGCTGATTTCTTCAGATATTCGAAGCGGGCGATGTCGTCGTCGGGACCCAGCAATTCGAGGAAATCGCGCAGCGCGCCGGGCCGTTGCGGAAAGCGGATGATGAAGTATTTCTTCAAGCCCTCGAAGCGCAGCGCCCGTTCCTTCACATCCGGCAGCCGCTCGAAATCGAAATTGCCGCCCGACACCACGGCAACGATGGTCTTGCCCCTGATTTCCTTCCTGGAAAAATCTTTGAGCGCATCGATCGCCAGCGCGCCGGCCGGCTCGAGCACGACGCCTTCGACATTGAGCATTTCGATCATGGTCGCGCAGAGCCGGTTTTCCGGGATCAGCCGCACGGTGTCGGCGGCAAACTCCCTGAGGTGGCGCAGCGGCTCGCGGCCGATCTCGGCCACTGCTGCGCCGTCGACGAAATTGTCGACCTTGGCGAGCTTGACCCGCTTTCCGGTGGCGAGGCTCTCGCTCAGGCTCGGCGCGCCGAGCGGCTCGCAAAAGACGAAGCGTGTTTCACGCTGCTGGTCGGCGAAATAATGGGTGACGCCGGCGGCCAGGCCGCCGCCGCCGACCGGCAGCATGACAATGTCGGGCATGCGCGCGCCGGGCATCTGGCCTGATATCTCGTAGGCGACGGTCGCCTGCCCTTCGATAATGTCCTTGTGGTCGAAAGGCGGCACCATGTGGGCGCCGGCAGTTTCGGTGAATTCGAGTGCGGCGCGATAGCAGTCGTCGAAGAAATCGCCGACCAGCCTGATCTCGACGAACGCGCCGCCGAACAGCCGCGTCTTGTCGATCTTCTGCTGCGGCGTGGTCACCGGCATGAAGACGACGCCCTTCTTGCCGAAATGGCGGCAGACGAAGGCAAAGCCCTGCGCATGATTGCCGGCCGAAGCGCAGACGAACAGCTCGGCATTGTTACCGGCAGCGAGCGCCTTGCGGAAGAAGTTAAAGGCGCCGCGGATCTTGTAGGAGCGCACCGGCGTCAGGTCCTCGCGCTTCAGCAGCACCCGCGCGCCGGTCTTCTTCGACAGATAGTCGTTTTCCTGCAGCGGCGTCTCCGGAAAAATCTCGCGGATCGCCGCAGCGGCGGCAGCGACGCGAGAGGAGAAACTGGTCATGGCAGGAGTACCCCACAGGCTACGCGAGTTCGGTCCCGCTATTGCATATCCGGCCTCGTGAAGCCATTGTCCGGCCGCCCCGAAGGGGCATTTCCGGAATCAACGTAAGCATTTGGGGGCGTTTGCTCATGCCTGTCGCATCGGTTGCCCGGAAAACCGTGTCGCTGCCGGAGTTCGGCGAGCCGACGGTGATGCCGCTGGTTCCCCGCGCCACCTATGAGGCCCGTATCGCGGCGCTGGTCGCACTTGGCGGGTTCGATGCCTTCGTCGTCTATGGCGACCGCGAACATGCGGCCAATGTCGCCTACCTCTGCGGCTACGATCCGCGCTTCGAGGAGACGCTGTTGGTCATCGTTCCCGGCAAGCCGCCGAAACTGCTGGTCGGCAATGAGGGCTGGGGCTATGCCGAGATCTGCGATGGGCCGTACGAGCGCGTGCTCTACCAGACGTTTTCGCTGCCGGCGCAGCCGCGCGACCGCTCGCAGGCGCTTTCCGACATCCTCGTCGATTGCGGCCTGAAAGCCGGCCAGCGCATCGGCGCCATCGGCTGGAAGCCGTTCGGCCCCGGCGATGCGGGTTTTGGCGAAACGACGCTCGACCTGCCGTCCTTCATCGCCGACACGCTGCGTACCCTTGCCGGCGATAGGGGCACGGTCGTCAACGCGGCGAACCTTTTGATGAATCCCGCCGACGGCCTGCGCGCCATCAATGAGGCCGACCAACTGGCGGCGTTCGAATTCGCCGCAACCTATTCTTCGCAAGGCCTGCGCAACGTCCTGCAAGGCATCGAACCCGGCATGACCGAATTGCAGGCGGCGCGGCTGATGGGCATCAACGGCCTGCCGCAATGCTGTCACCCGATGCTGTCGGCCGGCAAGCGTGCGGCCTATGGCCTGCCGAGCCCGCGGCTCGACATCATCAAGCGCGGCGACCCGATCACCATGGCCTATGGCATCCAGGGCTCGCTCAATGCCCGCGCCGGTTTTCTGGTCGAGGACGCGGCCGAGCTTCCGAGGGGCATCCAGGACTATGTCGAGAAGCTGGTCGCGCCCTATTTCTGCGCCGTCGTCGACTGGTACGAGACGGTCGGCATCGGCGTTCCCGGCGGCGCGTTGTGGCAAGCGGTGCACGAGCGCATCGGCGATCGGTTCTTCGGCGTAGCGCTCAACCCCGGCCATCTCATCCATATCGACGAATGGATGCATTCGCCGGTATTTTCCGGCTCCGACATCAGATTGAAGTCGGGCATGGCCTTGCAGGTCGACATCATCCCGGCGACCGGCACCGACTATTTCACCACAAACATCGAGGACGGCATCGCGCTGGCCGACGAGGCGCTGCGCGAAGAGATCGCGGCGCGCGATCCCGAAGCCTGGCGCCGCATCGAGGCGCGCCGCGCCTTCATGACCGACGTGCTCGGCATAAGGCTGAAGCCGGAAGTGCTGCCGTTTTCCAACATTCCGGCGTTCCTGCCGCCGTTCTGGCTTTCGCGCAACAGTGCGATGGCAGTCGCGAGGCGCTGAGCGCATTTCGGCGCCTGCGACTTACTTCCGCCGCACTTGGCCTGTCCGGGAGGTGCGGCGGAGGTGGATGGGCCTTTGGTCAGGCCGGAGTGGAATTGCTTAAGTGCCCTTGAAGACGATTTGCATCATTCTCATTGCCGCGCTGCTCGCCGGCTGCGGCGGGCGCCAAACCGAGGAACTGCTCGGCAGCGCCATGATGGCGGTGCCGGTGACGGAAATCGCCGGCAACCACTCGATCTTCATCGCCACCACACGCAAGCGCTCCGACGATCCCGACAAGGTCTTCGACGGCGAGCGCTCGGCGACGCTGAACTACGCCCGCGTCAACGTCACCGTTCCCGGCATCCACAAGACAGGCCAGATCGAGCGGCGCTCGCGCGGCAAGTCGGACGATCCGGCCAAATACTTCATGGCTTCCGAGGTCGTCGGATACGACACCCAGCCGAAATTCTCCAGCGCGCTCAGCGCCGACATCGCGGCGCGCGGCGGCCGCGTCATGGTCTTCGTCCACGGCTACAACACCGGCTTCGACGACGCCGTCTACCGCGTCACCCAGATCACCCATGATTCCGGCTATCCGGGCACGCCGGTGCTGTTTTCCTGGGCGTCGGGCGCCAAGACCACCGACTATGTCTACGACAAGGAAAGCGCCAGCGTTGCCCGCGACCAGCTGGAAGTGACGCTGAGAATGCTGGCGCAGACCGGCGCGCGGCGCATCGACATCGTTGCCCATTCGCTGGGAACCTGGGTCACCATGGAGGCGCTGCGCCAGCTCGCCATCACCGGCGACCGCGATCTCGGCGGCAAGCTCGGCGACGTCGTGCTGGCCTCGCCCGACATCGACGTCGACGTGTTCAAGAGCCAGATGCGCCGCTACGGCAAGCCGGACAAGCCGTTCATCCTGCTGCTCTCCGACGACGACCGGGCGCTGCGGCTCTCCGGCCTGATAGCCGGCGCGCGGCCGCGCGTTGGCGACTACAAGGACGCCGCCGACCTCGCCAGCTATGGCGTGTCGGTCGTCGATCTCTCCAGCGTCAAGGGAGCCGACCGCTTCAACCACACCAAATTCGCCGACAATCCGGAATTGGTGCAGTTGATCGGCCAGAAGCTGCGCCAGGATGACGGGTTTGCCAGCGACCGCGAGGTGACCGACCGCATCGCCTCGGTCGGACAATAGCTGCATTGCGCGGCAGTGATTGTTGA
This sequence comes from Mesorhizobium sp. M0698, assembly GCF_040320455.1. NCBI lineage: Bacteria > Pseudomonadati > Pseudomonadota > Alphaproteobacteria > Hyphomicrobiales > Phyllobacteriaceae > Mesorhizobium > Mesorhizobium sp. M0698. The sequence goes on along the minus strand of NZ_JAMYPQ010000013.1, from coordinate 97,658 downwards.
CCATTGCCGCACCATCGGAACAGTTTGAACTGGACCGTGCCGGCCTCTGCCTCTATCGAATAGGCCAAGACGTCTCCGGCTCGACGTCGCCTTTGCGGGAGCCCGCGTGACCGTGCCTTCGAAGATCTTTCTCGTCGTTGCGTTCGCGCTCGCGCTGGCAAGCTGCGCCGGCCAGAACACGCACGACTTGCTCAACAAGACGACAATCACCGTGCCTGCTTCCGACATTGCCGCGACGCACAAGATCTTCGTCGCCACAACCCGGCAAAAGGCAATGAAAGCGCCCCGGCAGGTGTTCGACGGCGACCGTTCGCCGACCACCAGCTTTGCCAGCGTTGAGGTGACGGTGCCCAAAATCCACCAGCTCGGCGCCATCGAGCGGGTCAAGGGCTCGGCCAACAGCAATCCGGCGAAGGATTTCACGGCGACCGGCGTCACCTTCTACGAAGGCGCCCCGCAATTCGCCAAGGCGGTCGGTGCCGACATCGCCATGCGCGGCGACCGCGCGCTGGTTTTCGTGCACGGCTTCAACAACGGCTTCGACGACGGTATCTACCGGCTGACGCAGATCGCGCATGACACGAAATATCCGGGCACGCCGGTGCTGTTTTCGTGGGCGTCGAGCGGCAAGACGACCGGCTACATCTACGACAAGGAAAGCGCCAATGCGGCGCGCGACGATCTCGAAGCGACGCTGCGCATGCTCGCCAAGAGCCGCGCCAAGAGCATCGACATCATTGCCCATTCGATGGGGACCTGGGTGACCATGGAAGCATTGCGCCAGCTTGCCATCACCGGCGACCGCGACCTCGGCGGCAAGCTCGGCTATGTCATCCTGGCCTCTCCCGACATCGACGTCGACGTGTTCAAGAAGCAGATGATCCGCTACGGCAAGCCAGACAAACCGTTCGCCGTGCTGCTTTCGGGCGACGACCGGGCGCTCAGGCTGTCGACCCTGATCTCCGGCGACAAGCCGCGCGTCGGCGACTATGGCGACGCGGCCGACCTCGCCAGCTATGGCGTCTCGGTGGTCGACCTGACCAAGACCAAGGGCGGCGACCGGCTGAACCACGCCAAGTTCGCCGACAACCCGTTCCTGGTGCAGCTGCTCGGCGACCGCCTGCGCGCCCCGGCCGGCCTCGCCTCCGAAGAGACCGCGCCGGCCCAGCTCGACAATCTCGGCCAGGGCCTCGGCAAGGCCGTCGGTTCGGTCGCCGAAATCGTCATCACCACGCCGTTCAAAGTGCTGACCATCGCCACCGGCGGGTGAGCCGACCTCTGCTGCCAATCACGCCGGTGATTGGCAGCTGTCAACAAAAACGCTCTGCAGCGATCCTTCGCGCCCCCCTCTGTCCTGCCGGACATCTCCCCCTCTAGTGGGGAGATTGGCCACCACTTTCGGCTTTCGCCAATCTCCATCTTTGACGAACAAGGCGCTGTCAACGAAACTGCCAATCTCCCCCCTTGAGGGGGAGATGTCCGGCAGGACAGAGGGGGGCGCTGTCCCTCCAGCGTTCAGTGATTCTTCAGACGAACAGATCGACCTTCTGGAATGTCGTCACGTCGATAAGGCCGACGTCGGAAATTCTGAGCTCGGGTATGACGACCAGCGCCAGCAGCGAGTGCTGCATATAGGCGTTGTTGAGCGAGCAGCCCATCTGGCGCATGGCGTCGCTGAGTTGGTCCGCCTTGGCGGCGAGGATTTCGGCGCGCTCGTCCGACATCAGCCCGGCGATCGGCATCTCGACCAGCGCCAGCTCCTTGCCCTTGGAGAACAGCACGACGCCGCCGCCGACCTCGCCCAGCCGGTTCACGGCCAGAGCCATATCCTGCTTGTTGGTGCCAACGACGATGATGTGGTGGGCATCGTGCGCCACGCTGGAGGCCATGGCGCAGTCGCCGATATAGCCGAAGCCGGAGACGAAGGCGTTGGTGACGCCGCCGGTGCCCTTGTGGCGCTCGACCAGCGCGATCTGGCAGACATCGTTGCGGCGGTCCATGGCGACAAGCCCGTCCTCGACGGCAAGATCTGCCTCGAGCGCCCGCGTCGGCGCCTGGTTCTCGATAACGCCGATGACGCGGACCCGCACCTCGTTGGCGCCCTTGGGTGCGGCGATGTCGAAATCGCCGGCCTTGAGCTTCCTGCCGAGCTTGACGGTGTTCTTCGCCGTCTTCGGATAGTTGTAGGCCGGAATGTCGATTTCGAGCTTGCCGCCCTTGGCCAGCCTGACGCCGCGGCCATAGACCTCGTCGATGGTCATTTCGGCCAGGTCGGAGACGATCAGAAGATCGGCGAGCCGCCCCGGCGCGATCGAGCCGATCTCGCGCTCCAGCCGGAAATGCTGGGCGGTGTTGAGCGTCGCCATCTGGATCGCCGTCACCGGCTTCAAGCCCTGGCTGATGGCGTGGCGCACGACCCGGTCCATATGGCCTTCGTGCACCAGCGTGCCGGAATGGCTATCGTCGGTGCACAAGATGAAGTTGCGCGGGTCGAGCCCGCTCTCCGTCACCGCCTTGATCTGCGAGGCGACGTCATACCAGGCCGAGCCCAGCCGCAGCATTGCCTTCATGCCCTGGCGGACGCGCGCGATGGCGTCCTCGGCGCGCGTGCCTTCGTGGTCATCCTCGGGGCCGCCGGCTACGTAGCCGTGAAACGGCAGGCCGAGATCGCGCGAGGCATAATGCCCGCCGACCGTCTTGCCGGCCCTCACCGTCGCGGCGATCTCGCCCGACATCACCGGGTCATTGGCGGCGACGCCGGGAAAATTCATCACCTCGCCGAGCCCGATGATGTTTTCCCAGGTCATCGCCTCGGCAACGTCGGCGACGGTCAGCTCGGCGCCGGCATGCTCCAGCCCCGGTGCCGAAGGCACGCAGGACGGCATCTGCACAAGCACGTTGACCGGCATGGCGACGGCCTCGTCATGCATCAGCCGCACGCCCGGCAGCCCGAGCACGTTGGCGATCTCATGCGGATCGATGAACATCGATGTGGTGCCGTGCGGGATCACGGCGCGGCAGAATTCCGTCACCGTCACCATGCCGCTCTCGACATGCATATGCGCGTCGCAAAGCCCCGGCACCAGATAGCGGCCGCCGGCATCGACCACCTTGGTGCCCTGGCCGATGGCATGGCCGGCATTCGGCCCGCAATAGGCAAAACGGCCGCCGGCGATGGCGATGTCGGTGCCGGCGATGATCTCGCCCGAATGGACGTTGACCCAGCGCCCGTTGCGGATGACGAGATCGGCGGGTTTGCGGCCCATGGCGACATCGACCAGATGCGTCGCCATCTCGGCCCAGGGTTTTGGTTTCGTCGCATTGGCGGTCTTCGGCATCAACAGGCTCCTCTTTGCCCGACTGTGCCAAGCCGCGAGGATTTTGACCAGCGAGGAAGTAAACGCCGAGCGCGAAGTTGCAGATCTCCCCCTTGAGGGGGAGATGTCGCCGAAGGCGACAGAGGGGGTCGGGACGTCCTGACGCGAACCTTTACCGCGAACAAAACAGGCTGGCGCTCGACGCGCGACGACCCCCTCTGGCCTGCCGGCCATCTCCCCCTCAAGGAGGGAGATCGATGCGCCATGGCTTTCGCCAATCGTCAAGGGCATTTTGTGCCGGCCGCAGCAACTTTGTTCTTGCTTTGTGCCGGCAGCTATGCTACTAATTTGGCTATGGTGCTAATTGGCTCCAACGACCTGCCCGCCGAGGCGGGTTTTTTGTTTTAGCGCCGTTCATGGCAAAAATGGCCCAAGCGGAATACGATTCCGTTGCGGCCAATCAGCTTTCGCCGCGTTAGCGGATCTTACTGAATCGACGGTCGCGGAGTTTGACGCATTCCATCGTTCTAGCCTTCGGCCGGTTCAATCAATTCGATCCCGAACTGTCACTTCTTGCTCGGGTCGTCTGCCGGGTTGACGTAGGTGATCTTGAATGGCCCCTCGCCATGAACCTGGATAATCGTATCGCTTGTCGTCCAGGCGAAGTGATTCATTCCGGCCGGTGCGAGGCCGAAGCCGCCAGCAGTCAGTTCGACGCCTTTCGCCTCGTCGAGCTTATCGCCTATCCCCGATCGCGACCGTTGCCGTCGGCACTGGTACCCCCGCCGTTGTGATCCCGCATTTCGGGCACTCGTGAACCGGCCCATCACCAACTGGCGTCGTCTTCCCGCCCATGCCGTATCCCACGGTCAACATGATGGTCGGAGGAAACTCGCACTTGCAGAGTTGATAGCCGAGGCCTTTAGCCAACTCGGCTTCCGCGATGGCAAACTGCCGCTCTGACTTTTCAATCGCAAGAGTGACGGCGGATGAGTTGTCCCCCTTGGGCATCGCATCTTTCACATCCTTCATCATCCCGAAGGCACCGCGGACTGTGTCGAAGGCCAGCTTAGCCGCCTGCAGCCCGGCTGTGTACGAGCTTGGGTCGTCAACCATGAATCTGCCCCGCTTGCTTGAATACAATCGAAGGTAATCAGACGTGGGACACGGTGGCAAGCCGGATTGCTAGCCAGGCCGGAGCACTCCCTCCTCCCTGGCTGCCGCCTCGAAGGCCTTACGAACCTCCTCGGGGGTCGCCCGGTCCTCGACGGCGTCGATGCACAGCTGCACAGCCTTCCGCCACTTAGGCCCCATCTTGGTCCACTTCAGGAGTTCCTCGGCGGCACCCTCGACATTGTTGCAGCCGTAGGTGACCCCAGGTCGGTCGGTCTATACGGCATAGCATTCCCCCTTGCAGCAGATCGCTTTACCATACCAGCCAGGCGATGGATGACATTACAAAAAACACCGTAATCTGAGATAATCTCAATAACTTAATTAAGTCGCTTGTGTAACTTATACGCCTAAGCTTTTCATTGTGCTTATCGTAATTTACATACGCATATGCGGCCAGCAACATCAGTAACACCAAAACCAATCGCCTTGTGCCTATGTCATCAGATAACTCATTCCGACCAGATACAACTAAGTAACCACCAATACCTCTTGACAGAGAGTACAAACAGTGCGCCGAATAGAAAACGGAAACGGCATAAGAAGTCTTTATCAGCCTATGCATGTATACTGTTCCAAATCCAGCACCAGGCACCGTTATCGCTCCAACCGTCGTAAACGCCGATAAAAGACACCAACAACCTGACGTACACCGGAGGGGAGAACCAATGGGTTGCCATGGCGGAATTAAGGGAGCCATCGTTTGACAAAAGCGAGACGGGGCGGCTCTTTCCCATAGAACCCAATGTAGTCTTTCTTGGTTGCGCGCATGAGGAGCCTATCCAGCGCTTCCGGGGGGTGAACACGAAATATCTTTGTGTCGTACCTACAGAGGTGGCCAGAACCGGACTTAGCCTTAGCCAACTGGCGGTACACCATCACCATCGTATAGTGGACGCCATTCTTTACGCGTCGCTTTCGAACGACATAAATCCATCTACCCTTTGCGCCTAAGGTCGGCGGCGTTCGCGAGCGCATTGCTCCCCCCATGCTTTGGGGGAAAGCATATAGGAGATCAGGCCGGGTCGGGAATGTTTGGTAGAAATTTCTGAGCGGGGGATCGGATAACTGGCTCGCGCGGCGACCCCCCATGCCCCCTCTTGATCCACGCAATGCGGCGCGTTTGGGTTGCCCCATGTCACAGCTTATGTCACAGGATAGGCCTAACCGATTGATTTCCTTAGCGTGAGGGGGATTGTGCATCGCTTTGCGCCATGCGAGAGGCTTTGAAGAGTGCTTAGAGGGGCATCGAAGGGGCATTCCGGGCTGGAAAGCCCGTAAGCCTCATGGGAGCCGGTCTAGGGCCTCCGCAACCTTTACTCTCAGTTGTGCTTCGTCAAGATAGAATCTAGGATTCTCTCGAATTAATCTGACATCGGAAGTGTAGGAGTCAATGTAAGCAAAGATCTCATCTAGCACCTCAAACTCCTGATCCGGGATAGCTCGCGTCTCATCCTTGAATTTTTTTAAGTAAATTTCTACAAGCTTAGGAACCTCTATTTCCCCTGCGAGAAAGGTTTCAACCAACGCACGGTATTCGCCATATACGGCGCTCATAGTCCGCCTCCCAGTTTTCCGGCCGTCAAGACATATTCTAACTGCTTGGGACTGAGCTTCCATCCAGACAGGAGATTTCCTGAACTATCCCGAATGACGTTCAAGCCGGTTTCCTTTTGTTCCCTTGTCTCACAATCGGTGCTTTTGCCCACGTCGCATCCGTCAGGACGTCTGCAGGGTCACGCTCATCGGACTTTAGCTCCGCGCCTATTGGTTGCGCAGGCGGTTTCCGCTATGGGGCATCGAATGAATATGGGGCATCGAATGGATTTCGATTGGGTCGCGTCGTTCGTTGTAGCATTGGCGGGCATGATGGCGCTGGCTGGTTTCTATCGTTGGAGCGTTGGCGATCGTGTCGGCACGTGGTCTTAGCGCCAAAACTCAATCACTCTGAGCGGCCCATTGCGGACTTCTGTATAAAACAGCACGCTGCCAGATCAATTTGGACAACTCGCGGGGATGAGGGCGGTAATGATTTTTGGTGGCGGCCAAGCAACAAGGGAGCGAGAATATCTTTACATCGACGGCGGTTGCCTTCGAGCCAGCGTCAGGAAAATATGCCAGGACTTATTTGGCGATCCGACCGCCTACCAACCGTATGTCCCAGCAGTGGCAAGTGGGGCATACGACAAAATCTTCTTTTACGATGCTGTTCCAGGCAAGGCGCATGGAGAAGCCCAGGGGGCGTACGAAGCTCGTGTGCAGCCAGACTACGATCGCCTTGCGAAAATTCAGGCGCTAGATCGTGTCCACGTTGCGCTTGGGCAAATCGTAGGGGACGACAAGCGACAAAAAGGCGTCGATGTTAGACTAGCGGTTGATATGATGACCCACGCTTTCCGGGGCAACATATCGAAGGCTACATTGTTTGCGGCCGATTCCGATTTTGTCCCTCTCATTAAGTCCCTGGTCAGCGAGGGACTGCATGTAACTCTTTGGCACCCCCCGCAGGCGAACGCTGAATTGAAGGGTGCGGCGGACAGCACGCGACTGTTCGATTTTAAGACTAATCACGACTGTTTGACTGTTGACGGCCAGCAGCCGGCATTCCAAGTGGCTAGTTCCGGGACCGGTGGGAAACCCGCGGGCGATGGTTTGGCCAAGGTTGTGACTATGGGCGAACATCACTACGCGGGCAGATGGCAGAATGGCACTCTGAAAATCTGGCGAGGCGGTCCCGGCCCTGGGATCGGCTGGTCCTACGTTAATTTTTTCGCACCTGATGCCAACTTGGCGAGAGCGCTAACCGCGTTCGATTTGATCTACCATTGGGGTATCGCGGCCGCAGGTGGAGATTGGATCGAAGCCTAGCATTGCCAAAGCGGGCCTGCCTTCTTTCCTCATCTCGGCCCCCAGTGGCAGCCAGATACCCTGAGAACCTTGAACTTGTGACATGGGCTGTGACATACCGATGCCACGGTGACTTGCGGGCGTGGCGAAACTGGTAACCGCACAGGACTTAAAATCCTGCGTCCTTAGTGACTTACGGGTTCGACCCCCGTCGCCCGCACCACCGCAGAAGGGACTTAAAATCCCTCGATCTCTGATCGTACGGGTTCGATTCCCGTCGTCCGCACCAGATTGGTCTTCGTTTGATATCCTTCGTAACTGGAGACCAGGGCGCTCGACCCGGTTCTGGCCCCCTCACCTCCCGATCGGGTTCAGCTTCAGGTGCTGGATTAAAATAATCGTCTTGGCGTCGATGATCCGACCGTCGTGGATGCCGGCCAGCGCCTCGTCGAGCGGCATTTCGAGAACCTCGATGTCTTCGCCTTCGTCATGCGCGCCGCCGCCGTCGGAAATGCGGTCGGCGGGCGAATAGCGGGCGACGAAGAACCAGAGCCGCTCGGTCACGCTGCCGGGGCTCATATAGGGCGAAAACAGCCGCTGCACGTCCTTCAGCCGGTAGCCGAGTTCCTCCTCGGCCTCCTTGCGGATGCAGGTTTCGGGATCGTCCTCGTCGAGCAGGCCGGCGCAGGCCTCGATCAGCGGTTCCCTGTGGCCGGTGACGTAGGCCGGGTAGCGGAACTGCCGCACCAGAAGCACCGTCGAACGCTCCGGATCGAAAGGCAGGATCACCGCGCCGTCGCCGCGATCGTAGGTCTGGCGGGTATGCGTTTCCCATTTGCCGTCGCGCCGGCGGTAGTCGAAGACGGTCTTTTTCAAAACCGCCCATTCGTCGGAAAGGACCTCCTCCGAGCGGATGCGAATGCGATCTTCCATGGTGGACTCCCTGCTGCCGCGGCAAGGCGTAGCCGCGAACGGCCGTTCGTGCAATCGGTCCACCAATTGGTCCAGGGGCCGGTTCACCGTCTCGTGTCTGGCGCTGGCACAATCGGCTGCATAAATAGCGGCAACCCTTTCCGGAGTTTTTTATGACCTCATCGCTTTTCCAGCCGATCACCCTCGACGGCCTCACTTTCCCCAACCGCATCGCGGTCGCGCCGATGTGCCAGTATTCGGCCGAGGACGGCTCGGCCAGCGATTGGCACCTCTATCACTGGATGAACCTGGCGATGTCGGGCGCCGGCATGGTCACCGTCGAGATGACCGACGTCGAACGGGCGCGGCCGCATCTCGCATGGCTGTCTCGGCCTCTATTCCGAGGACAACGAGGCGGCCGCGCGACGCACGCTGGATGCAGCCAAGCGTGTCGCCGCACCGGGCACGAAATTCGGCACGCAGCTTGCCCATGCCGGCCGCAAGGCCTCCAACCGAAAACCCTGGGAGGGCGGCGGCCCGCTGCATGCCGACCAGGATCCGTGGCCGATCGTGTCGGCCTCGGCGATCGCCTACGACACCGGCTGGCAGGTGCCGCGGGCGCTGGAGGATGACGAGATCCTGCAAATAATCGAACGCTTCGCCGAAGCAGCCCGGCGGGCTGAGCGCGCCGGCTTCGACTTCATCGAGCTGCATGCCGCGCATGGCTATCTGATCTTCCAGTTCCTGTCGCCGCTGTCCAACCGCCGCACCGACCGCTGGGGCGGCTCGCTGGAAAACCGCATGCGTTTCGCCGTCGAGATCGCCAAGGCGGTGAAGAAGGCGGTGCCCAGGCTGATGCTGGGCGCGCGTCTGTCGATCAAGGAATGGGTCGATGGCGGCTTCGAGGTCGAGGATGCGATCGAAGTGGCAAAAGCGCTGAAGGAGGTGGGCGTCGCCTATCTCTGCTGCTCGAGCGGCGGCAATTCGCCGTTGCAGAAGCTGCCCTCCGGGCCCGGCTACCAGGTGCATCTGGCCGAAGCGGTGCGCAAGGCCGTCGGCATCCCGACGCGGGCCGTCGGCCTGATCGACGATCCGAAACAGGCCGAGGCGATCGTCGCCGACGGCCGCGCCGACATGGTGGCGCTGGCGCGCGCCTTTCTTGCCGATCCGCGCTGGGGCTGGCGCGCTGCGGCCACCTTCGGCGAAAAAATCCACCCGGCGCCGCAGCTTGCCCGCTCGGTGACAACGATGCAGCATTGGATGAAGGCGGCGACCTGACGGCGGGTTCTCACCTCGCTGGGCGAGGCAGCACAGCTTCGCTTTGATCCTCTGCCGGTGTAGGGTGGCCGGGGCCGCGGCTGGGCGCGGCGGGTTGGGGGAGCAGAGACATGCCGTTCAGGGGGAATTCCATTGCGGCTGCTGCCGCGGTGTTGGCCGGGCTGTCGTTCGCCGCACCGACGCCGGCTGGGGCGCAATATTGCGAAGGCACGGTGCACGGCCTTTCCAGGCACTACAATCTGGCGACGGGAAGCGGCTTTCTCGCCGTTCGGGCCCGGCCGAACTCGTCGTCGCGCATGATCGGGCAATTGTTCAACGGCGACCAAACCGAGATCTTCGACCGTCGCGGGAACTGGTACAAGGTCGATTTCGGCGGCCGCACCGGCTGGGCGAATGCACGCTGGCTGCGCAACGACTGCGGCTATTGAGCTATATTCGACTGAGCTAACATAGTACTTGCAACCAAATCGGCCGCTCCGCGTTGGCGGCGATGATGGACAGCAAGCCATTTGAAAAGCCGGTCGTGGTCGAACTCGGCCATGTCGGCAAATATCGGCAGATCCGCAGCGCCCAGGAGGCGGCGGAGTGCCTGATGACGGTCTGGCCACTCAATCGCGGGCCGCGTCATCGTGATGCCCTCGACACTTGCCTAAAAGTGCTGGAAGGTTATCGTTCGACGGCGGATGCGCGCCGGGCACTGATCGAAGCCGCCAGGGAATCGGACGTGCTGGTCACAGACGACAGGCTGCCAGACGACACACTGGCCGACGATAGGCTGCATTGAGGCAACGGGCTTTCAACCGGAGGGTTTCATGGCGAAACTGACCTACAAGATCGTCGAGCACGACGGAGGCTGGGCCTACAAGGTCGGCTCGACATTCTCCGAAACGTTCCCCACCCATCAGGACGCGTTGCGCGCCGCCGAGATCGCTTCCGCCGAACAGCAGGTCGCCGGCAACACCGACGGCATCCAGTACGAGGACGCCGACGGCAAATGGCACGACGAGCTCGCAGATGGCCGCGACCGGCCGCAGACGGAGGTTTCGGATTAGGGTGTGTCGATATCCAGGTGATGCCGGCGTGCTTTACAGGTCGGTTTGGTAGCGCTACCGTCTCTCACATCGCGCGTGACCGGGGAGGAGCCTGGGCGCTGTCGCGGGCCAGGCAGGAAAGCGGTTTCCTTCGAAGTCGTTGCAGGAATCAATCGGGAGGAGATCGATGGCGTCTGTCGCAATCGGCGATGTCTACAAATCATTTGGGACCGTCGAGGTCCTGCACGGGGTCAGCGTCGATATAAACGACGGCGAGTTCGTCACGCTGGTCGGTCCTTCGGGTTGCGGAAAGTCGACCCTTCTCAGGATGATCGCCGGCCTGGAAAAGATCTCGCGCGGCCAGATCGCGATCGGCAAACGTGTCGTCAACAACGTTGCGCCTAAGGAGCGCGACGTCGCCATGGTCTTCCAGAACTATGCGCTCTATCCGCATATGACGGTTGCCGAGAACATGGCGTTCTCGCTGATGCTCAAGGGCGTTCCCAAGACGGAGAGCGATGCCGGCGTGCGGCGCGCGGCCGAAATCCTGGGACTGGTGCCGCTGCTCGACCGCTATCCGCGCCAGCTTTCCGGCGGCCAGCGCCAGCGCGTTGCCATGGGCCGGGCGATCGTGCGCGATCCGCAGGTTTTCCTGTTCGACGAGCCGCTGTCCAATCTCGATGCCAAGCTCCGGGTGCAGATGCGCGCCGAGATCAAGGAACTGCACCAGCGCCTGAAGACGACGACGGTCTACGTCACCCACGACCAGATCGAGGCGATGACCATGGCCGACAAGATCGTCGTCATGCATGACGGCATCGTCGAGCAGATCGGGCCGCCGCTCGAGCTGTACGACCGGCCGAACAATCTTTTTGTCGCCAGCTTCATCGGCTCGCCCGCCATGAACATGCTCAGGGGCGAGATCGTAAGCGACGGCTCGCCGTCATTTCGCGGCGCCGGAGGGATTTCGGTCCCGTTGGCCTCGGCACTTTCCATCGGCAATGGCGAGCCGGTCGTGCTGGGGATACGGCCCGAGCATTTACGGCTGTCCGACCATCAGGGCATCCCGGTCACCGTCGTGGTGGTCGAGCCGACAGGGTCCGAAGTGCAGCTCATCGGCCGCACCGCCGGCGGCGAGGAGATCGTTGCCAATTTCCGGGAACGCCATTCCTTCACGCCGGGCGAAACCATCCGGCTTACGGCCGAGCCCGGCCTTATCCATCTCTTTCACGGCAAAACCGGACAGCGGTTCGAAACACCCATCGAGCAGTAGGACGGCAAGGACAATAAGCAGGAGGAAGCGAGCATGAAATTCACCAGACGTGACGTGATCCGCACCACCGCCGGCGTGGCGGCGGGAGCCTTGGGAACCCGGTTCATCGGCTCTCCCGCCTTTGCCCAGGAGGGATTGAAATACAAGCCCGAGGACGGCGCCAAGCTCAGGCTGCTGCGCTGGTCGCCCTTCGTGCAGGGCGACGAGGATCAATGGCTGGCCAATACCAAGCGCTTCACCGAAGCGACCGGTGTCGAGGTCCGCGTCGACAAGGAAAGCTGGGAGGACATCCGCCCCAAGGCGGCGGTCGCCGCCAATGTCGGCTCCGGTCCGGACCTGATGTTCGTCTGGTTCGACGACCCGCACCAATATCCCGACAAGCTGCACGACGTGACGGAACTGGGCGAATATCTCGGCTCGAAATATGGCGGCTGGCACGATGGACCGCACCAATATGCGACACGGCAAGGCAAATTCCTCGGCCTGCCGCTGGCGACCATCGGCAATGCCATCGTCTATCGCGAAAGCTGGGTGAAGGAGGCCGGCTTCTCCGAATTTCCGAAGGACACGGCGGGCCTGCTCGAGCTTTGCAAGGCATTGCAGGCAAAGGGGCACCCGGCCGGCTTCACGCATGGCCACGGCGTCGGCGACGGCAACAACTACGCTCACTGGCTGCTATGGAGCCATGGCGGTCAGATGGTCGACGAGAGCGGCAAGGTGACGATCAACAGCCCCGAGACGCTCAAGGCGATCGAATACGCGCAGCAACTCTACAAGACCTTCATTCCCGGCACCGAAAGCTGGCTCGACGTCAACAACAACCGCGCCTTCCTGGCCGGGCAATTGAGCGTCATCGCCAACGGCATTTCCGCCTACAACACCGCCAAGATCAACAAGGACAAGGATCCGAAGCTCACTGAGATAGCCAAGGACATCCGCACCACCAACCTGCCGATCGGCCCGGTCGGAAAATCCGTCGAGCTGTTCCAGGTGACCACGGCCGTGATCTTCGACTACACGCCCTACCCCAACGCCGCCAAGGCCTACCTGCAGTTCATGTTCGAGGATCCGCAAATGTCGCAGTGGATCACGTCGTCGGCAGGCTATTGCTGCCAGACGCTCAAAGCCTTCGACAACAACCCGGTGTGGACGGCCGATCCGAACAATGCCGCCTACGCCAAGGCCTCGGCGACGCTGCGGCCCAACGGCTATGCCGGCCCGCTTGGCTATGCCTCGGCAGCGACCATGGCCGACTATGTGCTGGTCGACATGTTCGCCAAGGCGGTGACAGGCCAGGCGACGCCGCAAGAAGCGATGGAAGAAGCCGAGAAGCGCGCAAACCGTTACTATCGCGTTTGAGCCAGGTTCAGCCGGGCAGCCATGCTGCCCGGCTTCGAATCGCGCATGGCCGCCCGGCCGTTCAATGAGACCTTAGAGGAGCCGACCCATGGCCGTGACCTCCGCTGCCGTTCAGCCACGCCGGTCGACGCTGTCGCGCATTCTAGCGTTCGTGTCCGAAAGTCATAACGCGCTTGGCTTCGGCTTCATGCTGCCGGCGGCGGCGCTGCTGCTGGTCTTCCTGACCTATCCGCTCGGGCTCGGCGTCTGGCTCGGCTTCACCGATGCCCGCATCGGCCGCCCCGGCATCTTCATCGGCTTCGAGAACTATGAATATCTGTGGGATGACGCGGTCTTCTGGCTCTCCGTCTTCAACACCTTGCTCTACACGATCAGCGCCTCGATCCTGAAGTTTGCGCTCGGCCTGTGGCTGGCGCTTATCCTCAACCAGAACCTGCCGTTCAAGTCGTTCTTCCGCGCGATCGTCCTGCTGCCCTGGGTGGTGCCGACGGTGCTGTCGGCGATCGCCTTCTGGTGGATCTACGATTCGCAATTCTCGATCCTGTCCTGGGCGCTTATGGAAATGGGCCTGATCGACCATCGCATCAACTTCCTCGGCGATCCCGAGAATGCGCGGGCTTCGGTCATCGCCGCCAATGTCTGGCGCGGCATTCCTTTCGTAGCGATCACGCTGCTTGCCGGCCTGCAGACGATTCCGCAGTCGCTCTACGAGGCCGCCACGCTCGACGGCGCCAGCCGCTGGCAATTGTTCCGCTATGTGACGCTGCCGCTGCTGACGCCGATCATCGCCATCACCATGACGTTTTCGGTGCTGTTCACCTTCACCGATTTCCAGCTGATCTATGTGCTGACGCGCGGCGGGCCGGTGAACGCCACGCATCTGATGGCGACGCTGTCGTTCCAGCGCGGCATTTCCGGAGGCCAGCTTGGCGAAGGCGCCGCGATCGCAGTTGCCATGATCCCGTTCCTGCTCGCGGCGATCCTGTTCAGCTATTTTGGCCTGCAGCGTCGCAAATGGCAGCAGGGCGGCGGAGATTGACATGACCGCGATCGAAACGAGCAAACGCCCGGAACTCGACGAAGGCGGCATGGGCTACCTGCAGAGTTTGCCGCGCCGCGTGGTGACGGTCTACCTGCCGTTGCTGATCTTCGTCATCGTGCTGTTGTTTCCGTTCTACTGGATGACGATCACGGCGGTTAAGCCCAACCTCGAGATGACCGACTACGCCAATTTCAATCCGTTCTGGGTGGTGCATCCGACGCTCGAGCATATCCGCTACCTGCTCTTCGAGACGTCTTATCCGGGCTGGCTGCTCAACACGATCATCATCTCGACCGCCGCCACGTTCCTGTCGCTGCTGGCTGCGGTGTTCGCTGCCTATGCGATCGAACGCTTGAGGTTCTCCGGGGCGCGGCAGGTCGGCCTCGCGGTGTTCCTCGCCTATCTCGTGCCGCCTTCGATCCTGTTCATTCCGCTGTCGGTGATGGTGTTCAACCTTGGGCTTTACGACACGCCGTTCGCGCTCATCCTCACCTATCCGACCTTCCTGATCCCGTTCTGCACATGGCTGCTGATGGGTTATTTCCGCTCGATCCCGTTCGAGCTGGAAGAATGCGCGCTGATCGACGGGGCGAGCCGTTGGCAGATCCTCACCAAGATCGTGCTGCCGCTATCGGTGCCGGGCCTGATTTCCGCCGGCATCTTCGCATTCACCCTGTCATGGAACGAGTTTATCTACGCCTTGACCTTCATCCAGTCGTCCGAAAACAAGACTGTGCCGGTCGGCGTGCTCACCGAGCTCGTGCGCTCGGACGTCTATGAATGGGGGGCGCTGATGGCGGGAGCGCTGATCGGCTCGCTGCCGGTCGTGGTGCTCTATTCGTTCTTTGTCGAGCACTATGTTTCCTCGATGACCGGAGCCGTGAAGGAATAGCCAGCATCGTGATTGGGTTCGGAGGTATTCCCGGCGGCCGGGAATGCCTGGGGTAGGCATCCTGCCGGCCGAGGCTACGTTCCGGGAGGGTGTCAGCTGCCGGTGTCGGACTTCGGCGCAAATGCGCGGTCGGCAATGCGTTCTATGAAAGCGACGACCCGTTCCGGCTCGACGAATTGCGGCATGTGACCAAGCCCCTCGACAGGCTCGAAATGCAGCCCCCTGATCTTTTCCATCACCGGCCAGCCTTGAATATCGATGCCCAGCACGAGATCGGAAGCACCAAACAGAATGCCGGCCGGCATGGTGATCTCGCGATAGCGTTGCTCGATGCGGCCAAGGTCGTGCTCGATGGCCACGACATCGGTCGACGTTGCATAGAAATGGCTTGGCCTCAGCCCGCACCAGCCGCCGCCCTCGACCATATAGTCGGCCGGCGCCGTCTGCGGCGCGAAGATGAAGGCAAGCGTCGCTTCCGCATATTTGAGAGCCGCCGGGATCGCCACCGTATGAGCCATGATCCGGCGCCGCAGCGGCGACTTAATGTACAGCGGGCCGAACTTCTCGCGCGCGTCCGGCTCCAGATGGGTCAGCGGTGCCAGCAAGGCGATGCCGGAAATCGCCTCTGGATGCTCGATAGCCAGCGTCAGCGCGATGGCGCCACCCAGCGAATGACCGACGACCAGAGGCTTTTCCAGCCCAAGCGCGTCGATAAAATGCCGCACGATCTCGGCCTGCTCGGGCAGCCGTCCGCTGGCGCCCCTGGCCCGCACCGAATAGCCGGAGCCCGGACGGTCGAGCGCGATCAGCCGATAGTTCGGGCCGAACCGCCCGAACAGCGTGTGGCCGAATTGATGAAGCTGCGCGCCGAGGCCGTGCAGGAAGACGATCGGCCGCCCCTCGCCCGTCTCGACATAATGGATGCGGTTGCCGTCGATCTCGATGAATTTGCCACTGGCCGGCACCAGCCTTTCGGCCTTCGCCGCGATCCGCAGCGTCGCCAGCATCGGATAGGCTGCCACAACGAGCGCCAGCAGAAACAGCGCGCCGGGTAGCCATAGCAGAATCGATGCCGGCATGTCTTGCTCAGGCTCCAAACCGGCACGCAGCATCACCCGCCGACGGGTGCACTGCAAGGGAGGTGGCACAGGTAGATCCGTCGTTTGACGGCATTGCCGCCGGCCGTTTGCCGCGCTATCTCAAGCGACCCGTTTGCCGGAGCCAGTCATGACCGAAATCGTCACCGCCGCCATGCTCGTCATCGGCGACGAGATTCTGTCCGGCCGCACCAAGGACAAGAACATCGGCCACCTCGCCGACATCATGACGGCGATCGGCATCGACCTGAAGGAAGTGCGCATCGTTGCGGACGAGGAAGACGAGATCGTCGCTGCGGTGAATGCGCTGCGCACCCGCTATACTTATGTCTTCACCACCGGCGGCATCGGCCCGACGCATGACGACATCACCGCCGATTCGGTTGCCAAGGCCTTTGGCGTGCCATGCGAATACGACGCCAAGGCCTACGCCCTGCTGGAGGCAAGCTACGCCGCCCGCGGCATCGAATACACCGAAGCGCGCAAGCGCATGGCGCGGATGCCGCGCGGGGCAGACCACATCGATAATCCAGTGTCGGTTGCGCCGGGCTTTCGCATTGGCAACGTCCATGTCATGGCCGGCGTGCCGGCGATTTTCCAGGCGATGCTCGACAATGTCGTGCCGACATTGCGGGCCGGCACCAAAATGCTGTCAGCAACCGTGGAATGCCCGTTCGGCGAAGGCCTGATCGGCGGGCCGCTGGGCGACATCCAGAAGGCGCATCCGGACACGATCATCGGCTCCTACCCGAAATATGGCGACGGCAAGTTCTGGACGGAACTGGTGGTGCGCGCCCGCAGCCAGCAGGCGCTGGACTCCGCACGCGCCGACGTAGAGGCTATGGTGGCGGGCTTGATCAAGGCAAGCCGAGTGGGCTGATCGGCCGGCCTGACGGAACCAGCATCGCGCAGTGACGTTTGTCACGAGTGGGATCGCCGTAAGAAGTGAGGGACTGCCATGCGCTTCAAGACCATCGTCGCCATATTGCAGAATGAACAGGATGCCGAGCGCGTCCTCGACTGCGCGATCCCGCTGGCCGGCCGATTCCAGAGCCATCTGATCGGCATCCATGCCGAGGCGCTGCCCGTGCCCTACACCTCTGCCACCGGCTTTCCGGACACCGAGTTCCTGCAGGTTTCCGCCGATATGAACCGGGAGCGCGCCGAGAAGTTGCAGGCCGCCTTTCACAGGCGCATCGAGGATTCCGGCCTGTCGTTCGAGTGGCGCAGTCTCGAGAGTTTTTCCGGCGACAGTGCGCTGACCGGCATCTCGACCGTTCGCACCGCGGACCTGATCATCGCCGCGCAGCGCGAATCGGGCAGCGATCCGAGCGCCGACGTCGACACGCTGGTCTACGATGCCGGCCGGCCGGTGCTGGTGGTGCCGCATTCGGGTCCCCTCGTCACCAGCTTCAAGCACGTGCTGCTCGCCTGGAACGGCAGCAAGGAAGCCGCGCGCGCGGCCTTCGATGCCCTGCCCTTCATCATCGAGGCCGAGAAGACGGACATCGTCGTCATCGACCCGCCCGATACGCTCGACGAGGCGCCGGAAACAGCCGGCGTCGAGATCGCCGCCTCGCTGTCCAGGCATGGCGCGACCGTCAGTGTCTCGGTGCTGAGGTCCGGCGGCGCCTCGGTCGACGACATCATCCAGACCAGGGTCGCCGAGTCGGGTGCGGACCTGCTCGTGCTCGGCGCCTACAGCCATTCCTGGCTGCGCCAGCTGCTGTTCGGCGGGGTGACGCGAACGGTGCTGCGCACCGCACCCGTGGCGGCCTTTCTGTCGCGGTAGGTTCACAGGGATAGCTGGCAGGACAATAGCTTTGCCGCGCCCTTGCCAAAGCCAAGCCTTTCCAGTTAATTCCGCGCGCATTCCATAGTGTCTGCGCGCGATGCGCGCTTTGCGGAGTGCGCGAAAGATGTCCCTGCCCGAAAAAGCCTTCCCGGTCTCCTGGGACCAGTTCCACCGCGATGCGCGCGCGCTCGCCTGGCGGCTTGCCGGCGCCAACAAGGGGCAATGGAAGGCGATCGTCTGCATCACGCGCGGCGGCCTGGTTCCGGCCGCCATCATTTCGCGCGAGCTTGGCATCCGCATCATCGAGACGGTCTGCGTCGCCTCCTACCACGATTATACCAGCCAGGGGCAGTTGCAGGTGCTGAAGGAGGTCACGCCGGCGCTGCTCGCCGATGACGGGGCCGGCGTGCTGATCATCGACGACCTCACCGACACCGGCAAGACGGCGGGCATCGTGCGCGCGATGATGCCCAAGGCGCATTTCGCCACCGTCTATGCCAAGCCGAAAGGCAGGCCGATGGTCGACACTTTCGTCACCGAGGTCAGCCAGGACACCTGGATCTATTTTCCCTGGGACATGGGCTTCACCTACCAGAAGCCGATCGCCGATGACCACGCCGGCTGATTCGCGCAACGCCGCTTGATGCACCGAGTCCGCCCAGGGAACCTCCGCACACCGATAAAGGCGTGGCGCGACGCTGCTGCAGTCGCGCCATTAGGCTGAGATCGGCGCAGATTGACGGAATCTGGCCGATCCGTGAAACATTTTTTACTTTCATTGCTTATAATTAGCCGTAAGATTCGTGAGACGGCAAATGATTCTGGAAGCTGGGGCAAGCTTCTCCGATGTTGACGAGGCCAACGACGCACAACCATAAGGCCGAAAGGGTCCGGCGACTCTTCGGCGCGGTGCCGTCCCGCCTTCAGGTTGCAGCCCTGCCCTGGCGCGATGGCGGCGACGGCGTCGAAATCATGCTGATCACCAGCCGCGATACCGGCCGCTGGGTGCTTCCCAAGGGCTGGCCGGAAGCAAAGGAGCCGCTTTGCGAGGCGGCGGCGCGCGAAGCCGGCGAGGAGGCCGGGCTGCGCGGCACGATCTCGCATCACGAGGCCGGCCGCTATTTCTATGCCAAGCTGCTGGATTCCGGCGAGGAAGTGCCGTGCGAGGTGCTGGTCTTCCCACTGCAGGTCGACAAGGTCGCCGACCGGTGGAAGGAAAAGCGGGCACGCACCCGCAAGTGGGTCAGCGCCGCCGAGGCTGTGCGCATGGTCAACGAACCCGACCTCAGCCAGATCATCGCCCATTTCTGCGCGGATCCGCATCGGTTCTCCTGAGTCTCAGTCGCGCATAGCCTATCGCTCAGGTGCTGTGAACGTCGTTGCCGAAGCGCCTCCACCCAAAGCCGACCCTTCCTTGCGCTCCGCTTCTATCCCCGTTATCCACATGTGTGACACACAAGATGTGGGGGTCATAAAAGCTACGCAAACGAATCCTTGACGTCGCAAAACGAGTCGCCTTTTATAGGCCATGCGCTCTTGTTGAGAGTGCGACCGGAAAAGTTTCGAGGCCGGTCTTTTTCCCGGAATATGTGCGTTTTGATCCGCGTTCCCGCCTGTTTACGAGGCCGGCGAATGCGTGGGATTTTGAAGCCTTGGGGGGGCGAGAGGGGAGGATTGTCGGACTTGAATAAATTGTCTGTTAATACTATATTTAGTGTTTGCAGGTAGGTTCGACGCTAGATAATGTGAAGTTCCCTCGACCGAGGGCGTTACAAAAAGTTTTCAGCTTTGAGGGACCCACAGGGTCCGTGAGCGCGTTGGACAGCGGCCTCGCAAGAGGTTCGACCGGCAGGGCGGCGGAGACTGTGATGATGAGAGCCGGCGGGTTTCGAACGCCGGCAGACGGCGGACATGCGCGTTTCGCCAAGAGGGCAGAAATCCTCTGGGAAAAGCGCTATATGTAGACAAAAGGGACCGGACCAATGCGCATCGAGCGTCGTTTCACCAAGCCAGGGCAATCAGCTTACGCGGAGATCGAATTCCGCAAGGCGCTTTCCGAGATCAAGAATCCGGATGGCTCGGTGGTGTTCCGCTTGGACAACATCGACGTGCCGGCGCAGTTCTCCCAGGTTGCCGCCGATATCCTGGCGCAGAAATATTTCCGCAAGGCTGGCGTCCCGGCACGGCTGAAGAAGGTCGAAGAGACGCAAGTCCCCTCCTTCCTGTGGCGCTCGGTCGCCGACGAGGCTGAATTGGCCAAGCTGCCGGAAGCCGAGCGCTACGGTTCCGAGACCGACGCCCGCCAGGTCTTCGACCGGCTTGCCGGTACCTGGACCTATTGGGGCTGGAAGGGCGGCTACTTCAAGTCGGAGGAAGACGCGCGCGCCTTCCGCGACGAGCTCGCCTATATGCTGGCCACCCAGCGCGTCGCGCCGAATTCGCCGCAATGGTTCAACACCGGCCTGCACTGGGCCTATGGCATCGACGGTCCGAGCCAGGGCCACTTCTATGTCGACCCGTTCACCGGCAAGCTGACCAAGTCGAAGTCTTCCTACGAGCACCCGCAGCCGCATGCCTGTTTTATCCAGGGCGTGCAGGACGACCTCGTCAATGAGGGCGGCATCATGGACCTGTGGGTGCGTGAGGCGCGCCTGTTCAAATACGGCTCCGGCACCGGCTCCAACTTCTCGTTCCTGCGCGGCGAAGGCGAAAAGCTGTCGGGCGGCGGTCGTTCGTCGGGGCTGATGAGCTTCCTCAAGATCGGCGACCGCGCGGCGGGCGCCATCAAGTCGGGCGGCACGACGCGTCGCGCCGCGAAAATGGTCATCGTCGACGCCGATCATCCCGATATCGAGGAATTCATCGACTGGAAGGTCAATGAGGAGCAGAAGGTCGCCTCGCTGGTCACCGGCTCGAAGATCGTCAAGAAGCATCTCGAAGCGATCATGAAGGCCTGCATCAACTGCGAAGGCAATGGCGACGACTGCTTCGACCCGGCGGTCAACACCGCGCTGAAGCGCGAGATCAAGGCGGCCAAGAAGGACGCGGTGCCGGAGAACTACATCTACCGCGTCATCCAGTTTGCAAAGCAGGGCTACACCTCGATGTCGTTCAAGACCTACGACACCGACTGGGATTCGGACGCCTATCTCACGGTTTCCGGCCAGAATTCCAACAATTCGGTGTCGCTGAAGGACGATTTCCTGCGCGCCGTCGAGCAGGACGGCGACTGGCATCTCACCGCCCGCAAGGACGGCAAGGTACTGAAGACGCTGAAGGCGCGCGATCTCTGGGAAAAGATCGGCTATGCCGCCTGGGCATCGGCCGATCCGGGCCTGCATTTCAACACGACGATGAACGACTGGCACACCTGCGCCTCGGCCGGTGCGATCCGGGCGTCCAACCCGTGCTCGGAATACATGTTCCTCGACGACACCGCCTGCAATCTGGCCTCGATCAACCTTCTGCCCTACCGCAATGCCGACGGCACGATCGACATATCAGCCTACGAGCACACGGTGCGGCTGTGGACCATGGTGCTGGAAATCTCCGTCATGATGGCGCAGTTCCCGTCGAAGGAGATCGCCAAGCTTTCCTACGAGTACCGCACGCTCGGCCTCGGCTATGCCAATATCGGCGGCCTGCTGATGACCTCGGGCATTCCCTATGATTCCGACGAGGGCCGCGCCATCTGCGCCGCCCTCACCGCGATCATGACCGGCACGGCCTATGCCACTTCGGCCGAAATGGCCGCCGAGCTCGGCGCCTTCCCCGACTACGACCGCAACGCGCAGAACATGCTGCGCGTCATGCGCAACCACCGCCGCGCGGCCTATGGCGAAAGGGACGGCTACGAGAAGCTAGCCGTCAACCCGGTGCCGCTGGTCGCCTCCGATCTCAGGCAGCAGGAGCTTGCCGACCATGCCAAGGCCGCCTGGGACCGCGCCATCGAGCTCGGCGAGGAGCATGGCTACCGCAACGCGCAGGCAACGGTGATCGCCCCGACCGGCACGATCGGCCTGGTGATGGATTGCGATACCACCGGCATCGAGCCCGACTTCGCGCTGGTGAAGTTCAAGAAGCTGGCCGGCGGCGGCTATTTCAAGATCATCAACCGCGCCGTTCCGGAAGCGCTGCGCACGCTCGGCTATTCCGAGAGCCAGATCGCCGAGATCGAGGCCTATGCCGTCGGCCATGGCAATCTCAACCAGGCGCCGGGCATCAATCCCGGCTCGCTCAAGGCAAAAGGCTTTGCCGACGAAAAGATCGCAGCGCTCAATGCGGCGCTGAAGTCGGCCTTCGACATCAAGTTCGTCTTCAACCAGTGGACGCTGGGCTCTGACTGGGTGAAGGAGACGTTTGGCTTCACCGACGAGCAGCTCAACGATTTCTCGTTCGAGATGCTGCCGGCGCTGGGCTTTTCGAAGAAGGACATCGAGGCCGCCAACATCCATGTCTGCGGGGCGATGACCTTGGAAGGCGCACCGTTCCTGAAGCCCGAACACCTGCCGGTGTTCGACTGCGCCAGCCCGTGCGGCAAGATCGGCAAGCGTTCGCTGTCGATCAACAGCCATATCATGATGATGGCGGCGGCGCAGCCCTTCATCTCCGGCGCCATTTCCAAGACCATCAACATGCCGAACGACGCGACGGTGGAAGACGCCAAAGGCGCCTACATGCTGTCGTGGAAGCTGGCGCTGAAGGCCAACGCGCTCTATCGCGACGGCTCGAAGCTGTCGCAGCCGCTCAACGCCTCGTTGCTTGCCGACGTCGAAGACGACGAGGACGAAGCCATCGAGCAGCTGATCGCGGCACCGGCCGCGCAGCGCGCGGTGCAGGTGACCGAGAAGATCGTCGAGCGCGTCGTCGAGCGTCTCTACCGCGACCGCGAGAAACTGCCGAACCGCCGCAAGGGCTATACCCAGAAGGCGGTCGTCGGCGGCCACAAGGTCTATCTCAGGACCGGCGAATTCGATGACGGCCGCCTCGGCGAGATCTTCATCGACATGCACAAGGAAGGTGCCGCCTTCCGGGCGATGATGAACAACTTCGCCATCGCCATCTCGCTCGGCCTGCAATATGGCGTGCCGCTCGAGGAATTCGTCGAGGCCTTCACCTTCACCAAATTCGAGCCGGCCGGCATGGTGCAAGGCAATGACGCCATCAAGAACGCCACGTCGATCCTCGACTATGTCTTCCGCGAACTCGCCGTCTCCTATCTCGGCCGCAACGACCTCGCCCATGTCGACCAGTCGGACTTCGACAAGACTGCGCTCGGGCGCGGCATCAACGAAGGCAAGGCAACGCCCTTCTCCAAGGGCCTGACCCGCGGCGCCTCGCCGGTCAAGCTGGTGTCGGGCATGGGCGCCGAGCCGAAAGGCTTTGCGGGTTCCGGTTCCGGAACTCCAGCCCGTACCGCCCCGACCGCCTTCTCCGGCTCCAACGTGCTGACGCTGAAGCCCGCCAGCGACGAAGCCGTCGCCTACAAGCGCGACTACGAGGAGCGCGCCAGGGAACTGGTCGAGGACATCGTCTACGCGGAAGCCTCCGACCCGACGGAGCTGTTCACCGACGAGGCCGCGAAAGAAGCAGCCGAAGCCAAAGCGCTCGCCGCCAACCGGCGCCAGCAATCATTGATGCAGGGCTACACCGGCAACGAATGCTCGGAATGCCACAATTTCACGATGGTGCGGAACGGGACTTGCGAGAAGTGCGATACTTGCGGGGCCACGAGCGGGTGTAGCTGAGCGCTCACATCTTCGATGGCCGACTGGCGTAGACAATTGAAGGGGGCGTTTGCCTTTGACAGCGCCCCTTTCGCCGTACACCCAAACGACGAACGCCGAGCACTTACTGCCATTTCAAACGCGATCCGTTCAGGCGCGTCGAAAATAGAAATAGAACGCGAGATCGAAAAGTATTTTCAAGATAGAACAACTGGCCAAGAGTTTATCTTGTATCAAATTTACCTGTTTCGTTCCTACTTTAATCGCCAATACTCAATAATAAAAAATTGCTGGATCCTATCTAAGACCTCCACAAATGGAGTCGAATTCATAACGATCTTCTCAGGACGCACCTCGATTGACACCATTCTTTACCACTGTATGCATATCTATGCATCGCGCGAGTACAATCAGGCCACCCAGCTAATGCGCGCGAAGAAGAAAAGTTGGCCGGTATTTCGCATCCAATTCCATCAGTTCGAGAGCGGCTCTCTTTGGGAAGGCAGGGCGTCTATCGGCGAGTCACCAGACTACCTTCTAGAACGAGCAGATGCGACGCTTTCAAAGGGGCTAGATCCGACTTCCTCGATAACGTGGCGCCCGAAGCTGATCCCGAAGGACCCCGGCGAAACCTGGCATGGGATGCGCTACCCGAGCTAACGACGCCAAGATAGCCGCCCAATTGCTTCTGCCAGCAATTGCCGTCTATCGCGTCAATGCCGCCAGCCCCTTCGTCGCCGTGGCCGGCAGTCCGCCTAAAGGAGCGATGACATGCGTTACGCGGTGGTGATTGAAAAAGCCGGAAACAATTTTTCCGCTTATGTGCCGGATCTGCCCGGCTGCATCGCCACCGCTGCGACGGTGCCTGAGGTTGAGGTCGAAATTCGCGACGCAATACGCTTTCATATCGAAGGCTTGCGCGCCGATGGGCTGGATGTGCCCAAGGCTGTTAGTCTGGCGGAATATGTAGAGGCATAGAGCCGGGCAAAATGTGGTGCTGCAGGGTTGCGGCGTCCCGCTTCGAGTGTCAGAGTCCCGCGATGGTGCGGAATGATTGATCACATAACGGTTGCAGTGAGCGATCTGCAGAAGAGCAAACTCTTCTACGAAAGAGCTTTTGGACCTTTGGGATATCGCCTTTCCTTTGGTAAGCAGGGGGTGTTTTGGGCTTTTGATGTCGGCAGCGGCAGCTTGTTCGAGATTCAACATTCGGACAGCAAACCACCGCTGACCCGTGTGCACGTCGCTTTCCGGGTAAATGGCAGGGCAGCGGTTGACGCGTTCTATCGAGCTGCCCTCGACGCAGGTG
Organism: Mesorhizobium sp. M0698; assembly: GCF_040320455.1. NCBI lineage: Bacteria > Pseudomonadati > Pseudomonadota > Alphaproteobacteria > Hyphomicrobiales > Phyllobacteriaceae > Mesorhizobium > Mesorhizobium sp. M0698. Next base: position 72,607 of record NZ_JAMYPQ010000013.1, on the reverse strand, counting down.
GCGCAGACAATGGTGTACCCGGCCCGCGTCCGGAATATGCAGAGAATTACTATGCCTGTTTTGTACTTGATCCCGATGGCTACAACATTGAAGCCATGCTCAATGAGCCAGTGACGGAATGACGAGGGGCAATCCTCTCGTCGTCATCCTAGGGCGGAGCAGGAGCGAAGTGACGTCGCGGAGACCCTAGGATCCATGCCGTGCCTTCCGAGCAGCGCGGCAGTGCAGAAGGTGCGAAACGCCGGCGGGACAGCGCCCTGCCGGGCATTTCCCCCAGAGAGACCGGCTTCGCCAATCTTCGACGTCGTGAAAGGGCGCTGCCAATCTCGTGGATGGGAGCGAGGAGCGGAAGCCATTGCTTGGCTTTCCGAGCGACGAATGTCCGGCAGAGCAGAGGAGGCACCGGCACTCGTTCTGCATCGCTGCATTCTTAGGCGACCATCACGGCATGGATCCTAGGGTCTCCGCGACGTCGCTTCGCTCCTGCTCCGCCCTAGGATGACGACCGCGGAGAGGCTTCGGCTAAATCACCAAAGCTGGAATAGGCGCGACCGCCCTCATTCCGCCTCGGCCACCATCTGCCGTCCGCCAGTCCAGTCGCGCCAGGCGCGCTCATCGCCACGGAACACGTTGAGGTCGATGCGGCCCCTCACCCCGTGCGACAGGCCGGAGCCGGAATATTGCCAGAACAGCCATTTGCGCCCGGGATAGACCTTTGACGGGTGGGCGGCCACGGCGCGCAGCCAGAACGGGTAATCCAAAAATGCGCCGCGCAGGTTGTCACGGTAAAAGTCAGGCGCGGTGTAGATGATCGGGCGCTGGCCGTAGTAGCGCTCGAGCTTGTCCATGAACACCTGCATCTTCTCCAGCACCTTTTGCCGCGATGGGCGGCGCTTGCAGCTGGAGTCGCCGTTCCACTCGACGTCGATCACCGGCGGCAGCGCACCCTCGACCCTCGGCACGTTGCGGATGAACCAGTCGGCCTGCTCGCCGGCGGTCCGGCACCAGTAGAAGAAATGATAGGCGCCGCGTTTCAGGCCGGCGGCATCGGCACTGCGCCAGTTCCTGGTAAACATCGGGTCGAGATGATCGCCCCCGTCAGTCGCCTTGATGTAGGCGAAATTGGCGCCCTGGGCACGCAGCTTTCCCCAGTTCACATTGCCCTGCCAGCGCGAGACGTCGACGCCGTGGACGGCGAGACGCCTCGGCGAGGATGCCTTGCCGAAATTGATCGGCTTGGCATCGCGAAAACCATAGCGCGTGACCGGCTCGGCAAGCATTGCTGGCGCTGCGCGTGTCAGCCGCCTCGGCGGCGATACCAGCGCGATCACCTCGGCCGGCGGCTCGACGCTTTGGTCGGGCTCCGCCATGGCGACCGGCTGTTCGTCCTGCTCCTGTTCCGCGAAGGCGGGCGCAGCATCAGTTTTCGCAGCAGATGCCACCGGCGCGGGCGGCCGCACAACCGAGCTGGTCGTCTCGCTGGACGGCACTTGCAGCGCATCGACGCCGGATGTCGATGTGCAGCCGGCAAGGCACAGCGCTGCGATCGAAAAGATGACGACGCCTGATAACCGCATCTGGACCTGTACGCAAAACACAACAGACCGAAGGCAGGACAACGCCGCCGGACAAACCAAGCTGGATTCCTAACAAGAAACTACCAACAAAGTTTGAATCGAATTGTTAGGGCTTTGCAGCGAGACGTTGGCCGGGCGGAGGTGTGCTATCCCTCCAATGTTCGCCCACGTCGCTGCCTCGGCTTGACAACGCACGGCATGAGATTAGTCTCCACTAATCTTACAGTGTAAGTTCATACTTGGGAGGAAGTCATGCAGCCCGCCGCCCTGTCGGAATTGCAGCCCGCAATCCCGCCGGAGCCACGCTCGCCCGCCATCGGCGTCGACGAGATACCTCGCAACCTCAGTCGCGCCATCGAACGCGCCGAGGTCAATGCGTGGCTCGACCTCTATCGCGCCGCGCCGTCAGACTTTGCCGCAAGGCAAGGCCTTGCCATCGCCGAAGATGGCGATCTCGTCTGGACCACCTGCACGACGATCCCGTTCATCCATTTCAACTGTGTCAAAAATTTCGGCGTCGAGAGCGCGGCCACCGAGAGCCGGCTCGACGCGCTTCTGGCGCATTATCGCGACGCCGGCATTCTGCGGCCCTGGTTCTACACCAACCCACACACCGAGCCCGCGACGCTCAGCTGCTGGCTCGAGGCGCGCGGCCTGCAACGTCAGGGCGGCTGGGAACGCATCTTTCGCGACGCCACGCCATTGCCCGCTGAGCCGCTTTTCCCGACGGAGGATGTCTCGGTCGAGCGGGTGACGCCGGCAACGGCAAGGGAATGGGCTGGGTTCATCGACAGCCAATATCGGTTGCCGACCTCACCGTGGTTGCTGGCGCTGGCCGGCCGACGCGGCTGGCATCATTACATGCTGCGGCGGGAAGACGCGGTGGTGGCGGTGCGCTCGATGTTCATCGGCGCCGACGGCATGGCCTGGAGCGGCATCGACGCGCCGGTGCCCGGCATCATGGCGCCGAGCTTCGACCTCGATGCAATGCTCGGCGAAGCGATGGTGCGCGACGGACTTGCGGCCGGTGCAAAACTGTTCGTGGCCGATATCGAGGCGCCGCGAGCCGAACGTGACGGGCCAGCCTACCGCAACTATGCACGCCTCGGCTTCAAGCTTGCCTATTTCCGCAGCCATTACAGCTATTTGCCGGCAAATTCCGGCTGACCGCTTCAAGACCCTAGCTGCACAACCACAGCTTGTGACAGGTCGTGGCCATCAGGTGGGCCGGCGGTACAAAGCGATCGTTGACCGGCGCATCATCGTCTACCCGGCGGACCTTTTCTTCGAGCAACGTGCGAAGTTGTGCCGGTTGCACGCGGTCGCGCTCCATTACCAGCTTGATCATCGGATCGCTCAAGAGTTCATCCAGGGTGTTGATGCTGTCGTTCATCCGTCGCCTCCTCGACTGCCTGCCCGCACGCCGATAGATAGGCAGCAATGATGGCCCGCCAATGACGCTTTGCCGGCTATCTCGTGTCGCTTCGGATTAAATTTTGTCCAGATTCCACCTCAAGCCGGAGGTGGCGCGCCTTCAAACTGCGGCAGGCCGTCGTCGATCTGCACCCAGGGCTGCTTCGAGGCGGTCCAGATATGCATCTCAGGCCTGAACAACGAGGGATCATCGAGCGAGCCGGTGGTGATGCCGATAATGCCGGCGGAATCGCGCCGGGAAAACATCGTCGTGCCGCAGCGCGGGCAAAAGCCGCGCTTGAGATCGGGCGAGGAATTCACCGTCGCCAGCGGTCCGTCGACCGTCACATCATCGATGCGGAACAGCACGCGCGCGTTGAAGGCGGCACCCAACGCCTTCTGGCACAACCGGCAATGGCAGACGCGCTCATTGATCGGTGCCGCCTCGGCGCGGTAGCGCACCGCGCCGCACAAACACCCGCCCTGATATCTTGCCATCACCCGCGTCCCTGCCCTGTGAGGATAGGCGGCATACCTATCGATAGGCGTGGCAGCGTCAATTGAAAAGCTTTGATGGCGCCATCTATAGCTGTGATGCGGCCAATACACGATTGGCCGATGCGCCGGGCCAAGGCCCCATGGGCGAAATGCCGGCCATCTCGCGGAAGACGGCCGGCAGACAATTGACTGGGCGTCAGTTCGTTTCGTTGACGACCTCGTCCCAGGTCTTGACCTTGGTCTGGCCATTGAGGAACGGCAGCGCGGCAGCTGTCAGTTCCGGCGCGAAGAACACATCGTAGTGGGTGCGGTTCGGCACGATCGCCAGGCGGTTCTGCGACAGGTTCTCGCGCATCCAGCCGGCGTCCTTCAATCCGCCGCCGAGCATCTGGAAGAATTTGATCTCGTGCTCGGGCCGGTACATATCGCTGTCGCCGAACACCAGCATCACCGGCATTTTCAGCTTCGGCACGTCGGCGGAATAATCGTAGTCCTTGCGCATATAGGCGCCAAGTTGATCGAGCAGTTTCGGAAAATCCTCCGGATGCGGCGCAACCGCGACGTAGGATTTGTACATCGGCGTGTCCTTCATCATGTCGGCCATCGCCGCGCCGACCTGTGCCTGCTGGCCACGCATCTCGGCATAGAAGCCGTCCGCGGCATAGCCGGTCGAGACCAGCACCAGGCGGCGCACCGCTTCAGGCTGCTGGACGGCCATGCGGAAGGCGACGCCGCCACCCAGCGAATAACCCATGACGTCGACCTTGTCGTAGCCGAGTGCCTTGACGATCGCCGCCATGTCGTCGCCCATCGCCTCCAGGCTGAGCGGCCGGTCGCCGAGTGCGGTGCGGCCATGGCCCTGCAGGTCAACGCCGATGACGGTGCGGTCTTCGGCAAGTTTTGGCAGGATCGGCGCGAACATGTCGGTCGTGCCGAGGCCGCCATGCAGCAGAAGCAGCGGCTCGCCCTTGCCGTAGACGGCGTAATAATAGTTCAGGCCGTTGATCGGCAGCAGGCCGGATTTTTCCGGCGTCGGCAGTGTTGCGGTTGCGGTCGTCATGGCGGGCTTGGCCTCCTCTGCGTTGATGGTGCCCGGCGCGGCAAACAGCGCGGCGGCCGAGGCGAAAATGGCGAAAAATACCGATCTGGACACGTCAGTCTCCCTCTCCCGTTTGCATCAAAGTCGCTGTGCGACCTCCTCGAGCTGTTCGGCGCACTGGCCCCAGCCGTCGTGAAAACCCATTTTCTCGTGCTGTTCGCGGTCGGCGACCGACCAATGCGCGACGCGGGCAATGTAACGGGTCTTGCCCTCGCCCTCGTCCTCGAAGGTCAGCATGACCGTCATGAACGGCTTTTCGGACGGCTCCCACGCCTTCGTATAGGCATCGGTGAAGACGAGCTTTTTGCCCGGTACGACTTCGAGGAAGATGCCTGGATTCGGGAACTCCTTGCCGTCGGGATCGGCCATGACGACAAGGGTGGAGCCACCGGTCCGCACATCCATTTCGGCGTGCGGCGTCGTCCACGGCTTCGGCGAGAACCATTGCGTCAACAGCTTTGGCTCGGTCCAGCAGCGATAGACGTTCTCGTGCGGCGCATCGATGATGCGGGCGAGAACCAGCTCGCGATCGGAGTTGGGGGCGATGTCGAGCTTGGTGGTCATGATGTTTCCTCACACGTCGGTTTTGGCTTCCGTGTCTAGGACGAACCGACAAGACGCAAGCCGACACGGTCCGCGAAAAAATCCGCGGGACAGGAGATTCGAACGACGGAAATAAGTGGCTTCAGTGGCGCTTGGCTTGGACGAGGTAGGCGTCGATCTCGGTCTCGCCGAGCCACTTGGCCGCTTCCAGCCGATGCAACCCTTCGACCAGGATATGGCGCTTGCCGTCATGGCGCACCTGGATCGGCATCTTCATGCCGTTTTCCAGAATGTCCTCGGCCAGATGGCGGACGGTTTCGGGATGCAGCGTCTTCTTGCGCGCCGTCGGCACGTAGATATCGTTGACCCTGACCTTTTGCACTCTCAGCATATCGGCTCCCGTGGCGGACAACGCCGCCCTTTGTGAGATAGTCTGTTTGTCAGGCAAGGCCAAGTGAGCAACCCGGCAATGGCTGGCCCGATCGTTTCCAATTGACGCTTGGCCGGCGGATGGCCGAAATGGCGGCCTTCGACCTTAGCGGTGTCCATGAACCATCCGCCGACCGAGTTTCCCGATTTCGGACTGACGCCGGAGCAGCGACGCCAGGCGGTGCGCAGCCATTACTGGGAATGGCCCGGTATGGATGGCAGGCGCGGCGAAATCTGGTGCTACAGCGACCGTTTTTCCTATCGCCCCGGCGAGATGGTGGCGCTGCATGTCAGTTCGACGGCCGCCGGTTTCGGCATCGCAATCATCCGCGACGGCGGCGCGGAAACGACAATGTTCGAAAGGACCGGGATTGCGGCGCGCTGGCAAGATACGCCGGATCAATGTTCGGTCGAAGGCTGCGGCTGGCAAGCGTCGTTCGAGTTTCGCATCGGCGACGACTGGCCATCCGGCGCCTATCGCGTCACGCTTGAAGCGGACGGTCGCGACGGCAAGCCGATCCGCTGTCATCACCTTTTCATCGTCTCGCCGCAGCCCGGCAAGAAACCCGGCCGCGTGCTGCAGGTGGCTGCCACCGGCACCTGGCTCGCCTACAATACATGGGGCGGTTCCAACCATTACGAAGGCATCACCGGGCCAGGCCGGGACCAATATGCACGAATGGTGTCGACCCAACGGCCGTGGTGCCGCGGCTTCGTCGTGCTGCCCAGGGACGCGCCGCGCGTGCCGCTCGAAGTCGCCGTGCCGCCGAAAACCGTGCCGCGCTATCCGCATATGGAATGGGCCTTTGCTACCGGCCATTCGAAGAAATACGCCTCGTCCGGCTGGGCAAGCTACGACAGCCATTTCTTCCGCTTCGCCGAGCGTGCCGGCTACGCCGTCGATCTCGCCAGCCAGCACGATCTGCATTTTTCGCCCGACATTCTCGACGGCTATGACTGCGTCGTCTTGGTCGGCCACGACGAATATTGGACCTGGGAAATGCGCGATGCGGTCGACACCTATGTCGAGCGCGGCGGTCATGCGGCGCGCTTTGCCGGCAATTTCATGTGGCAGACCAGGCTGGAGGACGAAGGCCGCCGGCAAGTCTGCTACAAATACCGCGCCCGCGCCGAAGACCCGGCCTATCGCGGCGGCGATGTGAGGCGCGCCACCAATTCCTGGGAAGCGCCGGAAATCGGCCGGCCGGGTGCGGCGACCTTCGGGCTTAACGCGACAAGAGGCGTCTATGCCGGCTGGGGCGGCTGCGCGCCGCGCGGCGTGCGCGGCTTTCCGGTCTACCGGCCGGAGCATTGGGCGTTTGCCGGCACCGGCATCTACTATGGCGATCTGCTCGGCGCCGACAGCCATGTCTATGGCTACGAGGTCGACGGGCTCGATTTCGAGATCCGCGGCGGCCTGCCCTACCCCAAGCCCGACAGCGGTGCACCGGACGGGCTGCAAGTGCTGGCCGTCGGCATGGCGAGCCAGGTCGAGGAAAGCGCCGACATTGCGTTCGAGGACCAGTTTCTCGGCGACGAGGACGGACGCTTCACCGCCGAGACGCTGTTCGGCGAGGCAAGCGATGCCAACCTCGACAAGGTCAAACGCGGCAACGGCATGATCGTCAATTTCCCGCGCGGCAAAGGCGAGGTGTTTCACGCCGGAAGCTGCGAATGGATTGCCGGCCTGCTAAGGCAGGATGCGATGGTCGAGCGCGTCACCAGAAATGTCCTCGACCGCTATCTTGGAAAGCCATGACATGTTGAAGTCTCCTGCCCCGGAAACTCGCGAAGCCTCGCATCTGTTTTATCTATCCAGCGTGCGCCGGCCGCTGATCGACCGCGCCGAAGGCATCTACATGTGGACGCAGGATGGCCGCCGCTTCATCGACGGATCGAGCGGCCCGATGGTCGCCAATATCGGCCACTCCAATCGCAACGTGCTCGACGCGATGAAACGGCAGATGGACCGCGCCACCTTCGCCTACCGCCTGCATTTCGAGAACGAACCGGCAGAGGAGCTCGCGCGGCAGCTGGCGGCCAAACTCCCCGAAGGCCTGGACCGCATCTTTTTCGTCTCCGGCGGCTCGGAAGCAACGGAATCCTGCGTCAAGCTGGCGCGGCAGTGGGCGGTCGCCACCGGTCAGCCCAGCCGCTGGAAGGTGATCACGCGCTTTCCGTCCTATCATGGCGGCACGCTCGGCGCGCTCGCCGTCACCGGCGACGATGCGCTGTCCGAAACATTTGTGCCGATGATGCAGATGATGCCGACCGTGCCGGCGCCCATCGCCTGGCGCGACCGCGACAATCTTTCGATGGAACAGCGCGGCATCCGCTACGCCGACATGCTGGAGGAAAAGATCCTCGCCGAGGGACCGCAGAGCGTGCTCGCCTTCATCATGGAGCCAGTCGGCGGCGCTGCCACGGCAGCACTGGTGGCGCCGGACAGCTACTATCCGCGCATCCGCGAGATCTGCGATCGCTACGGCATCCTGCTCATCCATGACGAAGTGATGAGCGGTGCCGGCCGCACCGGAAAATTCCTCGGCGGCGACCACTGGAACTGCAAGCCCGACATCGTCGCGCTGTCGAAGGGGCTGGGCTCTGGCTACGCGCCGCTCGGCGCGCTGGCGGCACCGATGCGGCTGGTGCAGCCATTGCTCGCGTCGGGCGGCTTCCAGCACGGCCATACCTATGCCGGCAATCCGCTCGCCTGCGCCGCCGGGCTCGCCGTGCTCGGCGAGATGGACCGTCTCGGCCTGATCGCCAACGCGGCTGTCATGGGCGAGCTATTGATGGACGAGCTGAAGGGATTGGCGAAGCGGTTTCCGTTCATCGCCGACGTCCGCGGCAAGGGCCTGCTCACCGGTGCCGAAATGGTCGCCGACCCAGAAACGCTGAGGCCGATCGAGCCGGCAAAGAAGGCCACCCAGCATCTGCTCGACCTCGCCTACGAGCGCGGCCTGATCATCTACGGACGCAAGGTCAAGGGCGGTGTCGACGGCGACAATTTCATGGTCGCGCCGCCGATGATCGTCACCGCCGCGCAGATCGGCGAGATCGTATCCATCATCGGCGACTCGCTCGAGGTGCTGGCCGGCGAGCTCGACCTGCCGGTCGAAGGTTGAGGCGACCATGGCACCGCGCAAAGTCATTATCACCTGTGCCGTCACCGGGTCGGTGCACACGCCATCGATGTCGCCGCATCTGCCCGTGACGCCGGACCAGATCGCCGCAGACGCGATCGCCGCCGCCGAGACCGGCGCTTCGATCCTGCATCTTCATGCCCGCGACCCCAAGGATGGGCGGCCGACCGCCGACCCCGAGGTGTTCATGCAGTTCCTGCCGCGCATCAAGCAGGCGACCGATGCGGTGATCAACATCACCACCGGCGGATCGTCGCTGATGACGCTCGACCAGCGGCTGGCCGCGCCGCTCAGGGCCGAGTCGGAAATGTGTTCGCTCAATATGGGTTCGATGAATTTTGCGCTGTTCCCGATGCTCGAGCGGCCGCGAGAATGGCAGCACGAATGGGAGCCGAAGCTGCTCGAGGCTACCCGTGACACGATCTTCAAGAACACCTTTGCCGATATGGAGACGGTGCTGGAAAAGCTTGGGCGCGGCTGTGGCACGCGTTTCGAATTCGAGTGCTACGATGTCGGCCATCTCTATTCGCTTGCGCATTTCCGCGACCGCGGGCTGGTGTCGGGACCATTGTTCATCCAATTCGTGTTCGGCATATTGGGTGGTATCGGCGCCGATCCAGAAAACCTGGTCCACATGAAGCGCATCGCCGACAAACTGTTCGGCGAGAGCTACCGGTTTTCGGTGCTGGCCGCCGGACGCCACCAGATGCCGATGATCTCGATTGCGGCGGCAATGGGCGGCAACGTCCGCGTCGGGCTGGAGGACAGCCTCTACGACGGGCGCCAGCTCGCCAAGTCCAATGCCGACCACGTCCGCCGTATCCGCAGCGTGCTGGAAGGGCTGTCGCTGGACGTCGCAACGCCGGCCGAGGCACGGCAGATGCTGGCGCTCAAGGGCGGCGACCGCGTGGCGTTCTGAGGGGAAGGCAATCTGAAATGTTTGGCTCCCGGCCCACCCCCCTCTGTCCTGCCCTCTTTACGACTACTTGGCATCTCCCCCTCAAGGGGGGAGATTGGCAGCTTCGCCGTCCTGCCCCTTTTTCAGCGTTGGAGATTGGCGAACGCGGAGGTGATCCGATCTCCCCCCTTGAGGGGGAGATGCCAAGTAGTCGTAAAGAGGGCAGGCCAGAGGGGGGTGCCTTGGCATCGTACCTCCAGTGACTGTCGCTTTGCCCGAGATCAACATCCGGCCCGGGACCGTCGAGGACGTCGAAACCATCCACGCCGCACTCCTACGGCTCGGCGCGCATGTCGGCGCACATCAGGAGATCACCTCGACAGCTCAGGATCTCCGCACCTATGGCTTTGGCGAAAAGCCTGCCTTCTCGACCTTGATCGCCGAAGTCGGTGGCGAATTTGCCGGGCTTTGCCTGTATTTTCCGATCTTCTCGACATGGATGGGACGGCCCGGCGTCTATGTGCAGGACCTCTATGTCGAGGACCGTTTTCGTGGCCGCAGGATCGGCGAGCGCCTGCTGCGCCGGGTGGCGGCGCAGTGCCGGAAGGCAGGCGGCATCTATCTCAGGCTGTCCGTCGACACCGACAACAAGACCGCCAAGGCTTTTTACGAACGGTTAGGCATTGGCTGGTCGAGCTACGAGCAGGTGCAGAAGATCGTCGGCGACGCCTTTTTCGCCTTTGCCGATGCACCGGAGGAGCCAACATGAAAGCCTTCTATGCCGAAGAACAGAAGCGCCACGACCCGAAGGCGTTCCTCTCAAGCGGCGCGCCGCAGCCCAATCCGGAAAAGCCGGAACGGGTCGAGCGATTGTTAGCCGGCACCAAGGCTGCCGGCTGCACGATCGAACGGCCGCGGGATCACGAGCTCGGCCCGATTGCGGCGGTGCATACGCCGGAATATCTCGATTTTCTCCAGCATATCTTCGCGCGCTGGCAGCGCATCGAGGGCGCCTCGGCCGAGGTCATCCCCAATATTCATCCGATCGCGCGGAACGGCTCCTATCCGGCCTCGGCGGTCGGCCAGGCCGGCTACCACATGGCCGACACCGCCTGCCCGATCTCCAGCGAGACGTGGCAGAGCGCGCTTTGGAGCGCCTGGAGCGCGGTTGAAACCGCCGAGGCGGTGATGTCGGGAGCGCCGGCCGCCTATGCGCTGTGCCGGCCGCCCGGCCATCACGCCTTTGCCGATGTCGCCGGCGGCTTCTGCTTCATCAACAATTCGGCGGTCGCTGCACAGGTTCTGCGCAAGCAGGCGGCGCGGGTGGCGATCCTCGATGTCGACCTGCACCACGGCAACGGCACGCAAGGCATCTTCTATGCCCGGCCGGACGTGCTCACCGTGTCGCTGCATGCCGACCCGGTGCGCTTCTACCCGTTTTTCTGGGGCTATGGCGACGAGCGCGGCGAAGGCGCCGGCCTCGGCTACAATCTCAACCTGCCGCTGCCGCGCAAATCCGGCGATGCAGCGTTCCTCGAAGCGCTGGAGGCATCGTTCCAGCGCATCAACGCCTTCTCGCCCGATGCGCTTGTGGTGGCGCTGGGGCTAGATGCCTTCGAAGGCGATCCGTTCGGCGGGCTGTCGGTGAGCACGCCTGGTTTTTCGCGCATTGGCGAGGTGATCGCCGGGCTCGGCCTGCCAACGGTCATCGTCCAGGAAGGCGGCTATCTCTGCGACGAGCTCGGCGACAATCTCACCGCCTTCCTCACCGGTTTTGGCGGCGCCCACAAGCGATGATCCGCCCGCGAGGGCCGCTCAGGATCGTTCCTGCCTCAGCATGGCGACAACGCGGTGCACGCTCTCCAGCGTCTCGTCGATTTCGGCTGAAGTGTTGTAATGAGCGATGCCGATGCGCACCACCCCCTGCTCGGCCGGAATGCCGAGCTGGTGGACGATCTCCCAGGCGTAGTTGTGGCCGGACCACAGGAAGATGTTTTCGGCATTCATCTGCCGCACGATCGTCTCCGGCACGATGCCTTCGACAGTGAACGACACCGTCGGCACACGCTCATTGATCCGCTTCGGATCGGTGATGCCGTGGATGGTCAGGCCGGCAATATCCGACAGACCGTCGATCAGCTGTTGCGCCAGCGGGTTCTCGTAAGCGATTGAAACTTCGAAGGCCTTGGCGATTTTCAGCCGACGCGATCCTTGCGCGCCGGCTGCCGCGCCCAACTCGGCAAAATAATCGACAGCCGCCGACAGGCCGGCCATCAATTCAATTTGCGGCGTGCCGAGCTCGAAGCGCTCCGGCAAGGCATTGGACGAGCAACGGCATTTATACGGCTTAAGCGCATCGATAACGTCCAGCCTGCCCCACAAAATTCCCATATGCGGGCCGAAGAACTTGTAAGCCGAGCAGATCAGGAAATCGCAGCCGAGGTTTTGGACGTCGATCAGGCCATGCGGCGCGAACTGGACGGCATCGACGTAGACCAACGCACCAGCCCGCCTGGCGATGCCGGTCAACGCCTTCACCCGGTTGATCGACCCGGTGAGGTTGCTGGCGTAGTTGAGCGCGACGAGCCGCGTCCTCTCGGAAAGCAGCGCGGCGAGCGCCGCCTCCTCGATCTGCCAGCTCTGCTGGTCGAAAGGCAGCCAGCGCACGACAAGGCCAAGGTCTTCGGCCAGTTGCAGCCAGGGTGAGACGTTGCCCTCATGGTCCATGCGGGTGAGGATGATCTCGTCCCCGGGCTTCATCGTGCGGCCGAGCGTTCGCGACATGTGGTAGGTCAATGTCGTCATGTTGGCACCGATGATAATTTCCTGCGGGCTCGCAGCGCCGAGAAAATCCGCCATCGCCAGATGGGCCTCGTCCCCGATGTCTTGTGCTGCAACGGTGGTCTCGAAGAAGCCGCCGAGGTTGGCATTCGTGGTCAGCAAGCAACGCGATACTGCGTCCCCCACCGACTGCGGCACCTGCGTGCCGGCAGGATTGTCGAGATAGATGCGCCGGCGGCCCTTGTCGGTCAGCGACAAGGCCGGAAATTTCGCGCGCACCGCGTCGATCCGGAAGTCCATGGCTGTTCCCCTCTCCTTATGACGATCGGACAACCGCGTCCCGACGCATCAAGGGCACGGATTGCCGACGCGCTGGTGGATCGCATCAACGGCTTTCTGCATGTCCTCGGTCCAGACCACGTCGGCGGAAGAGAGCGCCATTTCGAGTTGCGAAATGGTGGTGGCGCCGATGATGTTCGAGGTGACCAAGGGCCGGTTCGAGACATAGGCATTGGCAAAAAGCGCCGGCTCCATGCCGAAGGTGCGCGCCAACCGGTTGTATTCGAGCTGCACGTCGGCAGCATTGGGAGTCTCGTAGCGCTGGCCGCGGTTGAACAACTGCGAGCGCGAGCCCTGCGGCCGCGCGCCATGATCGTATTTGCCGGTCAAATAGCCTTGCGCCAGCGGCGAATAGGCAAGCAGCGACACCTGCTCGCGCTCGCAGACTTCGGCAAGGTTCACCTCGAAGGTGCGATTGACGAAATTGTAGGCGTTCTGCAGCGAGGCGACGCGCGGGCCGAGGCCCTTGTCGGCTTCGGCGATGAAACGCATGACTCCCCAGGAATTCTCGTTCGACAGGCCGAAATGGCGGATCTTGCCGGCCTTCACCAGTTCATCGAATACGGCAAGCGTCTCGGCGATCGGCGTCTCGCCTTCCGGCACGCCGGCGGCATCGGAGCGTCGCGGTACGGCGCCGATGCGGTTCGGATTGGCGCCCCACGGCACGTCGCGTTCCGGCCAATGGATCTGATAGAGGTCGATGTAATCGGTGTTGAGCCTGGCGAGTGACTTATCGATAGCGTCGAAGATATCGGCGCGCACCAGCTTAGACGGGCGGTCGCCGCGAAACCAACTGTTGGCGGTGCGACCAACTACCTTCGAGGCGATGATCACCTGGTCGCGATTGCGCTTCTCCTTCATCCAATTGCCGATGATTGTCTCGGTACGGCCTTGTGTCTCCGCCTTGGGCGGGATCGGATAGAGTTCGGCGGTGTCGATGAAATTGACGCCGCGAGCAAACGCCAGATCCATCTGGGCGTGACCGTCCGCCTCGGTGTTCTGCTGGCCCCAGGTCATCGATCCGAGGCAGATTTGCGACACGAAAAGATCGGTCTGGCCGAGACGGCGTTTGTGCATGGAGTTTCTCCGGTGGGAATTTTTGCGCGGCTGCGCGAGGAGGAAACAACAGCATACAGGAAAGCGCCGCCCGCTTCCAAGCCCACCGCCGGCAGGCCAGGCGACTTTCCCAGGACGCCGGCGAACGGGGTTTATCCCCGCGGCCAATAAAAAGCCGGACCGCATTTTCATGCAGTCCGGAATTTCGCCAGGAATGGCGAGGAAAAACCGGCCAAGTGCCGGCACTGACTCCTACGGTCGAAGCGCCACAGAAGTTTCGCCGGAACAGCCGAATTATGTCAAAAAAGATCGGGGCAGCATGGCTGCCATGCGGATGCTGCACTGCACAATTGTCATGATCTGCCTATATTGGAGGCCGTGGAGGTTCAATAAAGGGGCTTGAATCATGGGATTCTTAACTGAAATGTTCGCCCGTCCGCGTCCGCGGGAACAGCTGCGTTATCGCGCGGCACTGGCGCTACTCCATTCGATGAGCAATGCCGATCGCACCGATATCGGCGTCAAGCCGGCCGATTTCCCGCGCATCGCCCGGGAAATGTCCCTACGCTAAACAGCGCGCCGTGAGATATCCCGCCGCAGCGGGATATCTCGCGAGCGGATCTCAACGCAATCCGAGGAAGATCGACTTGCCCAATGGCACGCCGTTGTGGCGCAGGATGTCGTAGGCGGTGGTCAGGTGGAAATAGAAATTGGGCATGGCGGCGTGCAACAGATACTGCATCCCCGGCATCGAAACCTCTCGTCCCGCAAGCCTCAGTTCGACCACCCTGTAATCTGAACCGTCGAATTCGGCCGCCGAAAATGTCGCGAGATAGTCGAGCGTCTTGGTGAGGCGTGCCTGCAGATCGGCGAAGCTCGCCTCATTGTCCTCGTATTTTGGCACCTCGCGGCCGGCAAGCCGTGACGGCGCGCCCTTGGCGTGATCGGTGGCGATCTGCACCTGCCTGGTCAGCGCAAACATATCCGGCGCCAGCCTCGCCGTCAGATACACCTGCGGATCGATCTTGCGATCAGCCGCATTTTGCTCGGCAATGTTCAGCACATTGGCTAGTGCCTTCAGCCTCGCCGAAAATACCGGCACGGATGCTTCATACATTGATATGGTCACAAGAAATCTCCACGCGGCCCGACTGCCCACGGCGAGAGGTAGCGCTTTCGCAGGCGATTGTTCAAGCGTCACCACGCCGCCGCAATCGATATGATAGGATTTTTCATCGAGTGGAGGTTCCCGATGAGACGCGCACTTTTTGCAGCGACCGCTTTTTTCTCCCTTGCCGCTACCAGCCAACCGGTGCTCGCCGCCGACGCGCCTTACATAGACGACAGGTCGAATGCCGAAGCGGTCATCCGGTCGCTTTATAGTGCCATCAGCCGGCACGAATTCGCGCGCGCCTGGGACTATTTCGGCGACACCAAGCCGGCCAAGGATTTCAATTCCTTCGTCAAAGGCTATGACGGCACGGACACGGTCGAAGTCAAAACCGGTGGCGTATCGGAAGACGGGGCTGCCGGCAGCATCTACTACAGCGTTCCGGTCGCCATCCGGGCGACGGCCAAGGACGGCAGCGAGAATGTCTTTGCCGGCTGCTATACGCTGCGCCAGATCAACGCCTCGATCCAGGAACCGCCATTTCGCGCAATCTTCATCGACAAGGGTGCGCTGAAACCCTCAAAGGCCGATTTCGAAGATGCCGTGCCGGCAAGCTGCGGCGAAGGACCGCCGCCGCCGAAGAAGGACGCAGCGCTTGAGCAGGCCAACAAGGCGTTTGCCGCGACTTATGGCGACCAGTGCGACAAGGACATGCCCGGCGGCGATCCGCGAGGAGAGCCGGACGCCTACTCGCTCCGCTACAAGGATGCGGGGGCGGCCGAAAACGAGCCCGAACGCGAGACACGGCTGTTTCGCTTTTTCTGCTCGATGGCCGCCTACAATGAGAGCGCAGTCTATTACATCTACGACGACGTATCGGGCGTCCGGCAATTACAATTCGCGTCACCGGAACTCGATATTCGCTATGAGAACAACAATAGCGAAGGCAAGGTCGAGGGCATCAACATCATCGGCTTCCAGACTGACGACCAGTTGGTCAACTCCGAATATGACGAGGCCACCAAAACGATTTCATCCTTGAACAAGTGGCGCGGCGTCGGCGACGCCTCGTCGGCCGGCACCTACCTGTTTCGCCACGGCAATTTCTCGCTGGTGCAGTATGAGGTCGATGCCTCTTATGACGGCGAGATCAACCCGCAGACCGTGCTCGACTACAACACCGCGCCCTAAGGGACCTTCGATAACATCCAGTTGAGTGTGCCCCGCCAGTCGGTCATGCGGATCGGCGTGCCATGTGTGCCGGTCTCGAAGCGGACAAAGCGGGTCGGGTAGGCTTTCGATTTGCCCAGAATCGATCGGAAGAAGGCTTCCTGTTTCTCGATTGGAAACACCGGGTCCTTGCTGCCCTGGCCGAAGAAGACCGGCACACGGCGCTTGAATGCGGAGCTTGAGAAGAAACTCTCGTCCCACAGCGAGCCGAGCAGCAGCAGCCCGTCGATGCGCCCGCCGGAGTCCTTGCGGCCTGCCAGCTTCCAGCACAACGCGCCGCCCATAGAGCCGCAGGCGACGAAGATTTTTGCGCGCGGCGACTGTTCGGCATAGTGGCCGATCAATGCGGCGATCTGGGCGGCACCGGTGTCGCCGAAATCGGAAAAATCCGGCGACAGATAGAGGCCGCCATTACCGGCCATCAGGTTCTTGATACGGTTGAAATTGCCGCCGAAAGTGAAATCGTCAGCACCCTGCTTACGGCTGCCGCCCTGCCCGTGCAGATAAAGCACGATGATGCTGGCGCCCCCGGTCTTGCCGACGGCAATGTGGCGGACATCGCCTGCATCGGTCGGCAGCAATAGATCCTGCTGCACCTTACGCACGCCGGTGTCGGTGTATTGCGCGTGCACACGACGCTCAGGCACTTCGTCACGAGCGTTGATGTCGCGCAGCTCACGATAATCGACGACCGTATAGGCGCCGTTGCTCTCGGACGAGAGTGTGACCGGATAGGCGAACAGATCGTCCTTGAAGGGTTTGAGTTCGAGAGCGTTGGCGTAAGTGGCACAAAAGAGCGACCAAAGAATCGCGATCAGAAGGGCCGGGAGGCCGGAGGGGGGCAAGCGGAACCGGAGGCAGGAACGAAAGGCCATCCCGCAGCCATGCGTTTTTCGGCTTCGGTTTGTCAATCCTGCAGCACGCCGCCGGCGCTTTCCAGCGCCTCGCGCGTGTCGACATCGACGGCTGCCCCTTCGCCGATCTCGACATCGATGACGTCGAGCCCTTCGGCCTCGACCAGATGGCGGGCACCGGTATCGCCTTCGAGGTGAGCGATCGCGGCGAACAGCGAGCGCGGCAGCAGCACCGGGTTGCCGCGCCGGCCATCATGAGCGGCGCGCACCACCGATCGCCCTTCGGACTTGCGGAACGCCTCGATCAGCCTGTCGAGGTCGGCCGAGGCGACGCCGGGCATATCGCCGAGGACAATCATGGCGCCGGCGGCGTCGCCGGAAATCTTGGCGATGCCGGCCTTCAGCGACGAAGACAGACCCTCGGCGAAATCCGGATTGTCGGCGAAGGTCACATCGAGGCCAGACAGTGCACTGCGCACGCGCTCGCGCTGGTGGCCGGTGACGACGATGGTGGCCGCGGCTTTCGAACCGACCGCGCGTTCGGCAGTGCGACGGACCAGCGGCTTGCCGTCGAAGAGCGCCAAGAGCTTGTTCGGCCCGCCCATGCGGCTGGAGCGGCCGGCGGCCAGAAGCACGATCTCGACCTTTGGTTCGGCTTTGGCCGGCAATGGCTCGCGCGGCTGCGGCCGCGTCGGAATTTCCATCAACAGCCCGCCGACGCCCATGCCGGCAATATCCCTGGCGGTCACGTCGAGACCGGCGATCAGCCGGTCGAGCACCCAGTCGAAGCCGTTCTCCTTGGGACTGCGGGCGCAGCCCGGCGCACCGATAATGCGCTTGCCGCCGAGTGTGCCGAGCACCAGCAGATTGCCGGGATCGACCGGCATACCGGCGCGGATGACAGTGCCGCCTGCCTTTTCGATGGCAGCGGGAACGACGTCGCCGAAATCGGCCATCGCCGAGGCGCCGAAGATAACCACCATATCGTTGTCGCGGATCAGCGAGGCCGCAGCCTCGGCGACGGGGATAATTTCATGCGGGGTTCGACGCTCCGCCGTCAGCCTGCCGCCCGAACGCGCCAAGCGTGCTTCGGTGACGCGCAGCGTCTTGTCGAGCACGCTGGGTTTGATGCCGGGCAGCACCGTCTGGATGACGCCGACGCGCACCGGCTGATAGGCGTTGACCGCAAATATCTCGCCGCCGGCGCAGATCCTTGCAACGGCATCGACCAAAGCGGAGGCGACCGCAAATGGGATGATCTTCACCGTTGCTACCATCTGACCTTTTTCGACCGGCGCATGCTGCGCCAGCGTGGCGATGGTGATCGTCGGATCGACGGCGTTGATGGCGTCGATCATCGCCGCGTCGACGGTGAACATGCCGGCAGCCTGCGCGTGGAGGTTGACCCTACCTGTCGCGGCGGGCCTCGCCTCGATGTTGCGATGGATCATGGATGCGGCGATCTTTTCGGCAGCGACGTCCTCGCTGAGATCATCGGGCGCCAACACCGCCGCTACGACCTCGGAAATGCCAGCGGCCTTCAACAGGGACACATCCCCGGCGCTTAGCCTGTGCGCCTTGCGGAAGCGGCGCTCTCCGGCTGTGGTGGCGTGCGCCAGCACTGCCCCTTCGGCCGCATCGATCGCAACGGGACCAAATTTCACGCGACCGCGCCTTTGGATTCGAGACCACGGGAGCGAAAGGCGTGGATCGCTTGCGCCAACACCGCGACGGCGATCTCGGCCGGGCTGGCAGCCCCAATGTCGAGGCCGATCGGGGCATGAATGCGGGCGATCTGGTCGGCGGTCGCTCCCGAAGCCAGCAGGCGTTCCACACGTTTGGCGTGGGTCTTGCGGCTGCCGAGCGCGCCGACATAAAAGCAGCCGGCGTCGAGCGCCGCCTTCAGCGCGAAATCGTCGATCTTCGGATCGTGGGTGAGAGCAGCCAGCGCCGTATAGCTATCGAGCGGCTGACGCGTCAGCACATCCTCTGGCCATTCGGCATGCAGCGCGATATCGGGAAAACGATCGGGCGTGGCAAAGGCCGTTCGCGGATCGATGATCTCGACAGGATAGCCGGCGATCCTGGCCATCGGTGCCAGCGCCTGGCTGATGTGGACGGCGCCGATCACCACCAGGCGCGGCTGCGGCAGATGTGCGTTGAGGAAGAAGGTCCGTCCCTCAGCTTCGGCCGAACCGGAATTGCCCGTGCGAAATGCCTTGGCGATGGCCGCCCCGAGTTCGCCGGCTACCCGGTCGCCCTCGCGCACGACACGGTCGCGGCCGTCGCCGAGATCGGTGACCAGGATTGCCGCGCGGCGGGCGCGGCGTTCGGCGTTGAGTGTCTTCAGCGCATAGGGATCCATTCGAGATCAACCCAATCTTTCTACATAGACCTTGATGCGGCCGCCGCATGACAGGCCGACTTGCCAGGCGGTCTCGTCTGCGACGCCGAATTCGAGCATTTTGGCCGTGCCGCTATCGATAACATCGACCGCCTCGGTCACCACCGCGCCTTCGACGCAGCCGCCCGAGACGGAGCCGTGGAAATTGCCTTCCGCGTCGATCACTAGGTGGCTGCCGACCGGGCGCGGCGCCGAGCCCCAGGTCTCGACCACGGTGGCAATGGCGACATCCTTGCCGTCCTTCATCCAGCCCTCCGCGATGATCAGCGGATCGCGGGCCTCATCGAGATAGATACTGTGTTCCATGATTTTCTCCCTGGCAGACATGTGGTTATGCGACGCGCTTCGCGCCAGCCTGGATCCACCGCCGCGGGTCGACCGAACGCATAAAAACAGCACGGTCGCCAGCGACCGGTCCGCCACATAATCCGCACGGGTCAACAGATCGAGCGTCTCGTCGATCATCCGCGGCGCCGGACGCGGTTTTCAACTCGGTCATTCTGTCTTCGCGGGCGCGGCCATCTGAAAGCCTCTACAAAGCGTGGTAGCCGCGGTTGTGATAGATCAGCGGCCGCAAATTATCGCCGATGCGCAAACCTGTAACCTTGCCAAAAAGCACACGGTGGGTGGCCAGATCCTTGGAGTCGATCAGTTCGCAGTCGAAGACGGCGAGCGCGCCCTTCAGCGTCGGCGCACCGGTCGAGATCACATCCCATTCGGCCAACGCGAAACGCTCCTCGACCGGCAGGCCGGTAATGCCGGAAAAGGCGATCGACAGCGGCTCCTGATCCGAAGCCAGCGTGTTCAGGGCAAATTTGCCGTTTTCCACGAACGGCTCGTTCTTGGGATTTTCACGATTGAGGCAAACCAGGATGGTTGGCGGCGTGTCCGACACCGAGCAGGCCGCGATCACCGTCGCGCCGCGCCTGCCGGCAGGGCCATCGGTGGTGACTACATGCACATGGCCAGCAAAATGGGCCATCGCGTCGCGGTAGGCCTGCGGCCCGATGTCATTCTTCTTCAGCACCGATGATTTTCCACTAGTCAGAACCAACCGTTATATATGGGGGGATATTGCAGGCCACAAGCGAAGTGCTTGACCTATATCCCGAATTCGCGTGTTGCGCCAAAGCTGGCCAGCCTTTAGGTCTTGACGGCATTGGCGCCGGCAACCACGCGACCGGCGTGGAGGAATTCTTCGCTCGCATGCGACCTTGGACAACCACGATAGCGGTGCTGGCCTGGCTCTCGGTCGCCTGCAGTGCAAATGCCGAGACGCTGCTGGTCGGCGTCGCGGCACCTTTGTCGGGGCCGTCGGCGATCCTCGGCAAACAGATCGAGGCCGGCGCGACAATGGCGGCTGAAGCGAACGATGCCGAAATCAAGTCGATCGATGACGCCTGCACGGCCGACGGTGGCGCCGCCGCCGCGCGGGAGTTCACCGCGGCCAAGGTCAACGTCGTCATCGGGTTTTTGTGCACCGACGCAATCGAGGCGGCTCTGCCGATCCTCAAGGATGCCGGCATACCGGTGATCACCGTCGGCGTGCGCACGGAAAGCCTGACCGACCGGCGCGCCAAGACCGGATGGCCGATCTATCGTCTCGGGCCGCGCGGCGACGACGAGCGCAATGCCGTCGCTGCCATCCTCACCCGCCTATGGCAAACCGAGCTGTTCGCCATAGTCGACGACGGCACGATCTATGGCCGCGAAATGGCCGAGACGTTTCGGGCAGCCGCCGAGCAAGCGGCTCTGAAGCCGGTGTTCGTCGACACGTTCCGGCCGCAGCTCGACAACCAGATCGGCCTGATCGGCCGGCTGAAGAAAGCCGGCGCAACGCATGTCTTTGCCGGCGGCGACGGCGATGATGTCGCCATTATGGGCCGGGATGCCGGCCAGCTAAATACCGGCATGGTGTTTGCCGGCGGCGAAGCGTTGCGCGCGCCGCTCGGCGACGTGCCTTATGCCGTCGGCACGCTGATGATCGCGCCGCCCGAATGGGCCGACGTCGCCGACCCCAAGGTACTGCAAAGCTTTGCAGCACAAAACATCGTGCCGGAAGGTTACACGCTTCCCGCCTATGCCGCGGTCGAGATCGCCAAGGCGGCTTCAGCATTGCCGCAAAGCTCCGGCGAGAGGCTGGCCAACGTGCTGACCGCGCATGACTTCACCACGGCGATCGGACCGATCCGCTTTGACGAAAAAGGTGACCTGACGCAAAATCCTTATCGAGCCTACCGTTTCGACGGCGGCCGTTTCGCGCCGGCGGAGAGCCAATGATGTCCAGCACAGGGATGTTCCATACGGGTCCGCGCAATCTCATCACGGACGTCGCCGGCCTGCGTGTCGGCAATGCGGCGAATGCCAAGCTGAAATCCGGTGTGACCACCGTCATCTGCGACGAACCGGCCGTGGCCGGCGTGCAAATCCTGGGCGGTGCGCCGGGCACCCGCGAAACCGACCTGCTCGAGCCGCACAATTCGATCCACGCCATCCATGCCGTGGTGCTTTCGGGCGGGTCGGCTTTTGGCCTCGACGCCGCGTCGGGGGTGCAGGCGGCATTGCGTGAAAGGGGCATCGGCGTCGAGGTCGGCGGCTTTCGCGTGCCGATCGTGCCGGCGGCGATCCTGTTCGATCTGCGCAATGGCGGCGACAAGGATTGGGGCCGGTATCCGCCTTACCGCGACCTCGGCTACGAAGCCGCGCAAGCCGCCGCGATCGACTTTGCGCTCGGCACCGCCGGCGCGGGTGCCGGCGCGCTGAGCTCCGGCCTGAAGGGCGGGCTCGGCTCGGCCTCGACGGTGCTGGACAGCGGCGTCACCATCGGCGCGCTTGCCGCCGTCAACCCGACCGGCTCGGTGACGGTCGCCGGGACCCGCCATTTCTGGGCGGCACCGTTCGAGATCGGCGACGAGTTCGGCGGGTTAGGCTATCCCCACCCGATGCCTGACGATGCCAGAAAGGTCCTGCTGAAGTTCCGTGACAAGCATGCGGCAGAGCAGGCGGAAACCGGCGCCAACACGACCATCGCCGTGATCGCCACCGATGCGGTACTCACGAAGGCCGCCGCCAAACGCCTGGCGATATCGGCGCATGACGGCTTTGTCCGCGCCATTTGGCCGACGCATACGCCCGCCGACGGCGATCTGGTCTTCGCGCTGGCAACGGGCAAGAGCGGCATCGAGCTTGAGCCCGACGATGCAATCGATCTCTACGCCGCGGCCGGCGCCACGATGGCGCGCGCCATCAGCCGCGGCGTCTTTGCCGCGACGCCGGCCGAGGGCGATCTGTTCCCGGTCTGGTCGTCGCGCTGAACGCGCAACGCTCATTCGGGTGAGCCGTAATCAGACTGGATTATGATCAGGTGGGTTCGGATTTTTCTTCCTCGAACGTGACCGCAACATCCGAGTTTGCCGACAGCCGCACCTTCTGGCCCTCGACCTCGGCGACAAGGCTGAGAGGAATGAAGTGGTGATGGCCCCTGTGCGCGCCCTCGCCGCTGTCGCGCTTGGTCAGCTTTATGCGATCTCCGTCAACCTTGTCGACGGTACCGACATGGACGCCGTCGGCACCGATCACTTCCATACGTTCGCGAATCTTGGCTGCATCTGTCATGGGGGTCTCCCTTAGAGCGCCGCGCGTCCCTTTGGACGCGCAAACGACGCTCTAAACATTTTGAATCAATGCATCGTGCCTTCCGAAAATCGATTCTGATTTTCGGAAGGCACAATGCGGTGAAGCTGCCGACAATAACAAACGGCGGCCGGATTGGATGCATCGACTTTGTGTTTCAGTCAGCACGATCTTTTGACGGCATCGTGATAGGAATTTAACGGCGTCGACCGCCGGAATGGAAAGCCCCATGCGAAATCTTGCCCTGTTTGCAGTCTGCCTGCTTGCCCCGCTTGCAACTTTGGCCGCCGCCCACGCAGGCGATGTCGCCGAGCTTGAGATCCTCGGCTTCAGCAGTGATGGCGGGGTCTTTGCCTTCGAGGAATACGGCGTCCAGGACGGATCGGGATTTCCCTATGCGACCCGCTATTATATCGACACGGCCGACGACAGTTTCCTGAAGGGCTCGCCGATACGTGTCCGGCTCGACGACGAGAATGCCACGGTGGCCGCAGCGCGGCTGCAGGCCCGGCAAAGGGGCGAAGCGATCGTCGGTCAGGCGGAACTCACGGCAAATCGCGGCATCACCGCCGGCTTCAACCCGGTGACCGAGCTTTCTGCCGATCCCTTCCGCATGGTGGTCAATCCGCGCCCGATCTTCTCGCCGGTCGACGATCCGCTCGAGTTCCGGCTCGACCAGATCGGCATGAACGACACCGAACGCTGCCAGAGCCAGGGCGAGATCAATGGCTTTCGCCTGCTGCGCATCGAGGCGAAGGATGGCGGCCAGACGAGGATCATTCACGAGGACAAATCGATCCCGCAAAGCAGAGGCTGTCCGAATGGCTACCAGATCGGCGCGGTTCAGACATTTTCGCTGGATAGCGTCAGCACCTATGCCGTGCTGATCGCGGTGCGCCAATACGGCTTCGAAGGGCCGGACTATCGCTGGATCGCGGTAACCGGTCGCCTGTGACGTTCCCCGCCATGCGCTATCGCGCCCTGCATCGTCTCCGCCGCTCCTTGCCGCCGCTGCGCACCGCATTTGCCGGTGCCTTGTTGTGGGCCATGGCGATGGGCGCCAGCGCGCTGCTCAATCTGCTGTTGTACGATTGGGAGACCCCGGCGAAGGTCCGCTTCGTCTCGCTGCTTTATGCTGCCGGCGGCGCGCTGGCCTTCCCGGTTGGGCTGTTTCTGGCGCGGCTCGTCTCGCTCGGACGCCACTGGGAAATCGCCCTCGCCGCCGCCTTCGTCTGCCTTCTCGCCGCGACAATTACCTTCACCGGCGGCCTCTTTGGGCTGCAATACCGCTCCTACTACGTCCAATGGCATGCACCCGCGCTCACCATCACCTGGGTTTTCCAGTTCGTGTTCACGATGTTGACGGCGCTCTACCAGTTCGTCGTCCTCGGCATCCGGCTGTATTTTCCGCTCGGTTTCATTGCGCTAGCTGTCGCCAGTGTCTGGTTTGCGCGCCAGCAACGTTGAGCATTTTGCCTGCCTCTGTTAGGACGCGGGCAAATGCTCTCGCAAGTCAGGACCGACTGATGATCCCTCGCTACTCCCGGCCGGAAATGGTGGCCATCTGGTCGCCCGAAACCCGGTTCCGCATCTGGTTCGAGATCGAGGCCTACGCCTGCGACGCATTGGCCGAGCTCGGCGTCATCCCGAAGGAGGCCGCCAAGACCATCTGGGAGAAAGGCGGAGCGGCGAAGTTCGACGTCGACGCCATCGACGAGATCGAGCGGGTCACCAAGCATGACGTCATCGCCTTTCTCACCCATCTTGCCGAATTCGTCGGGCCGGATGCCCGCTTCATCCACCAGGGCATGACATCCTCCGACGTTCTCGACACCTGTTTTGCCGTGCAGCTCACCCGCGCCAGCGACATCCTGCTGGCCGACATTGACGGGCTGCTTGCGGCGCTCAAGCGCCGCGCCTTCGAGCACAAGGACACGATCACAATCGGCCGCAGCCATGGCATCCATGCCGAGCCGACCACCTTCGGCGTCAAGCTGGCGCAGGCCTATGCCGAATTCTCGCGTTGCCGCGAGAGGCTGGTGCACGCACGCGAGGACATCGCCACCTGCGCCATCTCTGGTGCGGTCGGCACCTTCGCCAATATCGACCCTTATGTCGAAGAATACGTGGCCAAGAAACTCGGACTGAAGCCGGAGCCGGTGTCGACGCAGGTGATCCCGCGCGACCGCCACGCGATGTTCTTCGCCACGCTCGGCGTGATCGCCTCGTCGGTCGAGCGGCTGGCGATCGAGGTGCGCCATCTGCAGCGCACCGAGGTACTTGAAGCAGAAGAGTACTTTTCACCCGGACAGAAGGGCTCGTCGGCGATGCCGCACAAGCGCAACCCGGTGCTGACCGAGAACCTCACCGGCCTTGCCCGCATGGTGCGCTCCTTCGCATTGCCGGCAATGGAGAATGTGGCGCTGTGGCACGAGCGCGACATCTCGCATTCCTCGGTCGAGCGCATGATCGGGCCCGACGCGACGGTGACGCTCGATTTCGCGCTCTCACGCCTGACCAGCGTCGTCGACAAACTGCTGGTCTACCCCGACAACATGCTGAAGAACATGAACAAATTCCGTGGCCTTGTGCATTCGCAGCGCGTGCTGCTGGCGCTGACGCAAGCCGGTGTTTCGCGCGAGGACGCCTACCGGCTGGTGCAGCGCAACGCCATGAAGGTATGGGAGCAAGGCGCTGATTTTCTTGAGGAACTTTTGGCCGACAAGGACGTTGTCGCAGCCTTGCCCGAGGCCGAGATCCGCGAGAAATTCGACTTGGGCTATCATACCAAGCACGTCGATACGATCTTTAGCCGAGTGTTTGGAGAAGCCTGATGATTTCGTCGGCCGGAGATTTCGATTTCCTCGCCCTGCCCGGGCGCGGCAATTCCGGGCCGGATCATTGGATGTCGCATTGGTGCCGGGTGTTCCCCAATTCGAGCCGCGTGCTGCAGGCCGAGTGGGACCGGCCAAAGCCTGAAGACTGGATCGGCCAGGTGGATGCCGCGGTGGCCGCCGCTCCGCGCCGCGTCGTGCTGCTTGCGCATTCGCTGGCGGTGGCGACGGCGGTGAAGTGGGCTGCTGGGGCCAGTCAAGGCCAACTCGACAAGGTCGCGGCGGCATTCCTGGTTGCCGCGACCAATGTCGACGATGCCGATCCCTCATTCGACGCGGTGCGCCCGTTCGCGCCGATGCCGCTGAAGCGCCTGCCCTTCCCGACATTGGTGGTGGCGAGCCGCAGCGACCCACGCGTCACCTTCGACAAGGCGACCGCTTTTGCCGCAGCCTGGGGCGCGGATATCGCCGATGCCGGCGATCTCGGCCATATGGGAAACGAGGCCCGCCTGGGCGTATGGCCAGCGGGCCTGCTCATGCTTGGCCGCTTGCTCGAAAAAGCGAACCTCTAACCTACGCCTTACCGGGAACCGTCCTTATTACCGTGCCCCACGGATCCTCGCGGGTGGTCTCGCTTGCGGCATTGTCCGAGCGCATCTCGACCCAGGCCAAGCCGGAGCGGGCGGGATCGCGGCGACCGGCGCCCGCGCTCTGCCACGCATTTGCGCCAATGTGGTGATGATAGCCGCCGGACGACAGGAACACCGCCGCGCCACCGTACTTTGCCACTGTGTCGAAACCGAACTCCTGATGCCACCATGCTTCGGCTTCTTCCGGCCTGCCGACCCGCAAATGGACGTGGCCGATAATGCTGTTTTCCGGCGCGCCCTGCCAGCCGGTGTCGCCGGCCGGCACCTCGGCAACGACCGACGGAATGTTCAGCCGCTCCGTCGCCATCGCTATCTTGTCACCGTTCCATTTCCAGTCCTGCGGACGGCGGTCGGCATAGATCTCGATGCCGTTGCCTTCCGGATCGGTTAGGTAAAGAGCCTCGCTGACCAGATGATCGGATGCGCCCTCGATGCCGATCTTGCCGGCGATGGCGTGATTGATCCAGCGGCCGAGATCGGCCCGGCTGGGTAGCAGGAAGGCGGTGTGGAAAAGACCGGCGCTGCGCGGGTCATCGGGTTTCGCGGCCGGATCCGCTTCGATGTCGAGCAAAGGGCGATTGACTGCGCCGAGCGTAATCGTGCCGCCGGCGCGGCTCAGTTCCTGCAAACCGACGACTTTGCGATAGTAGGCAGCGAGATTGTCTGCATCGCGCGCCCGCAAGCCGACGCGGGCAACGCTGACCGGGGTCGTCGCGGCAAAAGGCAGTTCGCTCATCAAAGTGCTCCGTTCAGGCGGCGCTCGACAAGCTTCCAACAGAGCAATCCGGCGCCATCAATCATTCTACGCCATGTCCGTGCCAAAATCTCGGAACAGCCATTCTTTCCTGGCGACAGATCGTTGATCGCGATCGTTCACACAAGAGCGCAAGAAGCGAACAGGGTGTTCACAATAGCGAGCAGAACCGGGCTCGTGAGCGGCCGTTTGCGTGTCGCTGTTGAGTTCATACCCGGTTGCACCCGACAGCGCCTCTCGCTACATGCGCGCCATGAAAGTCAGGGAAGCAGATATTCTCATCGTGCCGGGCTACACCAATTCCGGCCCCGATCATTGGCAGAGCCGCTGGCAGTCGAAACTATCGACAGCGCGCCGCGTCGAACAGGCGGAATGGTCGAAGCCGGTGCGCGAGGATTGGACGGCCGGTGTCGCCAAGGCGGTTAACGAGGCCGAGCGGCCGGTCGTCATCGTCGCCCATTCGCTTGGCGTCGCGGCGGTCATTCAAGCATTGCCTCGGTTCGAGAGGCCGGTCGCCGGCGCTTTCTTCGTGGCGCCGCCCGATGTCGCCAATCCAGAGATAAAGCCGAGGCACCTGATGACCTTCGGCCCCTATCCGCGCGACCCGCTGCCGTTTCCGTCGGTGGTGATCGCCAGCCGCAACGACCCGTTCTGCGCCTTCGGCGTCGCCGAGGACATTGCCGGGGCGTGGGGCTCGCTGTTCATCGACGCCGGGGATGCCGGTCATCTCAACGCGGATTCCGGCTTCGGCCCCTGGCCTGAAGGCTCGATGACGTTCGCAAAATTCCTGACGGATCTCTAGAGCGGTTCACCGCTTCACGGAAACGGCGAACCGCTCTATCTCTTTGTTTTGACGCAATTCCGGACGGAAAACCGTTTCACACTTTTCTGGAATTGCTCTAGGAAGCGATCGAATCCCTGACGCTGCTCAGCAGGGTCTTTGCCCCAAGCGAAATCAGCGAATGCTCGGAACCCATCGCCAGCAGCCGGTAACCCATCGACACCACGCGACCGGCGATGGCCGGTTCCATCACATAGATCGCCGCATGCTTGCCGGCTTTGCGGGTGCGCTCGGCGATCGAGGCGACGGTCCCCATCATGCTCTCCAGCGTCGAACTGACGGTGGTGCCCTGCGACCAGGCGATCGAGAAATCCGACGGGCCAAGGAAGATACCGTCGATGCCCGGCGTGTCGAGGATGCCGTCGAGTGCATCAAGCGCGGCCCGCGTTTCGACCATGGCGAACGCCATGGTGCGCTGGTTGCTGTCGCGCAGCCAGTCGGCATAGTCGCCCTTGCCATGGCGCGGAAAAGCATAGGTCGGGCCCCAGGAGCGCTCGCCGAGTGGCGGGTATTTCATTGCGGCAGCAAACAGCTTTGCGTCCGCCACCGAATTCACCATCGGGGCGATCACCGCCTCGGCGCCGAAGTCAAGCGCACGGCTGGCCATGTCGAAGCGGCCGACCGGGATGCGTACCAAAGCCGGCTTGTTGGCGGCCAGCACCGGCACAAGCCCGCGCAGCACGCTATCCTCGTGATGCCCACCATGCTGCATATCGAGCGTAACCGCGTCGAACCCTTGCCTGGCCAGTATCTCGACCGTCAAGGCATCCGGCACGCCGGACCATGCGGTGAACAGCGTCTCGTCGGCCGCAAGGCGTGACTTCAGGGACATTGGCGATTTCCTCTTTGCTTGCAGCAATTCAGCCGGAAATGACCGCAAAGGCAAAGAAAAACCGCCCGGTGAGGCCGGGCGGTCGATTGGTCCAGCATTCGAAGAGTATCGATGGGGATCAGGTGTTCTTGATCTGCTCGATCGCCTGCGCCATCAATTCATCCATGGTGCGGCGGATCTGATGGTCCGACTGGTCGATGCCGGCCGCATCGAAATCCTTGCGTATCTTGCGGAAAACGTCGTGATCGCCGGCTTCCTCGATGTCGCTGACGACCACTTCCCTGGCATAAGCGTCGGCATCGGCGCCGGACTTGCCGAGCTTTTCGGCAGCCCACAGGCCGAGCGCTCTGTTGCGGCGTGCCGCAGCCTTGAACCGAAGTTCCTCGTCGAATGCGAATTTGCGCTCAAAGCCCTCTTCGCGGTCTTTCATGCTGCTCATGGCATCCCTCCGTGAAATCCGATTCGTTGTGCCAATATGTGTTGCCGGAGCACAAACCAAAAGGGCGCCGGCCGGTCAATATGCTACATTGCTTGCTGCGCTGCGGCATTTCGGTGCCCGAAAGCGGTTGATTGAAAGGATTTGCCGATTGAGCAAACAGTGCGATTGGGATAGACACCGGCATTGAACCCCACCGTCGCCATCTTATTTTAGGCAGACGGACAGGAACTGGTCGCTTGCCGCCTGCCCGCAAATCCAGAGAAAAATCAGATGAAAAATCGCCGCCGCATTTATGAAGGCAAGGCCAAGATCCTTTATGAGGGACCGGAGCCTGGCACGCTGATCCAGTTCTTCAAGGACGACGCTACCGCTTTCAACAAGAAGAAGCATGAAATCGTCGATGGCAAAGGCGTGCTCAACAACCGCATTTCCGAGCACATCTTCAACCATCTCAACCGGATGGGCATTCCGACCCACTTCATCCGCCGGCTCAACATGCGCGAGCAGTTGATCAAGGAAGTCGAGATCATCCCGCTCGAAGTGGTGGTGCGCAACGTCGCCGCCGGCTCGCTGGCCAAGCGCCTGGGCATCGAGGAAGGCACCGTGCTGCCGCGCTCGATCATCGAATTCTATTACAAGGCCGATGCGCTCGACGATCCGATGGTCTCGGAAGAGCACATCACCGCCTTCGGCTGGGCGAGCCCGCAGGAGATCGACGATGTCATGGCGCTGGCCATTCGCGTCAACGACTTCCTTTCCGGCCTGTTCATGGGTGTCGGCATCCAGCTCGTCGATTTCAAGATCGAATGCGGCCGCCTGTTCGAAGGCGACATGATGCGCATCGTCGTTGCCGACGAGATCTCGCCGGATTCCTGCCGGCTGTGGGACGTGGCGACGCAGGACAAGCTCGACAAGGACCGCTTCCGCCGCGACATGGGCGGGCTGGTCGAGGCTTATCAGGAAGTTGCCCGCCGTCTCGGCATCATGAACGAGAACGAGCCACCGCGTCCGGCCGGGCCGGTGCTCGTCGCATCGACCGACGGTGTCAAAGGTAAGCCGCACTGACGGCTTGCCCGCTCAACAGGTGAACAGGAGCATGTCCAGCGTGATCAAGGCCCGCATTACCGTAACCCTCAAGAACGGCGTGCTAGACCCACAAGGCAAGGCAATCGAGCACGCGCTGTCCGGAATGGGTTTCGGCGGCGTCGGCCAGGTGCGGCAAGGCAAGGTTTTCGACGTCGAATTGGCCGAGAGCGACAGCGCCAAGGCCGAGGCCGATCTGAAAGCCATGTGCGACAAGCTTCTGGCGAATACAGTGATTGAGAATTACGCGGTGGAGATCGCCTGAGGTGAAATCAGCCGTCGTCCTGCTCCCAGGCCTCAATCGCGACCGCGACATGATCGCGGCGCTGACCAAGATTTCCGGCACGCCGCCGGTCACCGTCTGGCAGACCGACACCGAAATTCCCGATGTCGACCTGATCGCCATTCCCGGCGGCTTTTCGTTCGGCGATTATCTGCGCTGCGGCGCCATTGCCGCGCGCATGCCAGTAATGCGGGCTGTGGCCGAAAAGGCGGCCAAGGGCGTCACGGTCATCGGCGTCTGCAACGGCTTCCAAATCCTGGTCGAGGCCGGCTTGCTGCCGGGCGCATTGATGCGCAATACCTCGCTGAAATTCGTCTGCCGTCAGGTGAAGCTGCAGATCGCCAACGCCAACACGATGTTCACCCGCCGCTATCAGCCGGGCCAGATCATCCGCGCGCCGGTGGCGCACCATGACGGCAATTATTTTGCCGATGCCGAAACGCTGGCCCGCCTCGAAGGCGAAGGCCAGGTGGTGTTCCGCTATGCCGTAGGCACCAATCCCAACGGCTCGATCAACGACATTGCCGGCATCGTCAACGGCCATGGCAATGTGCTCGGCCTGATGCCGCATCCCGAGAACCTGATCGAAGCGGCGCATGGCGGAAGCGACGGCCGGGCGCTGTTCGAAAGCGCGCTGGGCATCGCCGCTTGATACCTTCAATTTTCCTCCTGGAGCGACGGTCATGAAACTCTATTCGCGGCCGTTGTCGCCCTATTCGTCGATCGTGCGGGCGTTGGCCTACATCAAGAACGTGCCGCTCAAGCTCATGGCACCGCCGCCGGGGTTTCCCATCCCCGAGGCATTTCGTGCCATCTCGCCGCTCAACAGGATTCCGGTGCTGATCACCGGTTCCGGCGAAACGATCGTCGAATCGGTAGTCATTGCCGAATATCTGGAGGAGCGTTTCCCCGAGCCGGCGCTGCTGCCCAAGGATACGAAAGACCGGGCGTTGGTGCGCATGTTCGCCCGCATCACCGACCTTGACGTGCTCGCCCCGACCATGAAGCTGTTCGAACTCTATTTCGTGCCGCAGCGCAACGAGGCGGAGATCAAGGCACAGTTCGCCCGATTGCATCACGGGCTTGCGGCAATCGAGGCCCGCATGGCGCATGGCCCGTTCGCGCTCGGCGACGACATCTCCTTTGCCGATGCGTGGTTGACGCCGACCCGCTTCGTCTTCAACAATTTCAGGACAACGATGGGCCGCCCCGATTTGCTTGACGCCTATCCGAAATTCGATGCCTACGAGCAAATCGCCTTGCAGCATCCGGCGCTGTCGCGCGTCTGGGGTGAGATGACAGACGGTCTGAAGATCTTTCTGTCCGAACTCGAGATGGGCGCCGCTTGAACATGAGACCGACGACCACGCGCCTCGCCGTCGCTACTGCCGCCGGGCTTGTACTCGCCTCATGCCAGTCAGGCCCGAAGAGCACGCCGGCGCCGGCGGGCAAGAGCGCGTCACTGCTTGCCATGGAACAGGTGGCAATCGGTGCCCACAAATGCTGGATCGCCAGCAAGGACCCTGCCTTCAAATCTTACCAGATGGCCAACGAACTGAATTCGTTTAGCGGCACGCCCCGCTTCCTGCTGGTGCCGGCCAAGCATTATGGCGGAAAGCCGCTGCTGGTCGTGCAGGCGCAAGGCAATTCGAGCCGCGTCGACGTGTTCGGCCCATTGATGGCGGAACCGCTCGGCGCGCGCATTGGCTCGGACATTGCCCGCTGGCAGGCGGGCAATCCGGCCTGCGGCGCTGCTGCCTAGCCCAATGGGTCGCCTGCTGCAGATCATCGGTCTGGTCGTCGGCCTGGCCGGGCTCGTCCTGCAGCTCTGCATCACCGTTCCGGCGTCAATGGAAGCCGGCCGCGGCTTTGTCGGCTCGCTGGTCTTCTATTTCAGCTTCTTCACCATCCTGACCAACATCGGCGCGGTGCTCGTCCATGCCTCGTTGCTGTCGTCGACGGGTTATGCCTGGTTTCCGGCCTTTTCCGCGCCACGGATGCGGGCGGGCGTAGCCGTCGCCATAACGCTGGTCCTCATCGTTTATGCAACGGTCCTGGCGCAGCTTTGGCAGCCGCAAGGGCTGTTCCTGCTCTGCGATGTGCTCCTGCACTATGTGACGCCGGTGTTGTTCGTGCTGTGGTGGCTTGTGGCAGGCGCCGACGGCTCGACGCGGTGGCGCGACATCTCCTGGTGGATGATCTATCCGATCGCCTATCTGGCCTACGCGCTGCTGCGGGCGCCGATTGCCGGTGAAGTGCCCTACCCGTTCCTCGATCTCGCCAAGAACGGCGCGACCAGCGTCGCCGTCTCGGCTCTGGCCATCACCGGGCTCTTTCTGATGCTGTGCATCGTGGCGGTGCTTGTGGACCACGGTGTCACGCGGATCAGGGCGGCGGGCGTTCATCCGCGATGATGCTCTCCCGCCGCGGCAGCCTTTAGCGTCTTGGCACGGTTCGCGCGGCGCCTGCACGGATCGCCGCAGCAGCTTCGCCAGCGATCCGTGACATGAACTTGCGCGTGAATTGGCCGAGCGGCTTGGCATCTTCGAGCGCCCAGCTCGTCGCGAGATCATCGGTGTTGAATTCGTCGACGATAACCCAGGCTGGGGTAAAGAGGGTGGCGCGGCGGGCCTCGGTCTCAGGAATCTCAACATAGTGCGCGCCAGGTCGTGGCGGCTGGCTCGTGATTGGAAAGAGCAGGGCCTGCTTGCGGCCATTCTTGCCGGCAACGATCAGCATAACGCAAGTCGGCCGCGCCTTGCGTCCGCTTTCCTCGCCCCGGTCATATTCCCTTGCCCACAAATAGGAATAGAGAATGATCTGTCCGTGGCCGGGTTCAGTCATCCCGAACATCATCTCGCGCGACTGCGTCGAGGCCGGTTAGAAGCCTGTCGCGTTCCTCGGCCGACAGATCCTCGACGCGGTGTGCCCGTTGCGCGCTGCGACTGGTGATGCGGTCGAACTGCTCTGCCGTCAGGAGAACGAACTTGCGCTTGCCGCGCTTGGTGATGTCAACAGGGCCGCGGAACGCGGCCTCAACAACCTCGCCGGATTTGTTGCCGAGATCTGTGAGGGTGAAACTTGCCACGGTCATCTCCTTCGTTATCCCGAAAATAAGGGAATTAGCTATTTTCAGCAATACCCCTATTCACTGGAGACGTCGCGAGCGAATGCTGTGAGGGCACGAAGGAGGATGGTATCTCAGTGATGAAGAAGATCGCGTTGGTTCCGATGTCGATATTGACGCTCTCGTCTAACCGCCGATATGCCACGCGACGTTCGAGACGGAGCATCCGGCTGCTTCTCAGTCCCAAAACGCCCTCAGCCCCTCACGATGGGCATCGCAACGCGAGATACCGATGTCCTTGAGCTGGTCGTCAGTCATCTCGAGCAGGACCAGCCGGCTGCGCCGGCGATCCATTAACCCGTCGATCCACCTCGCGAAGGATCTGAGCGTACGCACCAGCCGACTGACATAGGTTGGCCTGCCCGGCGGGCGCGCCACCTGCACCTGCAATTCAACTGCGGCGTAGCGGATTGTCTCTATTGTACCCATTTTCTTTCTGCCAAGATTGCAATTGTGCCTTTTCGTACGCCCCGCTTCATATGTATTGACTCTCATTTCGGTGCAATGTAAAAAATTGTCACCATGACAACTTGGCTTCCAGACCTTACCGCCGGCACCGGCCCGCTCTATCAGCGGCTTGCTGATTCCATCGAGACGGACATCGACCGCGGCCTGATCGGTGCAGGGGCAAAGCTGCCGCCGCAGCGCGATCTGGCATACGACATCGGCACGACCGTCGGCACGGTCGGCAGGGCCTATCAATTGCTGCGCGAGCGGGGATTGGTCAGCGGCGAGGTCGGCCGCGGAACCTATGTCATCGCTCAACAGTCGGAGAGCGCAAAGCCGGATTTCCTGGTGCCGGTCGAACAAGGCACGCGCTATATGGATGCGCCCGGCAACAAGCTGCGCTTCGATAGCACGGCCGCACCGGACGTCGGCCAGGGTGCCATCGTCGCCGACGTGTTGACACGCACGGCGCAAGACCATCCGCATGAGATTTCAAGCTATACTCGTGATTTCCCGGACCGCTGGTTCGAAGCGGGCAGGCGCTGGCTGTCGCGAAATTCCTATCGCCCGGCGGCGGATGCAATCGTTCCCACGCTCGGCACCCACGCCGCAGTGATGGCAACCATTGCGGGGCTCACCGCCCCCGGCGACTATGTCGTCTTCGAGCACCTCACCTATTCGCAGATCTCGCGCAGTGCCGGCCTGATCGGTCGCCGGACCGCACTGGTGGCGACTGACGACGAGGGCATCGATCCCCAGGATTTCGAGCGCGTCTGCGCACAAAAGCACCCGAAGATGATGTTTTTGATGCCGACGGCCAAGAACCCGACGCTGACAACGCTGTCGGCATCGCGCCGCGAGGCAATCGCGCATGTCGCCCGTCAATATAACGTCGTCCTGATCGAGGACGATCTCTATGGCGGACTGACCGATGACCCAACGCCTTTAATGGCCGAATATGCTCCCGAACGGACCATCGTTGCCGGCGGCCTGTCGAAATCGGTTGCGGCGGGTGTTCGCGGCGGCTGGCTCGCTTGCCCGCCGGCCTATCGTCACCGCATCCGGGTTGCCCACAAGATGATGACGGGCGGCCTGCCCTTTCTGCTGGCGGAGGTGGGCAGCCGGCTGGTGCTGTCCGGTCAGGCCGCTGAGGTGCGCAAGCGCAGCATTGCCGAGATCGGTGCGCGCATCGCGATCGTGCGCGAGACACTCGACGGCTTCGATTTCAAGGCGCTGGATAACGTGCCGTTCGTCTGGCTCACTTTGCCGGACCCATGGCTTTCCGGCACTTTCAAGCAGGCCTGCCTCGAACATGGCGTGCTCATCGACGACGAGGACGAGTTCAAGGCAGGGCGTTCCGAACAGGCCTTTCACGGCGTGCGGTTTGGCATCTCGCAACCGCGACAGCGGGACGATATCGCGCACGGGGTCGCGGTAATCCGGCGGCTTCTGGACGAAGGCCGCGCCGGCTACGACAGCTTTTCTTGAACCGGCTTGAAACCGGCGGGTCGAGTGGCGATCTTTCGCTACTTGCGGTCAGCTGTTGCTTTCCATCGTTTTAGTCATCCAACGGGGTGTATCGGCTGCAACGCTTGCGATAAGACGGGACTCGATCCCAAGGACACAATTGCCGATCATGACCATTTCCAATTCCGTGCCGATCACTCCTGAACTCATTGCCGCGCACGGGCTGAAGCCCGACGAGTACCAGCGCATCCTCGACCTGGTCGGGCGCGAACCGAGCTTTACCGAACTTGGTATTTTTTCGGCGATGTGGAACGAGCATTGTTCCTACAAATCCTCGAAGAAGTGGCTGCGCACGCTGCCGACCACCGGGCCGCAAGTCATCCAGGGCCCGGGCGAGAATGCCGGCGTGGTCGATATCGGCGACGGCGACTGCGTCGTCTTCAAGATGGAGAGCCACAACCACCCCTCCTACATCGAGCCCTATCAAGGTGCCGCGACCGGCGTCGGCGGCATCCTGCGCGATGTCTTCACCATGGGCGCGCGACCGATCGCGGCGATGAACGCGCTGCGCTTCGGCGCGCCGGACCACCCCAAAACCAGGCATCTGGTTGCCGGCGTCGTTTCCGGCGTCGGCGGCTACGGCAATTCCTTCGGCGTGCCGACGGTCGGCGGCGAGGTCAATTTCGACGCCCGCTACAACGGCAATATCCTGGTCAATGCGTTTGCCGCGGGCCTCGCGAAGACGGACGCAATCTTTCTGTCCGAGGCCAAGGGCGTCGGCCTGCCGGTCGTCTATCTCGGCGCCAAGACCGGGCGCGACGGCGTCGGCGGCGCCACCATGGCCTCGGCAGAGTTCGACGACAAGATCGACGAGAAGCGGCCCACGGTCCAGGTTGGCGATCCCTTCACCGAAAAATGCCTGCTCGAAGCCTGCCTCGAACTGATGGCGTCCGGCGCCGTTATCGCCATCCAGGACATGGGTGCCGCTGGCCTCACCTGCTCGGCGGTCGAGATGGGCGCCAAGGGCGACCTCGGCATCGAGCTCGACCTCGACAAGGTGCCGGTGCGCGAAGAGCGCATGAGCGCCTATGAGATGATGCTGTCGGAGAGCCAGGAGCGCATGCTGATGGTGCTGCGCCCCGAAAAGGAAAAACAGGCCGAGGCGATCTTCCACAAATGGGGCCTCGACTTTGCCATCGTCGGCAAGACCACCGACGATCTGCGCTTTCGCGTGCTGCATCAGGGCGACGAGGTTGCCAATCTGCCGATCAAGGATCTCGGCGACCAGGCGCCGGAATATGACCGTCCCTGGGTCGAGCCGAAGAAGCCGGCGCCGCTGGCCGGCGATGCACCGCGAACCGATGTGGCCGACGCACTGCTCAAGCTGCTGGGCGGACCGGACCTTTCCTCGCGCCGCTGGGTGTGGGAGCAGTACGACACGCTGATCCAGGGCAATTCCCTGCAGCTTCCCGGCGGCGACGCCGGTGTCGTGCGCGTCGACGGTCATCCGACCAAGGCGCTCGCCTTCTCCTCCGACGTGACGCCGCGCTATTGCGAGGCCGACCCTTACGAGGGCGGCAAGCAGGCGGTTGCCGAATGCTGGCGCAATCTTACCGCCACCGGCGCTCTGCCGCTCGCGGCCACCGACAATCTCAATTTCGGCAATCCGGAACGGCCCGAGATCATGGGCCAGCTGGTTGGTGCTGTGAAAGGCATCGGCGATGCCTGCCGGGCGCTTGGCTTTCCGATCGTCTCCGGCAACGTCTCCCTCTATAATGAGACCAACGGACAGGGCATCCTGCCGACACCAACCATCGGCGGCGTCGGTCTGATTGCCGACTGGTCGAAAATGGTGCGCATCGGCTTTGCCGCCGAAGACCAGATGATCGTGCTGGTCGGCGCCCCGACGATATGGGGCTCGCATCTTGGCCAGTCGGTCTATATGCGCGACATCTTTGGCCGCGCCGACGGCCCGCCGCCGCCGGTCGATCTCGGCCACGAGAAGCGGGTCGGCGACCATGTGCGGGCACTGATCGCCTCCGGTGTTGTTACCGCGGCGCATGACGTTTCCGATGGCGGCATCGCGGTGGCGCTGGCCGAGATGGCGATGGCCTCCGGCATCGGCGCGACCATTCCCGGCCTGATCGGTGCAGATCCGATCCCGGTCTGGTTCGGCGAGGACCAGGGCCGTTATCTGCTGACGCTGTCGATCGACCCGCAGAGCGAGCAATGGGACGCCATTCGCGAACAGCAAAACAAGCTCGGCGTTTTTGCGCCGTGGATCGGCTCGACCGGCGGCAGCGAACTGAAGCTGGGCGAGGCGCGTGCGATACCGGTCAGCGAATTGACCGCCGCCCACGAATCCTGGTTCCCTCGCTTCATGGCAAATGAGGTCGTGGACCCGTGATGTGATCGAGTGGGCCCCTTTCCCTGTGGTTCATCCGCCATTTCGACCATATCTATGAGATCACGACCTGAACAAGGAATCCTCACATGGCAATGGACGCCCACGACATCGAACGGCTGATCAAGGAAGGCATTCCGGACGCCAAGGTGACGATTCGCGACCTGGCCGGCGACGGCGACCATTATGCGGCTGAGGTTGTGGCCGAAAGCTTTCGCGGCAAAAGCCGCGTCCAGCAGCACCAGATGGTCTATGACGCGCTGAAGGGCAACATGGGCGGCGTACTGCACGCGCTTGCCCTGCAGACCAGCGTGCCGGACTGAGCTCTCTTGCAGTTACCGGCTCGCAAGCTTCTTACCGGTCACGGCAATGATCGGCCCCGCCGGATACTTTCCACCCACAATCATCCGCTCGCCGTTCGACAGCGCCGAAACGACCCCGTCGAAGAAAAGCGCGTTGGGACAATCGAGCGCATCCCGGAATAGCCGTGCGAAGCTGCCGAGGCTGACTTCAGAGCGTGAGATCGCCAGCACGACCGTATTTTCGTCACGCACGCCGACGCCATTGCGGATATAGCGTGATGTGCCGTTCTGCTCGAAGCGGGGATGAAGCCGGCCGTCTATCACCAGCATCGGGCCGGATTGCGTGGCAAACATCACGTCCAGTCTGGTCGCAGCATAGGCGCTTGTCTCCATGACCGCCGCCTTGCCGTCCTTGCGGACCAGGAATACGCCATTCGGTTTCAGGAAGAAATTGCCTCCGCTGTCGGCGACGTTGATCGGCGCCTTCTCCCGGCCGTCTTCGACGAGAAGGCCGACTGGGGTCAGGTCTTGGTGATACATGCCGGCGTTCATGGCGAGCAGCACCGTCCGGCCCTGATCCGCCATCGCCTTGTCGAATTTGTCCAGTGAACCGAAAGCCTTGCCGTCGAGGCCTGTGTGGAACACACCGACGTCATAGCGGCGCAGATCGATTTCGCAGACGACATAGGCGACCGCCTCGAAGCTCGTATCGCGGCACGGCGCCGGTAATTCACCGCCGACGACGAGAGATGGCTGTCTCGGCGACCTGGCCCACCAGATCAAGGACAGTGCGGCGAACAGAACGGCGAGGAGGAACCCGGCGAGATATCGTCTTTTCATCGCGCCTCGGGAAAGATGGTGGCCAACGCTCTTGGCCCAAGATCAGACGTTCCTTTGCGCCATTTGCGTGGCAAGGCGGCAAACATCTTGTTTCGCGCAACCCATGGGTTTATTTGAAGGGTAATGTTCGAGCCTGACTCCCACAGGCATGAAAGGGTATTCCATGAGCGGCATCAACGACTACATCGACAATGAAGTGAAGGGCAACGACGTCGTTCTCTTCATGAAGGGCACGCCCGGCTTCCCGCAATGCGGATTTTCCGGCCAGGTCGTGCAGATCCTCGACTATATCGGCGCCGACTATAAGGGCGTCGACGTGCTGACGTCGGCCGAACTGCGGCAAGGCATCAAGGACTATTCCAATTGGCCGACCATCCCGCAGCTCTACGTCAAGGGCGAGTTCGTCGGCGGCTGCGACATCATCCGCGAGATGTTCCAGGCGGGCGAATTGCAGACCTTCCTCGTCGAAAAGGGCGTCAGCGTCAAAGGCGCCGCCTGACTTCTGTTTCTGCGTATGACCTTCCGCCTGCGATTTTCGGGGGTCATGCGCTAAGCGCCGGGGCAGCCCCCACCTTGGCAAAAAGTTCTGCCCGCTATCGGGCAATCAACGAATGGATGCGTCGGCACGCCGGCGCATTTTCGTTTGAAGATCGGACTGGCCGTGGATCAGCAAGCACAAGCGCAGCAAAAGGCAGGCATCTTGCCTATTCCGCGCTGGGAATTCATTGCGCTATGCGCGGCGCTGATGGCGCTCAATTCGCTGGCCATCGATATCATGCTGCCGGCGCTGCAGCAGATCGGCGCTTCGCTTGGCATCGAAAATGAAAACCACCGGCAATATGTGGTCACCGCCTATATCCTTGGCTTTGGCGGCGGACAGCTGTTCTTCGGGCCGATCTCGGACCGCTTCGGGCGCCGCGCGCCTCTAGTCGCAGGGCTGGTGATCTACGTCCTGGCGGCCGGCGCTGCGGCAATCGCCCCGTCATTCACCACGCTTCTGCTATACCGGGCGGTGCAAGGCATCGGCGCGGCGGCGACGCGCGTCATTGCCGTCTCGATCGTGCGCGATACGTTCGACGGAAGGCGCATGGCCGAAGTCATGTCCTTGATCTTCATGGTGTTCATGGCCATTCCGGTGGTGGCGCCCGGTATCGGCCAGTTCATCATGCTGTTTGCGACCTGGCATGTGATCTTCGTCACCATGGCAGCCGGCGCGCTGATCGTGTCCGCCTGGTCGCTGCTGCGCCTGCCCGAGACACTACACCCCGAATATCGCCGGCCGCTGACGGTATCCTCCATCATCGGTGGCTTCCGCATCGTTCTCACCAACCGCATCGCGCTCTGTTATGCCTTCGCCAGCACCTTCATCTTCGGCGCCATGTTCGGCTTCATCGCCTCGGCCCAGCAGATCTATGTCAGCGTGTTCAATGTCGGCGAGATGTTCCCGGTCATCTTCGCGGGGGTTGCCGGCGTGCTTGCTTTTTCGAACTACCTCAACTCGCGCCTCGTCGGCCGCATCGGCATGCGCCGGCTGTCGCAAAGCGCGCTGCTGCTGTTTCTGGCCATCAGCCTTGCCTGGCTGGTCGTTTCCATCGAAATAAAGATGCCGCTCTGGCTCTTCATTACCTTCTTTGCCTGCGCCATGGTCCCGTTCGGCGCGCTCGGCGCCAACTTCAACGCGCTCGCCATGGAGCCGCTGGGGCACCTGGCCGGCACTGCGTCGTCGATCCTTGGATTCATGCAGACATTTCTTGGCGGCATTCTCGGCACGCTGATCGGCCAAGCCTTCAACGGCACGGTGACGCCGCTGGCCGCCGGGTTCTGCAGCGTGTCGGTGGCGGCGCTGCTGATGATCCTGCTGGCCGAGCGCGGCAGACTGTTCCAGCCGCATAACCCGCCGGTCTAATGCACATTGCGCGTGCGCCTAGGATGCACCCTCACTGACCGCGGTGAAGCGAGGGAACAGCGTACGTCCTGCGATTGCTCCACCCATACTGTCCGAAACGGGCAGTGGAAGAGCCTTGTCGAGCGCCTCGAGGACGGAAGCCACGAAGGCCCGGTTGAGCGGACCATCGTCCCCTAGATGGGAGTAAGTGGCGCGCGGCTTGCCGATAAGCGTGCCGTTTCGGCGAATTGAGAACTGCAGTGTCAGGGTCATGCCCGCGGTTCCGGGCGGCGGCTTCCAACAGGCGAAGATCGCGGAGAACATCTCGTCTATGGTGTCGACGGAGTCGGGACTGCGACATGCGCGTTCCCCAGCGCTTGCTTCATTGACACCGGCAACCAAGGCAAGGGCAAAGGCCGTTGCAACAATTGCGGACCGAGGTTTCATTCGAGATCTCCGGTTTCGCACAAGATTGGACAACTTTGGCAGCGAAGAGTTATTCCGCCCAGAGCTCGCGGCGCAGCTCTCGCCAGCTCTCCCTGTCCGGCGCGACCAGCAGGCCGCCCCCGACATGCGACGGCAGATAGGCGCTGCCGTCGAAGCGCGCGGCATGGCCGCCGGCCTCTGCATGGATCAGCACGCCGGCCAAGTGGTCCCAAGGCATCAGCTTGTTGTAGACGACGAAATGGCCGTGGCCGCTGGCCAGCAGGCGGTATTCGTGGGCGGCGCAGCGATAGTTGAACTGCGATAGCGACTTGGTCTGGTTGCGCGCCAAACGTGAGCGGTCCGGCTCGGGCACATAGTGCCATGAGACCGCACCGGTCATTTCCGACATCGGCGCCGGTTTGGCGACATGGACCTTTTCCAGATCGCCATGGGCATGGCGGATATGGCTGCCGGCGCCACTAACGCCGATCAGCCAATCCTTGCCGACGGGATCGTGAATGATGCCGGCGACCGTCTCGCCCTTGATCACGACGCCAAGCATGACGCCGAACAGCGGCACGCCGGAGGCGAAGTTGAAGGTGCCGTCGACCGGGTCGATGACGAAGGCGAGTTCGGCATCGCCGAGACCGTCGAGCAGCGTCGGGTCGTCGGAGCAGGCCTCCTCGCCGACGATCATTGCGTGGGGATAACGCTGGCGCAGCCTGGCGGTGATGAGCCGTTCGGCATTGACGTCGGCCTCGGTGACGAGATCGGCGGCCGAGGTCTTGCGACGGACGTCGCCCTCGCTCAACCGGCGAAAGCGTGGCATGATCTCGGCGACGGCGGCTTCCGACAGAAGGTCGGCAAGCCAGTCGATCGCGCTATCGTCAAATGTCATCGGGACGCCTGGTGGTGAGGGTTTCGTTGAGGGCGGCGAAATCGAACAGCTTCCTGTCGAGCAGATGCGAACGCCGCACATTGGTCATGGCGTGGATCATCGTGTCCTTGCGGCCGGGCATGCGCTTCTCGATGTCGTCGAGCATCGCCTTCATGGCGTTGCGCTGCAGGCCTTCCTGGCTACCGCACAGATCGCACGGAATGATCGGGAATTTCATGGCGCCGGCGAATTTCTCGAGATCGGCTTCCGCACAATAGGCGAGCGGCCGCAGCACCATGA
This sequence comes from Mesorhizobium sp. M0698, assembly GCF_040320455.1. Classification (NCBI taxonomy): domain Bacteria; kingdom Pseudomonadati; phylum Pseudomonadota; class Alphaproteobacteria; order Hyphomicrobiales; family Phyllobacteriaceae; genus Mesorhizobium; species Mesorhizobium sp. M0698. The sequence continues at coordinate 29,805 of NZ_JAMYPQ010000013.1, read as the reverse complement.
CATCGCCTTCGTCATTGAGCAGCTTCGGCGGCATGGCGGCCAGGCGCCCGCCATGGAACAGGTTCATGAAGAAGGTTTCCAGTATGTCCTCGCGGTGGTGGCCGAGCACCAGCGCCGAGCAGCCCTCCTCGCGGGCAATGCGATAGAGATGGCCGCGCCGTAGCCGCGAGCACAGCGAGCAATAGGTGCTGCCCTCGGCCAGCTTGTCGGTGACCACCGAATAGGTGTCCTGATATTCGATGCGATGCGGAATGGCATATCTATCGAGATAATCGGGCAATATGTGCTTGGGAAAGTTCGGCTGGCCCTGGTCGAGATTGCAGGCCAACAGCTCGACCGGCAGCAGCCCGCGCCATTTGAGATCGAGCAGCACGGCAAGCAGGCCGTAGGAATCCTTGCCGCCCGACAGAGCGACCAGCCAGCGGTCGCCGGGCCTCACCATGGAGAAATCGTCGATCGCCTGCCGGGCAAGCCGCAACAGCCGCTTGCGCAGCTTGTTGAACTCGACGGAGGACGGCACATCGGCAAACAGCGGATGAAAGCCGCCTTCGGTGTCGGCGACCGGTTCGAGTGTTTCGGCGTCTGGCAGCATATTCATGGCGCTTCGGCCCCAAGATCCTGTTGCAGCCCGCAGTACCGCATCGGACCGAAAATCGAAATCGATTTCGGAATCACGCCGCGGAAAAGGAACGAAAAAGAAAAGGCCGCCTCGACGGGCGGCCTTCGATTGTATCGCGACGAACGCGCCGATCAGCGTGAATAGAACTCGACGACCAGGTTCGGTTCCATCTGCACGGCAAACGGAACGTCCGCCAGGCCGGGGATGCGCGTGAAAGCCGCGGTCATCTTGTTGTGATCGGCCTCGATGTAATCGGGCACGTCGCGCTCGGCCAGGCCCACCGATTCCAGCACGATGACCAGCTGCTTCGACTTCTCGCGCACTTCGATGACGTCGCCCGGCTTGCAGCGGTACGAGCCGATGTTGACACGCCTGCCGTTGACGTTGACGTGGCCGTGATTGACGAACTGGCGCGCCGCAAAGATGGTCGGCACGAACTTGGCGCGGTAGACGACTGCGTCGAGGCGCGATTCGAGCAGGCCGATCAGGTTCTCCGAGGTGTCGCCCTTGCGGCGGTCCGCCTCTTCATAGACCTTGCGGAACTGCTTTTCCGAAACGTCGCCGTAGTGGCCCTTCAGCTTCTGCTTGGCGCGCAGCTGCAGGCCGAAATCGGAAAGCTTGCCCTTGCGGCGCTGGCCATGCTGGCCGGGGCCGTATTCACGCTTGTTGACCGGGGACTTCGGGCGGCCCCAGATGTTTTCGCCAAGACGGCGGTCGATCTTGTACTTCGCGGATTCGCGCTTGCTCATCGCATTCCCTTTCAAAACAATGCACCCGGAACCTCATGATCCGGGTGAAGGAAACGCGCCCTCCTCTGGCCCCCGTTTTCGAGACCTGACAGGGTTTTCCACGCAACGCGACGGAAAACCCACGGGACACGTCATTTCAAACAAGACATAGGGAAAGTAAAACCGGCTTCCCAAACGTCTTGCACACATAAAGAAAACCACCGGGCATTGCGGCCCGGTGTTGGTGGGCTGGTTAAACGGAGATTTAACCGCTGTCAAGCTTCTGGCTGGCGCGAATCGCCGAACCGGATAGTGTTACGGTTGTAGAACGTGCCGGATGTGGCGGGAGGTTGCGCCAGCGGCATCAGGAAGGGACTGAAGTCAGAGGAGCTGGAATTCGCATGAAGAAGTTCTTCCTTACGTTGGTAGGAGCCGCGGTGATGGCCGGCACGATGGCGGTCGCGCCCGAGCCGGCGCAGGCCCGGCATTGGCATGGGCACAGGCATCACCAGGTCTGCCGCATCGTGGTCAAGAAGAAGGTGGTGTGGCGCCACGGTCATCGCAAGGTGATCCGCTACAAAGTGCGGCGCTGCGGGTGGGGCTGGAACTGGTAATTTTCGTCCCGTTGAGACTTCATGGCCCGCGGCTCAGCCGCGGGCCTTTTATTGACCGGCATCCGCCGTCAGAATGGCCAGTCGATCAGTGTTTCGACTTCTTTTCCGGCAGGCCCTTGCGCTTGGTCTCGGCGAATTCCTCGAGCTGTTTTTCGCTCATGGATTTATACATTCCCTTCGACGCGCCTTTGAGCGCGCCCTTCTTGGTCTCGCCGCGCTTGGCTGACAATGCCGCGCCGGCCGCTTTCTGCTGGGCTTTTGAGGTGGCTGGCATGATGGTTTCTCCCGTTTCCAATGAGAGGAAAACGCATTGTCCGGTGTGATGTTCCCAAAGCGAAAATTGCCTGCGATCAGGATATCGCCAGGCCAAATCCCTGCATCAGCCGGCGCGTCGGAAAATCGGCGCTGTTCGAGGTGAAGAATGCAAGGTCGGCGCCTTCCGGCAGTGCCTCTCTGCGATAACCGGCCTCGGTATCGGCAAGCAGCGACAGCGCGCGGCGTGCGATCGCCTCGGCCGGGTCGAGCCAGTCGACCGGCCACGGTGCTGTCTTGCGCATGCGGTTGGCCAAAAACGGATAATGGGTGCAGGCAAGCACGACGATGTCGGTGCGCAGCCCGTCATGCTCGACGAAGCACGGCGCGATCTCGGCGCGCACGGCGTCCTCGTCGACAAAACCATCGCGCATATAGGCTTCGGCCAATCCAGCCAGCCTGTCGCTGCCGACCAGGCGGACATGGCATTTCTGCGCCCATTTGCTGATCAGGTCGCGCGTGTACTGGCGCTTGACGGTGCCGGGCGTCGCCAGCACCGAAACCAGACCTGAGCGCGTGCGTTCCGCCGCCGGCTTGATGGCCGGCACGGTGCCGACGAAAGGATGGCCGGGAAACCTCTCGCGCAACGCATCGATGACCAGCGTCGAGGCGGTGTTGCAGGCGATGACCGAAATGGCCGGCGAAAACCGGTCGAGCAGCCTGGCGAACAACTCCAGGATATGTGTTCTCAGCGCTGGCTCCTCCCAGCCGCCGAAGGGGAACGCCGCGTCGTCGGCGACATAGATGAAGCGGCGGTCAGGCATCAGCACGCGCGCCTCACGCAGCACGGTGAGGCCGCCAATGCCGGAATCGAACATCAGGATCGGACGGGCGCTCGATGGATCGGTCATTGTCATTGAGTCACTAAGGGCTGGGAATCACAAACGAGATCACGAGGGAGGCCCGGCCCATGCTTGCTGCTTCGGCCAATGATGCTTTATCCCGGCCGCTTCTATGTGGAACCATCATGGCCTTGATGCGGCGAGCCGGTCACACAAGGCCGCGCTTGCCGAAGCCGCTGGGCCGCGGCCGGCCGTTCGCCGGAGATGCAGGTTGAGATGCAGGGTGGTTCGACGGCACCGGCGCGGCCCGCGTGGCGTAGGCTGGAGCCTGGGCCGTCACGCCGGCGGCTGACTCTGAATAGGGCGCCCCGCGACCGCGCAGCGGCCCGGGCGGGTCGAAATCGTCGAAACTCAGGGATGACGCCATATCCGAAGAGCCGCCACCCGCCGGCTTGCCCGCCAAGATGACGGCCCACAGCCCGACAAGAGCTAATCCCAGCAGGTTAAGGCCGGAATGCGAATCTTCGCCGTCGAATTTTACGACAAGAACAGTACCGGCCTGCAGGATCGCGAACAGCGTCGAGAACACGATATACGACCAAAGGATCCAACCCGACCCTTGCGCGTCGCGACTTCGACGCCAGGCGAAATTCGCGCGGAACAGAACGATCACCAGCGAGGTAACGAGAACAGCCGCGGCCAGCCCTTCCCTGGAAGGACCGGGTTTCGAATTGGCCAAACCCTCGAAGCCGACGGTCCCCACGACGCACAGCACAAAGGTCACGATTTCCGCAACCAGCAAGGCCGCGGAATAGAAGAAAAAGCGAAGACGCCCGATATTTGAATTGAACATCGAAAGGATCCATCGTTCGCCGGACAATGGATCACACCAAATAACATTCGGTTACTGGTGAGGTATGGGTCGTTCCGAGGCTAGTCTTTGTCTTTCGCCCTCGCAGCGCGTGCCGCGGCCGCCGGGAGCCGCCTTGGGTCGTCGCCGGGCGATCCGTCGCCGCGCGGCATGGCCGGCGAGAACCTGTCCAGCGATGATATTATGCCGCGCAGCACCTTGAGCTCCGGCTCGGCAAAGCCGGGGCGGGTCAGCACAGCGCGCAAATTGTCGACCATCTTCGGCTTCTTCGCTGCCGGGCGGAAATAGCCGCGCGCCTCCAGTGCACCTTCCAGATACGCAAACAGGCCGTGCAATTCTTCCTTCGCAGCCGGCGGCATTTCGGGGCCGGAGAAGTTGGTCCTGGTCTCGTCTTCCAGGCCGGACTTCATCCATTCATAGGACATCAGCAGGGCAGCCTGGGCGATGTTGAGCGAGGAGAAGGCTGGATCGACGGGGAAGGTGACGATCTCGTCGGCAAGGCCGACCTCGTCATTATAGAGGCCGAAGCGCTCGCGGCCGAACAGGATGCCGGTGCGCTGGCCGGCCCGCTGCCGCGCCCGCAGCGCCCTGCCCGCCTCGACCGGACCGCGCACCGGCTTGAAATTGTCGCGCGCGCGCGCCGTGGTGGCGAAGACGAAGTTCAAATCGGCAACCGCCGAGGCCAGGTCATCGAACACCTTGACGGCATCGATGACGTGGTCGGCGCGGCTTGCGGCGGCACGCGCCTTCTCGCTCGGCCAGCCGTCGCGCGGATTGACGAGCCGCAGCTCGGAAAGGCCGAAATTGGCCATGGCGCGTGCAACCATGCCGATATTCTCGCCGAGCTGCGGCTCGACCAGGATGATCGCCGGTCCGGACGCTGGAGTTCCAGAGGCAAGAGGGGTGTCGGGATCCTGGGTAGCGGCCATGGTTGTCAGTGAACTGCTGTTTGCGGCATTTCGCAGTCCCCTGCCACATTTGGCGGCGAAAATGAAGCTTTCGCAAGGAATGCCGGCACTACGGCGCGGTTCGCCGTTTGCGCGGCCAAAAAGCCTTTGATATACGGGCCGCATCCCAGGGCCGGCAGCCGTGCGGGCAACGCCGTTCCGTTCCCCAAAAGCGAGGCATTCTTTCCATGGCGAAGATCAAGGTGGCGAACCCGGTCGTCGAACTCGACGGCGACGAGATGACCCGCATCATCTGGCAGTTCATCAAGGACAAGCTGATCCACCCTTATCTCGACCTCAAGCTCGAATATTACGACCTCGGCATCGAGCACCGCGACGCCACCAACGACCAGGTGACCATCGATTCCGCCAACGCCATCAAGAAATACGGCGTCGGCGTGAAATGCGCGACGATCACGCCCGACGAGCAGCGCGTCGAGGAATTCAAGCTGAAGAAGATGTGGAAGTCGCCGAACGGCACCATCCGCAACATCCTCGGCGGCACCATCTTTCGCGAGCCGATCATCATGAAGAACGTGCCGCGGCTGGTGCCCGGCTGGACCAAGCCGATCATCGTCGGCCGCCACGCCTTCGGCGACCAGTACCGCGCCACCGACTTCCGCTTTCCCGGCAAGGGCAAGCTGACGATCAAATTCGTCGGCGAGGACGGCCAGGTGATCGAGCACGATGTCTTCGACGCACCCGGCGCCGGCGTCGCCATGGCCATGTACAATCTCGACGAATCGATCCGCGAATTCGCCCGCGCCTCCCTGAATTACGGCCTGCTGCGTAATTACCCCGTCTACCTCTCGACCAAGAACACGATCCTCAAAGCCTATGACGGCCGCTTCAAGGACATCTTCCAGGAGGTCTACGAGGCGGAGTTCGAAACAGAATTCAAAGCGAAGAAGCTCTGGTACGAGCACCGGCTGATCGACGACATGGTGGCCTCGAGCCTGAAATGGTCGGGTGGATATGTCTGGGCCTGCAAGAATTATGACGGCGACGTTCAGTCCGACACGGTGGCGCAAGGCTTCGGCTCGCTCGGCCTGATGACCTCGGTGCTGATGACGCCGGACGGCAAGACCGTCGAGGCGGAAGCCGCGCACGGCACCGTTACCCGCCACTATCGCCAGCACCAGAAGGGCGAGGAGACCTCGACCAATTCGATCGCCTCGATCTTCGCTTGGACGCGCGGCCTCGCGCATCGCGCCAAGCTCGACGACAATGCCGAACTGAAGCGCTTTGCCGAGACGCTGGAAAGGGTCTGCATCCAGACGGTCGAGTCCGGCTTCATGACCAAGGACCTGTCGCTGCTGATCGGCCCCGACCAGCCATGGCTTTCGACCACCGGCTTCCTCGACAAGATCGACGAGAATTTGCAGAAAGCGATGGCCTGAGCCCAACCGGCATGGGCAAGCCCGTCGTCTACGGCGCGGACTACAGCGTCTATGTGCGCATCGTGCGGCTGGTGCTGGAGGAAAAGGGCGTCGGCTACGAGCTCGTGCCCGTCGACGTCTTTGCCGCGGACGGCATTCCCGGCTGGTATTTCGAGCACCAGCCGTTCGGCCGCATCCCGACCTTCGAGCATGACGGCTTTCGCCTCTACGAGACTGGCGCGATTGCCCGTTATGTCGACGAAGCCTTTGACGGCCCGGCGCTGCAGCCGGCCGGAGCCCGGCCTCGAGCACGCATGAACCAGATCACCGGCCTGCTCGACGCCTACGCCTACAGGACCATGGTCTGGGATGTCGCTGTCGAGCGGCTGGAAAAAACGCCGCCCGACGAAGCCGTGATCGCCAACGGGTTGCGGCAGGCAAGAACGGCATTGCAGGCGCTCTCCTCGCTGAAAGCCGAAGGGCCTTGGCTGTTGGGGACGGACCTGACGCTGGCCGACCTGCACGCCGCACCGATCATCGGCTATTTCGTTAAGGTCGCCGAGGGACAAGCCCTGCTGGCCGAGTTTGCCGATATTCGGGATTGGTATGCGCGCATCACTCAACGCGCGAGTTTTGCGAAAGCCGAAAAGGCAGGGTGACAAAGATACGAGAGGCCGAGGGACAGCACCCCCCTCTGTCCTGCCGGACAGAGGGGGGTGCTGTCCCGCCGAGGCTGGCGACAATTCTCCCAGATCCTTGCCTTCTCTGCCTCGCAAGCCGCTCAATCGGGAAGGTAGATCTCCGCCTTCATGAAGGTCTTCGCACGGCCTGTGATCAGCACGCGATCTCCGGCCAGTTCGCATAGCAAATGCCCGCCGCGCTGCGAGCATTGGAATGCCGACAGATGCGTCTTGCCGAGTTTTTCAGCCCAGTAAGGTACCAGCGTCGCATGAATGGAGCCGGTAACCGGATCCTCGGGAATGCCCGCCCCGGGCACAAAGTAACGGGAGACGAAATCGTGGGCTCGCCCAGGCGCGGTAATAACCAGGCCGAGAGGATGAAAACGTCCGATCCTGAGCAGATCGGGAACGAAAGATCGCACGGTTGTCTCGTCGGCAAGCTCGACAAACAGGTTCTCGAAATTGCGGAAGCTCGCAACCGGCCGCTGAGGCAATATCGCTTGCAGCGCCGAGTTCAGCTCTTCCTCGATGGGCTGCGGCGGAAAACACGGCAGATCAAGCTGATAGGCCCCTCCCCACCGGGAAACCCGCAGCTCGCCGACCCGGGTGGCGAAGGCCATTTCGCCCTGACCATTGTATTCCGTAGCCAGCACATGGGCGGCCGCAAGAGTGGCGTGGCCGCAGAAGTCGACTTCATGGACCGGCGTGAACCAGCGCAAATCCCAACCTTTGCCATTCGGCCGCACAAACGCGGTTTCAGCAAGATTGTTTTCGTTGGCGATGGCCTGCATTACCTGCTCCGACAGCCATTCCTCTAAAAGGAGAACGGCGGCAGGGTTACCCTGGAAGGCCCGTTCGGCAAAGGCATCGACCTGATACATCGTCAGCGTCGGCATATCGGCCCTCAAAGATATCCGCTGGGCGGCGCGCCATTTCGGCCGTGCCGCCCCCGGTGCAGGTTCACGCCGCTTCGAGAGCCGCCTTCACCGCAGCGATCGCGTCTTCGGCCTTCGAGCCGTCCGGGCCGCCGGCCTGAGCCATATCGGGTCGCCCGCCGCCGCCCTGCCCGCCCAATGCCGCGGACGCGACGCGCACCAGATCGATGGCGTTGAAGCGGCCGGTCAGATCATCGGTGACGGCGACGACGACGCTCGCCTTGTTGTCCTCGCCGGCGCCGACAAAGACGACGATGCCGGAGCCGAGCGACTTCTTGCCGGCATCGGCCAACGGCTTAAGATCCTTTGGCGAGACGCCCGATACCGCCTTGCCGAGAAAACCGACACCGGCAATGGTTTCGTTTTCCGCAGGCACACCGGCTGGCGAGCGATCGCCCAGCGCCAGCTTCTTGCGCGCCTCGATCAGCTCCTTTTCGAGCTTCTTGCGTTCGTCCAGCAGCGCCTCGACGCGGGCCGGCACATCGGCCGGCGAAATCTTCAACGCGGCGGCGGCCGCCTTCAACCGCTTGTCCTGTTCGTCGAGATGCTTTCTGGCCGCCTCGCCGGTCAACGCCTCGATGCGGCGCACGCCGGCAGCGACCGCGCTGTCGGACACGATGCGCACCAGGCCGATATCGCCGGTCGCCCTGACATGCGTGCCGCCGCATAGCTCGACCGAATAAGGCCGGTTGGCCTTGGCGCCATGCAAGCCCGTGCCCATCGAAACGACGCGCACTTCATCGCCATATTTCTCGCCAAACAGCGCCATGGCGCCTTCGGCAATGGCGTCGTCGACAGACATCAGGCGTGTGGTTACAGGGCCGTTCTGAACGACGATCTCGTTTGCCATGCGCTCGACCTCTTCGAGCTCGTCAGGCGAGATCGGCTTGTTGTGCGAAATGTCGAAGCGCAGACGCTCGGGCGCGACCAGCGAGCCCTTCTGCGCCACATGGGTACCCAGCACCTCGCGCAGCGCCTCATGGATCAGATGCGTGGCGGAATGGTTCGCGCGCAGCCTGGAGCGACGCGCGTGGTCCACCTTCAGCTCGACGGTCGCGCCCGTCTTGACCGTGCCGTTGGCCACCTTGCCGAGATGCACGAAAAGCCCATCGGCCTTCTTCTGGGTATCGGATATTTCGATCGAGAACCCGTCGCCCGAAATGACGCCGGTATCGCCCATCTGGCCACCGGACTCGCCATAGAACGGCGTCTGGTTGACAACCACGGCAACGGCGTCGCCTTTGCCGGCACTGTCGACGGTCTTGCCGTCCCTGACCAGCGCCTGGATGAGGCCTTCCGCCTGCTCGGTCTCATAGCCGAGGAACTCGGTGGCGCCGGCGTTCTCGCGCACCGGAAACCATACCGTCTCGGTCGCCACGTCGCCGGAGCCGGCCCAGCTTTTGCGCGCCTCCGCTTTCTGCCGCTCCATCGCCTCGGTGAAGCCGGCAAGGTTGACCGAGATGTTGCGCTGGCGCAGCGCGTCCTGCGTCAGATCGAGCGGAAAGCCATAGGTGTCGTAGAGCTTGAACGCTGTCTCGCCATCCAGCATGTCGCCGGAGGCCAGCTTTTCCGTCGCCTCCGAAAGCAAGCCCAAGCCGCGCACCAGCGTCTTGCGGAAACGAGTTTCCTCAAGCTTCAGCGTTTCGGTGATCATCTGTTCGCCGCGCACCAGTTCCGGGTAGGCTTGGCCCATCTCGCGGACCAGTGCCGGCACCAGGCGCCACATCAGCGGATCGCGGGCGCCGAGCAACTGCGCGTGGCGCATGGCGCGGCGCATGATGCGACGAAGCACGTAGCCGCGTCCTTCGTTGGACGGCAGCACGCCGTCGGCGACCAGGAAGCAGGACGAACGCAAATGGTCGGCGATGACGCGCAACGATGCGACGGCGTCCGCATCCGGACCGCGGCCGAGCGCCGACGACGCAGCGTCGATCAGGTGGCGGAACAGGTCGGTTTCGAAGACGCTTTCAACCCCTTGCAGGATGGATGCCATGCGCTCGAGGCCCATGCCTGTGTCGATCGACGGACGCGGCAGGTCGACGCGCTCGTCCTTCGTCACCTGTTCGTACTGCATGAACACCAGGTTCCAGAATTCAAGGAAACGGTCGCCATCCTCCTCGGGGCTGCCGGGAGGGCCGCCCCAGATATGCTCGCCACGGTCGATGAATATCTCCGAACACGGCCCGCAAGGTCCAGTGTCGCCCATTGCCCAGAAATTGTCCGAAGTCGCGATGCGGATGATGCGATCGTCCGAAAGGCCGGCGATCTTCTTCCAGTACGAGGCCGCCTCGTCGTCGGTGTGGTAGACGGTGACCAGCAGCTTGTCCTTCTTCAGCCCGAACTCCCTGGTGATCAGGTTCCAGGCAAGCTCTATGGCCCGCTCCTTGAAATAGTCGCCGAAGGAAAAATTGCCGAGCATCTCGAAGAAGGTCAGGTGGCGCGCGGTGTAGCCGACATTGTCGAGGTCGTTGTGCTTGCCGCCGGCGCGAACACTCTTCTGGGCGGTCGTGGCGCGCGAATAGGGCCGCTTCTCCAGACCGGTGAAAACGTTCTTGAACTGCACCATGCCGGCATTGGTGAACATCAGCGTCGGGTCGTTGCGCGGCACCAGCGGGCTTGACGCGACGACCTCGTGACCTTCCTTGCGAAAATAGTCGAGAAATGCCGACCGGATCTCGTTGACGCCACTCATGAATACTGCCTTTTCGAGAGAACCGCCGGCTGCCGGCGGAAAATAGACATGGCCTTTTAGCGGTCGCACCGCAGCCTGTCCAGAAACACCAAATGGGCACAAATCCCGGCGTTCACCAGCGCCTTGAAATGCGTCTGCCTCGCCGTCAAACGCGAACCGCCGGCCCTGGGCCGGCGGTTCGAAACGCATCGATTACGCAAACTCAAAATCAAAACATCAAATCGAAACCTGGCTGAGGCTCAGCGAGGCGTCGCTTGCCCTACATCACCCCAGCGTCGTCCTCGAAACCGTCGTCGCTGCTTTCGGAGCCGCCGTTCTCAAGGAATTTCTCAGCGATCAGCCCGGCATTCTGCCGTAGCGCCAGCTCGATCTCGCGCGCCGTGTCGGGATTGTCGCGCAGGAACAGTTTTGCGTTTTCGCGGCCCTGGCCAAGACGCTGCGAATTGTAGGAGAACCAGGCGCCCGACTTTTCGACCACGCCCGCCTTGACGCCGAGATCGACCAGTTCGCCGGTCTTGGAGACGCCCTCGCCATACATGATGTCGAACTCGACCACCTTGAAGGGCGGCGCCAGCTTGTTCTTGACGACCTTGACGCGGGTCTGGTTGCCGACGACCTCGTCGCGATCCTTGACCGAGCCGATGCGGCGGATGTCGAGGCGGACCGAGGCATAGAATTTCAACGCATTGCCGCCGGTCGTCGTCTCGGGCGAACCGAACATGACGCCGATCTTCATGCGGATCTGGTTGATGAAGATGACCATGGTGTTGGAGCGCGAGATCGAGGCGGTGAGCTTGCGCAGTGCCTGGCTCATCAGGCGGGCCTGCAGGCCGGGCAGCGAATCGCCCATCTCGCCTTCGATTTCCGCCCGCGGCGTCAACGCCGCCACCGAATCGACCACCAGCACGTCGATGGCGCCGGAGCGCACCAGCGTGTCGCAGATCTCCAGCGCCTGCTCGCCGGTATCGGGCTGCGAGATCAGCAGGTTTTCGAGATCGACGCCGAGCTTGCGGGCATAGACCGGGTCGAGCGCGTGCTCGGCATCGACGAAGGCGCAGATGCCGCCCTTCTTCTGGGCTTCGGCCACCGTGTGCAGCGCCAGCGTCGTCTTGCCCGAGCTTTCCGGTCCGTAGATCTCGACGATGCGGCCGCGCGGCAGGCCGCCGACGCCAAGCGCGATGTCCAGCCCAAGCGAGCCGGTCGGCACCGTTTCGATCTCGACGACCTGCTCGTTCGCGCCGAGCCGCATGATCGAGCCCTTGCCGAAGGCACGCTCGATTTGCGACAGCGCCGCATCCAGAGCCTTTGATTTGTCCACCGCTTTGTCCTCTACAAGCCGCAAAGAATTCTGAGCCATGATACATCACCCCGTGGTCGTCAATGGAGGCCGGACAATCCCGCAATCCTTAAAAGAATGTACCTCATTTGTTCTCATTTGTCAATGAGCACCAAGGGTTTGAAAAATAACGGATATCCATATTTGTTCTATTTTTGTTTCGCAATTATTGCTTCCGATGTGTCTCGCCTCGCATGCGGCGCCGTTGCCGTCACCAACCGAATCGGACCCGCGATTGCAGGGTTCCGCCCGGCGACCTAGTCTCCCCCGGGCAACAGCTAAAGGGCATTTTGACGGCATGATCAAATCCCCGACGATCCTGGCCGTGGGCGGCGCCTATATCGAGCGGCGCGGCCGGATTGCCGGCGCCTTCGTGCCGGCCGCTTCCAACCCGGGCACGATGCGCGAACATGTCGGCGGCGCCGTCTTCAACGCCTTGCGCTGTGCCGTGCGCCGCGGCGTCTCGGCCTCGCTGCTTTCGGTGCGCGGCGGCGATGCCCTTGGCGACACGGTTTTACGCGCCGTCACCGAGGCCGGCATTGCCGACCTGTCGGCGGTGTTCCTCGACCGAGCAACGCCAAGCCATACGATGCTGATCGACAGCGACGGCGGGCTGATCGCCGGCCTTGCCGACATGGTGCTCTACGAGCTGGCGCTTCCCAAGCAGATCCGCCGTGCCAAGGTGCGGGAAGCGATCGGTTCGGCCGACGCGGTGCTGTGCGACGCCAACCTGCCGTCGACCGCGCTGGAGCGGCTGGCGGCACTCGCCGCCGGCAAGCCGGTGTTTGCGCTTGCGGTCTCGCCCAACAAAGCGGCGCGTTTGACGCCGGTGCTCGACCGTCTGGCGCTGGCCTTCATGAACCGGCACGAGGCCGGCGTGCTCGCCGGCGTCCAAATCGATCAAGGCATCGTCGACGGCCTGAGACGCGCCGGGCTGAAAAGCGGCGTGATCACCGCCGGCGACGAACCAGTGCTCGGTTTCGACGAATTGAGCGCGTTCTCGATCTCGCCACCGCCGCTACAAAAGCGGACCGATGCTGCCGGCGCCGGCGACGCATTGGCAGGCGCGACGATCGCCGCCCTGCTGCGCGGCCTGACGCTGCGCGCAGCGCTGCGCGAAGGCGTTGCCGCCGCGATGCTCGCCGTCGAGCGCGCCGCCTTCACCAGCGCCAGCTTTGCCGAGGCGCTGGCGCTCGTGCCCGAAGCGCGGGACCCGGCGTGAAGTGCGGCCCGGAATTGCCGAAGCATGACGCAGCCTATTTGCCGGCGCGCCGTCCTGCCTCGTAGGCGCGGCGTGCCCAGATCGCCATCTCGTCGGGATCGTCGAAGGCGCTGTCGGGAACGCTCCAATAGGGCATCGACACGAGCTTGCCGTGGCGCGAGCCGGTATAGGTCCATTGCCGGCAGCCGGCCGCTTCGAAATCCGGGGCGCTTTCGGCGTCGGCCTTCAGCATCAATTCGCCACGGATGACGATGGCGACGATGACGCCGTCGAAATAGATGCCCTTGCCGCCGAACAGCTTGCGGATGCTGACCGGGCCGAGGCCTTCGAAAAGCTCTTCTATGCGCTCGTTGTCCATGCGGCGATCATGTCACCCGGATTTCCCCTTGTCATCGACGCAACCGGCACCATCCTGACAAGTTCGGAATCAATTTCGTCGGAGTTTTTCATGCCGCTTCTGCTCAAAGGGTCCTGCCGGTGCAATGCCGTGCGTTTCGAGGTGGAAAGCCACACGCCGGTGCCGTTCATGCTGTGCTACTGCTCGATCTGCCGCAAGCAGCAGGGCGGCGGCGGTTTTGCCATCAATCTCGGCGCCGATTACGAAACGCTGAAAATCCAGGGCAAGCGCCATCTCGGCGTCTACCGCGCCGAGATCGAGGACGACGAGCACCCGCAACGCGAGACCTCGACGGGCGAGCGGAACTTCTGCACGAAATGCGGGACGGCACTCTGGCTCTACGATCCGACCTGGCCGGAGCTGGTGCATCCGTTTGCCTCGGCGATCGACACAGACCTGCCGAAACCGCCGGAGAAGGTGCATCTGATGCTGAAATACAAGGCGAACTGGGTCGAGCCCGACATCGGCAAGGGTGACAAGGTGTTCGACGTCTACCCGGAGGAGTCGATCGCAGACTGGCACAAGCGAACGGGGATGTGGGTGGATTAGCTTCGGCAGTCCCCCTCATCCGGCCCTTCGGGCCACCTTCTCCCCGCTGGGGAGAAGAGACTGGCTCAACCGTTCGCGACCTCTTCTCCCCTCGGGGAGAAGGTGGCCGCGAAGCGGCCGGATGAGGGGGTCTCGCGAAATCCTACTAAGGAAAAGAAAATTCTCAGGCCGAAGCGCGTGCTTCGGCCAGTGCCTTCAGATCAGCCGGCTTCAATTCGACCGATTCGCCGCAGCCGCAGGCCGAGCTCTGGTTCGGATTGCGGAAGGTGAATCCGGTGCGCAGCGTCGTCTGCTCGAAATCCATCTCGGTGCCGAACAGGAAAAGGGCCGCCTCCGGCGCGACATAGACATGGGCGCCGTCACGCTCGATATGGTCGTCCTTGGTATTGGGTTCGGTCACCAGATCGACCGTATATTCCATGCCGGCGCAGCCGCCCTTCTTGATGCCAAGGCGAATGCCATGCGCATTCTCACGGGTCGCAACGATCTCGCGAACCCGGTCGGCGGCCTTTTCGGTCATCGTGATGACGGCGAAGCGTCCCATGTTTTCCTTCTCCATGCGCGCAGGTTCAAGGCCTGCCGAATGATTCCTCACCTAAAATGGTGAAGTTTTGTACCCGGCGCAAGTGCGCCAGCCTCTGGCTGGTCGGATGCTAGTACCACCCAACCGCCACCTGCGCCTCTTCCGACATGCGGTCGGGCGACCAGGGCGGGTCGAAGGTCATGTTGACCTCGACGCCGGAGACGCCTTCGACGGCGCCGACGGCGTTTTCGACCCAGCCCGGCATTTCGCCAGCCACCGGGCAGCCCGGCGCGGTCAGCGTCATGTCGATCTTGACCGAGCGGTCGTCCTCGATGTCGATCTTGTAGACCAGGCCGAGCTCATAGATGTCGGCCGGGATTTCCGGGTCATAGACCGTCTTCAGCGCCGAGACGATGTCGTCGGTCAGCCGCGCCAGTTCGTCGGCGGGAATCGTTGACCCGGAAACCGCCGCATTGGTGGTCATATCCAGTGCCGTGCTTTCGGCGGTGTGGCTGGCATCATCCATGATCGTCACCCGAAGAACTTTCGCGCCTTTTCCAGCGCATCGGCCAAAGCATCGACTTCGGCCCTGGTATTATACATGCCGAACGATGCCCTGCATGTGGATGTTACGCCGAAGCGTTTCAACAGCGGCTGGGCGCAATGGGTGCCGGCGCGCACCGCCACGCCCTGCCGGTCGATGACCATCGACACGTCATGCGCGTGGATGCCCTGCAGCTCGAACGAGATGATGGCGCCCTTGCCGGGCGCATCGCCGAAGATGCGCAGCGAGTTGATGGCGCGCAGTTTTTGATGCGCATAATCCTTCAGATCGGCCTCGTGCGCGGCGATGCGCTCGCGGCCGATGTTTTCCATGTATTCGAGCGCGGCACCCAGCCCGATCGCCTGGACGATCGGCGGCGTGCCGGCCTCGAAACGGTGCGGCGGATCGTTGTAGGTGACGATGTCTTGCGTCACCTCCTCGATCATCTCGCCGCCGCCCATGAACGGGCGCATGCGCTCCAGAATATCCTTCTTGCCGTAGAGCACGCCGATGCCCGACGGGCCATAGACCTTGTGGCCGGTGAAGACGAAGAAATCGCAGTCGAGGTCCTGCACGTCGATCGGCATATGCACGGCGCTCTGGCTGCCGTCGACCAGCACCGGGATGCCGCGCGCATGCGCGATGCGCACGATTTCCTTGATCGGCGTCACCGTGCCCAGCGCATTCGACATGTGGGTTATGGCGACCAGTTTTGTCCGGTCGGTCAGCCGCTTCTCGAATTCCTCGATATGGAAGACGCCGAGATCGTCGACCGGTACCCAGACCAGCTTGGCGCCCTGCCGCTCGCGGATGAAATGCCACGGCACGATGTTGGAATGATGCTCCATGATCGAGAGCACGATCTCGTCGCCTTCGCCGATGTTCGGCATGCCGAAACCATAGGCGACCGTGTTGATCGCCGCCGTGGTGTTCGAGGTGAAGACGATGTTGTCGGTGCTCGGCGCATTGAGGAAACGGCGCACCGTCTCGCGAGCCCTCTCATAGGCGTCGGTCGCGGCATTCGACAGGAAATGCAGGCCGCGATGGACGTTGGCGTATTCCTGGGAATAGGCGTGCTGGATGGCGTCGAGCACGGCCTGCGGTTTCTGCGCCGAGGCGCCATTGTCGAGATAGACCAGCGGTTTGCCGTAGACTTGCCGCGACAGGATCGGGAAGTCGCGGCGGATCGCCTCGACGTCGTAGGGGATGTTTTCGACTTTCTGGTCCATCACAACTCTCTCGAGGCACCGCCTCATTCCGTCCAGCACCCCTCATCCGACCGAGCTTCGCTCGGCCACCTTCTCCCACAAGGGGAGAAGGAAGAGCGCCTCTCCTTCTCCCCTTGTGGGAGAAGGTGGCGCCGAAGGCGACGGATGAGGGGTATTGGCACCAACCCCTCAGTCACCTCTACCCGTGCGTCAAAAACCAATCGTCGAGCCGACGTTCCAGCGCCTCGACGATGGCCTCGTCGTCCAGTTCCTCGATCACCTCGGCGACGAAGGCCTTGACCAGCAAGCCGCGCGCGGTCTTCTCGTCGATGCCGCGCGCCATCAGGTAGAACAAATGATTGTGGTCGATCTCGGTGACGGTCGCGCCATGGCCGCAGACGACGTCGTCGGCGAAGATTTCAAGCTCCGGCTTGGTCGAGAACTCGCCGTCGTCCGACAGAAGCAGCGTGTTGCAGGCCATCTTGGCGTTGGTCTTCTGGGCATATTGATGGACGTTGATGCGGCCCTGGAAGACGCCGCGCGCTCTGCCGGTCACCACATTGCGGATGACTTCAGTCGAGGCCGTATGCGGCACGGCGTGGTCGAGCACCATGGTGACGTCGGTATGGGTGTCGCCGGCGAGCAGATTGATGCCGCGCAGGGTGAATTCGGCGCCCTCGCCGGTCGTCTTCACGACGACCTCCTGGCGCACCAGCTTGCCGCCGGCATTCATGACGAACAGCGTCAGCTTCGAATTCTTGCCGAGATGCGCCTTGAACTGGGCAAGGTGCGTCGCCGTATCCGGCTGCTCCTGCACGATGAGCCATGTCACCTCGGCGCCCTCGCCAAGCACAAGCTGGCTCACCGCGCTGACCAGCGCCGCCCCCTCGCCCGCCTGGCGTTCGACGATAACAGCGTTGGCGCGGGCACCGACGCGGACGGCCAAGCGTACATGCGTCTGTCCACCGGCCTGCAAATTCTGCATTTCGACCGGCTTGTCCAGTTGGGCACCGTCGGCGATGTCGACGAAATAGCCGTCGGCGACAAAGGCGGTGTTGAGCGCGCCGATGGCATCGTCGCTGCCATAGGAATCCAGCCCCGGGGCGATGCTGCCGTCGGTCAGCTTCTCCGATAGGCGCTGTACCGTGACGCCCTCGACAACAGCCCATTTCGCGCTCGAAACGCCGTTCAGCACCGGTAAAACGCTGGAGCCTTCGACGATCGGCGCAATGGCTTTCGCGACCGCTGCCGGATCGAAGTCCGGCACCGAAGTCAGCAGCCGGCGCAGGTCCGTATAATGCCAGGATTCGACGCGCCGCGTCGGCAGGCCGCCCTTGATCGCCTCGATGGCGTCGTCGCGCTTCAGCATCACCGCGCCGTCGCCGGGCAGCAGCGACAGCCGCTCGCCAAAGGCGTCGATCAGCGCCGTTTCGGCCAATGTTCGCTGGGGTGTCGTGTGCATATTCATCAGTATCGCCTTATTTGGCTTGCCTTCCGGGCCTGCTGGCATCTCACGCGGCTTGCCCGATCACGCCGGCATAGCCATTGGCCTCGAGGTCGAGCGCCAGCGACTTGTCGCCCGACTTGATCACCTGACCCCTGTAGAGCACGTGCACCGTATCCGGCACGATGTATTGGAGCAGGCGCTGGTAATGGGTGATGACGACGATGGCCCGGTCCGGCGAGCGCAGCGTGTTGACGCCGTCCGCGACGATCTTCAGCGCGTCGATATCGAGACCGGAATCGGTCTCGTCGAGCACGCAGAGCTTTGGCTCGAGCAGCTTCATCTGCAGGATCTCGGCACGCTTCTTCTCGCCGCCGGAGAAGCCGACATTGAGCGGCCGCTTCAGCATCGCCATGTCCATGTTGAGCGAGGCCGCCGCTTCCTTCACGCGCTTGAGAAATTCCGGGATCTTCAGCGGTTCCTGGCCGCGCGCCTTGCGCTGCTCGTTCATCGCCACTTTCAGGAATTCCATCGTCGCCACGCCCGGTATCTCCATCGGATACTGGAAGGCGAGAAAGATGCCGGCGGTGGCGCGCTCGGCCGGATCCATTTCGAGGATCGACTGGCCGTTGTAGAGGATATCGCCCTCGGTGACCTCATAATCCTCGCGCCCGGCAAGGATATAGGACAGCGTCGATTTTCCCGAGCCGTTCGGCCCCATGATGGCGGCGACCTCACCGGCCTTCACCGAAAGATTCAGGCCGCGAATGATCTCGGTGCCGTCGTCGACGATACGGGCATGGAGGTTTCTGATTTCAAGCATTCTCTTGCTCTATCGTTCCGTTAACTACATATCGCCGAGCTAGGGCAACGGCGACGTCGCTTTCAAGTTCAGGTGCCAAGTCAAATCGCATACTTCCGTCCTCGACGGCGTCGGCGGGATTCGGCCACCTGGTGATTTCAAAAATCTCAGGGCCGTAGACGGTGATCATCAACTCCGTGCCGTCTTCGCGCCCAGCGCTAATTCGGTTGGCTTCGACTTCGATCCTGACGACAACTTTCCTTTCGGCAGCAAAGCTTCGAAGGTAGTTCCCGAGCGACGTTGCCAATTCTCCGCAAATCTGCTCATCGAGGTCGGCCCGATAGTTGTCGGGTAGCTCACCAGAATGCCTGTCAAACTGGTGAACGCGTGCGACCAACGGCGGACCGTCCTCTGCCTCATCGTCACTCACCCAACGCTCCCCTCGAGGCTGATCCCGATCAGTTTCTGCGCCTCGACCGCGAACTCCATCGGCAGTTGCTGGATGACGTCCTTGACGAAGCCGTTGACGATCAGCGCGATCGCCTCTTCTTCCGGAATGCCGCGCTGCATGACATAGAACTTCTGGTCCTCGGAAATCTTCGAGGTGGTGGCCTCGTGCTCGAACTGCGCGGTCGAATTCTTGGCTTCCATGTAGGGCACGGTGTGTGCGCCGCACTGATCGCCGATCAGCAGGGAATCGCAATTGGTGAAGTTGCGGGCGTTGGTCGCCTTGCGGTGCGCCGAGACCTGGCCGCGATAGGTGTTCTGCGAGAAGCCGGCGGCAATGCCCTTGGAGATGATGCGGCTCGACGTGTTCCTGCCGAGATGGATCATCTTGGTGCCGCTGTCGACCTGCTGATAACCGTTCGACACGGCAATCGAATAGAACTCGCCGCTGGAATCGTCGCCGCGCAGGATGCAGCTCGGATATTTCCAGGTGATGGCCGAACCGGTCTCGACCTGCGTCCACGAAATCTTCGAGCGATGGCCGCGGCAGTCGCCGCGCTTGGTGACGAAATTGTAGATGCCGCCCTTGCCTTCGGCGTCGCCGGGATACCAGTTCTGCACCGTCGAATATTTGATCTCGGCATCGTCGAGCGCGATCAGCTCGACCACCGCGGCATGAAGCTGATTCTCGTCGCGCTGCGGCGCCGTGCAGCCTTCGAGATAGGAGACGTAAGCCCCCTCCTCGGCGATGATCAGCGTGCGCTCGAACTGGCCGGTGTTCTTCTCGTTCATGCGGAAATAGGTCGACAGTTCCATCGGGCAGCGCACGCCCTTGGGCACGAAGACGAACGAACCGTCGGTGAACACGGCCGAATTCAGCGTTGCGTAGAAATTGTCGGAGGTCGGCACGACAGAACCGAGATATTTCTTCACCAGTTCCGGATGCTCGCGGATGGCTTCCGAGATCGAGCAGAAGATGACGCCGGCCTGCGCCAGTTCCTTCTTGAAAGTGGTGACGACAGAGACGGAATCGAACACCGCATCGACGGCGACGCGGCCCGACTTGTAGACGTTGTCGCTGGCTTCCTCGAGCTCCGACGCATCGGTCTTCTGCACGCCGGCGAGGATTTCCTGTTCCCTGAGCGGAATGCCGAGCTTCTCATAGACCTTCAGCAGTTCGGGATCGACCTCGCTGAGCGAAGTCGGCCCGGGCGTGCTCTTGGGCGCGGCGTAATAGTGGAGGTCCTGGAAATCGATTTTGGGATAGTGGACGCGCGCCCATTTCGGCTCGTCCAGCGTCAGCCAGCGGCGATAGGCTTCCAGGCGCCATTCCAGCATCCAGGACGGCTCGTCCTTCTTCGCCGAAATGAAGCGGATAATGTCTTCGCTCAGGCCCTTGGGGGCCTTGTCCATCGCGATTTCGGTCTGGAATCCGTATTTATACTGGTCGACATCGATCTTTCGAACTCGATCGATCGTCTCCTGCACAGCAGGCATCAGCGTTCTCCATCCACGCCGGGGTCAAGGCCCGGCAGTTTTCAAACTATGGCACCGCAAACGAGCACCCATCAGGCACCGGAGGCGGCGTAAGTTTCATATAGTGCGTTCATGCCGGAAATTCACCCGGCCAAATGCGAACGCACGGCTCTACCAGGCCGCAAGGCCCTACATTTCGTCTGCCGCGCTCAGGCGGCTCGTTCCCTGCTTGCCTTTTCCTTACCGGCTTGGCGCGCGACGATCGTCGCCAGCGCCGAACGGAACAGCTCGATATCTTCAGCGCTGGTCGCGTGGCCGACGGACACGCGCAACGCGCCGAGGCCGTCACCATAACCCATGGCTTTCAGCACGTGACTCGGCCCTACTTTGCCCGACGAACAGGCCGATCCAGCCGACAGCGCCACACCGGCCAGGTCGAAGGCAATCTGCGCCGTCTCGGCCTTGATGCCGGCAATAGCGAAGAATGTCGTATTGGCAAGCCTTGGCGCGCCGATCCCGAAGATTTCGGCGTCCGGAACAAGCGTTTTCACGATCGCCTCGATTTCGTCGCGACGCTGCCGCACCGTTTCGATCGTTTGCAAGCCGGCAGCCGCCTCGCGCGCCGCCGCGCCAAACCCGGCAATCGCCGCCAGGTTTTCGGTGCCGCCGCGATGGCCTTTTTCCTGGCCACCGCCGCTGACCAGCGGTCTTGGCATCATCAGGTCCGACGCCGCGACCATGGCGCCGACGCCCTTGGGTCCGCCGATCTTGTGCGACGAGAGAATCAGATAGTCTGCGTAACCCGCTGACATATCGAGCGGAATGCGGCCGGCCGCCTGCACGGCATCGACAACCAGGATGCCACCCGCCGCCTTGACGATTTCGGCAATGCGGCCAACCGGCTGGATCACGCCGGTCTCATTGTTGGCAGCGTGGACGGCCACCAGCGGCAAGCCTTCGGCCTTGTCATGCTGGACGAGAGCCTCGGCCAAAACGTCGAGCCTGACGACGCCGTCGGCGTCGACGCCGATCCGTGTCACCTGCGCCGCTGGGAAGCGCCCGCCGTTCAGCAGGCAAGGATGATCGGCCTCGGACACATAGAGCCGGCTCATACGGACAGCACCGCGCCCCATCTGCCAGTCCGGCGTCAGCAGCGTCGAGGCCGCTTCCGTCGCGCCGGAGGTGAATACGACATGCTCGGCTTTGGCGCTGACCAGTCGCGCCACGTCGCGCCTGGCATCCTCGATCAGCCGCCGTGCAGCGCGGCCCTCGGCATGGACCGAGGACGGGTTGGCGGCGACGTCGAGCGCAGCGACCACGGCCGCGCGCGCGGCGGCAAGCAGCGGCACGCTGGCGTTGTAGTCGAGATAGGCGCGTGCTCCGGCCATTTCCGTCCAACTGGTCCCTTCAAAAGCCGTTCCGCGAAGATAGCGCGTTATTTCCTTGAAATTGCAAGGCAAGACGTCCTATTTACGCGGCTTGCGGCGCGGGTGGCCGAGCCACAATTTTTGGCCGCCCAGTTTTGAACAATTCTAAACTAGCTTCTAGAAAGACGCTCGCCCTGCGTCAAGGCCTAGGGAAGACTGGGGCCTAGGGAAGACTGGGGCCAGAGGAAGAGTTGTTCCGGGCGCCGCGCAAATTTATACCAAGTGGAGTATTTCATGCCTGAGGTCATTTTCACCGGTCCGGCCGGCCGTCTGGAGGGTCGCTATCAGCCCTCGAAGGAAAAGAGCGCGCCGATTGCCATCGTCCTGCACCCTCACCCCCAGTTTGGCGGGACGATGAACAACAAGATCGTCTACGACCTCTTCTACATGTTCCAGAAGCGCAATTTCACCACGCTGCGCTTCAATTTCCGCGGCATCGGCCGCAGCCAGGGCGAGTTCGACCACGGCACCGGCGAATTGTCCGACGCCGCCGCGGCGCTCGACTGGGTGCAGTCGCTGCATCCGGATTCCAAGAGCTGCTGGGTTGCCGGCTATTCGTTCGGCTCGTGGATCGGCATGCAGCTTCTGATGCGCCGGCCGGAGATCGAGGGCTTCATCTCGGTCG
Source organism: Mesorhizobium sp. M0698 (assembly GCF_040320455.1). Lineage (NCBI taxonomy): Bacteria > Pseudomonadati > Pseudomonadota > Alphaproteobacteria > Hyphomicrobiales > Phyllobacteriaceae > Mesorhizobium > Mesorhizobium sp. M0698. The sequence continues at coordinate 7,246 of NZ_JAMYPQ010000013.1, read as the reverse complement.
CGCCGCAGCCCAATACCTATGATTTCTCGTTCCTGGCGCCATGCCCGTCGTCCGGCCTGATCATCCACGGCGACGCCGACAAGGTCGCGCCACCCAAGGACGTGCAGGGGCTGGTCGACAAGCTGCACACGCAAAAGGGCATTACCATCACCCAGAAGACCTTGCCTGGCGCCAACCATTTCTTTGCCAACCATGCGGAGCTTCTGATCGAGGAATGCGCGGACTATCTGGATCGCCGGCTGGCCGGGGAATTGTCCGACCCACGGCCGAAGCGGCTGAGATAGTCGGCGATGTACCAACCGCCTCACTTCCAGGAAACCCGGCAGGACGTCCTGCACGGGCTGATCCGGTCGCATCCGCTTGGCCTGCTGGTCTCGAACGGCGCCGAGGGGCCGATCGCCAACGCAATTCCCTTTCTTCTAGACGCGGATGTGCCACCGAACGGCAGGCTGCGCGCCCATTTGGCCAAGGCCAATCCGCAATGGCGGCTTTTGGCCGACAATCCCCTGTCGCGGGTGCTGGTCGTCTTCCAGGGCGCCGATGCCTATGTGACGCCGTCCTGGTACGAGACCAAGCGCGAAACCGGCAAGGTGGTACCGACCTGGAACTACGCCATCGTCCAGGTGCACGGCATCGTCACGGTGATCGAAGACCAGGATTGGCTGGCCGAGCAGATTTCCGATCTGACGATGTCGCAGGAGGGCAGCCGCTCGGCGCCGTGGGCGGTGACCGACGCGCCGGCACCCTTCATCCAGTCGCAGATCAAAGGCATCGTCGGCCTGGAGATCGAAATCACCGAAATCAGCGGCAAATGGAAAGTCAGCCAGAACCGCCCGGCCGCCGACCGCGTCGGTGTCGCCGAGGGGCTCGAGAGCGAGACTGCCAACTCGGCCGACATGGTCCGGCTGGTAAGGTCCTACGGCGGGCTGGACGGCAAGTAATCTGGAGTGCTTGCTCGACCGGTTTCAGGCCGGTCGAGGGCTCAATCGACCTTCGTCATCGCCGCCTTGCGCTCGTTGGCGATCAGCCAGAGATTGCGGATATAGATCAACAGGCCCATGGCCTGGCCGGCGATGAACACCGGATCCTGACGCTGGATGGCGTAGATCAGCAGCAGGCCGCCGCCGAACAGCGAAAAGAACCAGAAGGCGATCGGCACGACGCTGCGCTTGGCCTTTTCCGACGCCACCCACTGCACCAGAAAGCGCATGGTGAAGAAGAACTGGGCGACGAAGCCAAGCAGAACCCAGGCATCGAATTGCTTGACGAAAACATCGTGAAGCCAGGTCGCCAATTCCTGAAGCACGTTACCCATGCCTGATTTCCTCTACTTTGGGCATTCTGCGGCGCCTGCGGCGCAGCCACCAGACGCCGGCAAGATCAAGCACGCCCTGCAGGCCGCGATCGAAGATGCCGTAATTCGATTTGCCGTGACGGCGGGAGCGATCGACGACGTCGCAATGGACGACGCGGTAGCCCTCCTGGATGACCAGCGCCGGAACAAAGCGGTGGGTGCCGTCGAAGAACGGCAATTTCCTCAAAATGTCGGTATGGATCGCCTTGAGGCCGCAGCCGGTATCCCGCGTCTCGTCGTGCAGGATGGCCTTTCTCAGCCCGTTGGCGAAACGCGACGCCAGCTGCTTGATCTTGCTGTCGCGGCGCTTCAGACGCTGTCCCTGCGCGGCCCCGACATCGGGACCAGCCTGCCGCAGCGCGTCTATCAACACTGGGATATAACCGGGGTCGTTCTGGCCGTCGCCGTCGATGGTGGCGACGATATCGCCGCGCGCCGCCCAGGCGCCCGAACGCACCGAGAGCGACTGGCCAGCGGATTTCTGATGCCTGAGATGGCGCAGCGGAAACCGGCGAAGCGCTGCTTGTGCGGCAAGCACCGAAGGCGTGTCGTCGGTCGAGCCATCGTCGACGACGATGACCTCGAAGTCGCGCCCGGCCATCGCGGCGCCGATCTCGTCGAGCAGAAGCGGCAGGTTCGCCGCCTCGTTCCGGCAAGGAATGACGATGGATATCTCCGGCATCTCGACTCTGTCATAGGATATGGCATTCGATCGATGCCGTGCGGTCCAGCGGATGAGACCCGTTGGCGGCGCCTCATTACGCCAGCCGAAACAATGACGCAAGCAGGCTGCACGCTTGGGGTTCTCCCTTCTCCCCTTGTGGGAGAAGGTGGCCGCGCGAAGCGCGGTCGGATGAGGGGTGTTCCAGCTTGGCAACGACGGCACTCCGTCCAACACCCCTCAACCGTCTTGGCGCTGCGCGCCAATCCACCTTCTCCCACAAGGGGAGAAGGCAAGAGGGTGTCGCAAAACCGGATTCCACTTTTGCTGATCGCGCTTGAGTGCTAAACGCCCGCCTTCATGCATAGCCGAGCCGCATTCGGCCGGAAGCCTTTCGGGAAAGAAAATGTCCGCCTTCAAATCCGATTTCCTGCGCACGATGAGCGAGCGCGGTTTCATCCACCAGACCTCGGACGATGCCGCCCTCGACCAGCTTTTCGCCACGGAAACGGTGAGCGCCTATATCGGCTTCGACGCCACCGCCAGAAGCCTACATGCCGGGTCGCTGATCCAGATCATGATGCTTTACTGGCTGCAGCAGACCGGCCACCGGCCGATCGCGCTGATGGGCGGCGGCACCTCGATGATCGGCGATCCGTCGTTCAAGGACGAGGCGCGCAAGCTTTTGACGCCGCAGGACATCGAGGACAATCTCGCCGGCATCCGCCGCAACTTCACACCCTACCTCAAATTTGGCAGCGGCCCCAACGACGCCGTCATGATCAACAATGCCGACTGGCTGATGGACATCAACTACGTCAATTTCCTGCGCGATGTCGGCCGGCATTTTTCGGTCAACCGCATGCTGGCCTTCGATTCGGTCAAGCTCCGGCTGGATCGCGAGCAGTCGCTGTCGTTCCTCGAATTCAACTACATGATCCTGCAGGCCTACGACTTCGTCGAGCTCTACAAACGCCTCGGCTGCCGGCTGCAGATGGGCGGCTCCGACCAGTGGGGCAACATCGTCAACGGCATCGATCTCGGCCATCGCATGGAAGGCGCGCAGCTTTATGCGCTGACGACGCCGCTGCTCACGACCTCCTCCGGCGCCAAGATGGGCAAGTCGGCCTCGGGCGCGGTCTGGCTCGATGCGGAGATGCTGAGCCCGTACGAGTTCTGGCAATACTGGCGCAACACCGAGGATGCCGATGTCGGCCGCTTCCTGAAGCTCTACACGACCCTGCCACTCGCCGAGGTCGCACGCCTCGAACGGCTCGGCGGCTCGGAGATCAATGAAGCCAAGAAGATCCTCGCCACCGAAATCACCGCCATGCTGCATGGCCGCGAGGCGGCAGAGGAGGCCAGCGAAACGGCGCGTAAGACGTTCGAAGAAGGGGCGCTCGCCGAAACACTGCCAACCGTCGAGGTGGGCAGGGCCGATCTTGAAGCCGGCGTCGGCATATTGTCGCTGTTCGTCACCGCCGGGCTGGCTGGGTCCAACGGCGAGGCACGGCGGCATATCCAGGGCGGCGCCGTGCGCCTCAACGACCAGCCAGTTTCCGACGATCGCAGGATGGTGACGCTGCAGGACCTTGGCCCGGAAAACGTCGCGAAACTGTCGCTCGGCAAGAAGAAACACGTTCTGGTGCGGCCGGTCTGACCAGGGCCCGGCACTTCCTGTTAGATCTTTTCCGAAACCGGTTTCATCTTGCGGCGCTGACCTTCGGTTCGGAATCACCGCCGAGGTTAATCAGCTAGCTCCCGAGAATGGCCGAGATGCCATTCGTCTCATCGATCGGAACGAGCAGGTAGCGCAAATAGCGGACGTTCTGCGGCGCTTCGATGAACGTCTTGTTCGGGGCCGGAAGCGGACTTGCGGCTTGGCGGCTTGGAATGTGAGAAGCGGACGTTCAGGCGCCCCCATGCATCGACGCGATCTGACCCATTCACGACAGTCGAAATCACGGTGAACGGGTCCGCTTGCGCCTGTAAAGCGAACGTACGACGTGCTACGAATCTCGCCTGGCTGGTCCTGGGCGGACCAGAGGAGCTAACGTCTATGCTATAGCCCTCCATGGCCCTCCTGAATCCCTGGGTTTGGACACCAGTTCGAGCGGAGCGCCAGAGAGATGCCCTGAGGCGCTGCTGTCACGTGGGATGGCTGCCTCGCAGGCGCCGCCCTCCGATAGCTCATGGGCGGCTTGAGGCGGCGATCGCGGGATAGTCGGTATAGCCAGCGGAGCCGCCGCCATAGAGCGTCGCCGAGTTGAACTCCGTCAGCGGCGTGCGCGTCTTCAGCCGTTCCACAAGGTCGGGATTGGCGATGAACGGGCGCCCGAAGGCGAAGAGGTCCGCCTTGCCCTCAGCGAGCCGCGACGCCGCGAGTTCGAGGTCATAGCCGTTATTGGCGATATAGGTATTGTTGAAGCGCCGGCGGAGCGATCCGAAGTCGAACGGCGCGACATCGCGCGATCCGCCCGTGGCGCCCTCGACGACATGGATATAGACGATGCCCAAAGCATCGAGTTGATCGACGATATAGTCGAACTGCGCCTGGGGGGCGCTGCTCGAGACGCCGTTGGCGGGCGAGACGGGCGAAATCCGAATGCCGGTGCGCTCTGCGCCGATCTCCTCGACCACCGCAGTCGCAACCTCCAGCATCAGCCGGGCGCGGTTCTCGACCGATCCGCCATAAGCATCCGTGCGGACATTGGCACCGTCCTTGGCGAACTGGTCCAGCAGATAGCCGTTGGCGCCATGAATCTCGACGCCATCGAAGCCGGCCTCAATGGCGTTCGCCGCTGCTTGCCGGAAATCGTTGACGATCCCCGCAAGCTCGTCGAGCGCCAGCGCGCGGGGCTCCGAAACCTCGACAAAGCCGTTGTTCACGAACGTCTTGGTCGCGGCCCGGATTGCCGAGGGCGCGACGGGCGCGGCGCCGTTCTCCTGCAGATCGACGTGCGAGACGCGGCCGACGTGCCAGAGCTGCAGGAAAATCCGCGCGTCCTTGGCGTGCACCGCGGTCGTGACCTTTCGCCAGCCGTCGATCTGAGCCTGAGAATAGATGCCGGGCGTGTCCTGGTAACCTTGTCCCTGCCGCGAGATCTGCGTGGCCTCGGAGATCAGCAGGCCGGCGGAGGCCCGCTGGCCGTAATACTCGGCGGCAAGATCACCCGGAACGAAGCCCGGGCCAGCGCGATTGCGCGTGAGGGGCGCCATGACGATACGATTGGAGAGCGTCAGCGAGCCGAGAGAATAAGGCTCAAAAAGTGCTTTGTTGGTCATAGGTCACCTTGTTTGTCCCCGCCGCGACGAGGTCGTTATCAAATGGATTCGTTGGTGCTCAGGCGACCTTGCGGTACCGCTCGGCGGGATGTTCGTTCCGATAGTTCGGAAGCATGGCCTGGCGCGCGGCCTGAAGCGCGTCCCACTGACCGGCATCGGGGAGTGGCGGGATGGTCACCGGTTCGCGGCGGTCGAAGCCGACCAGCGCCGCGTCAACCAGATCGTCCACCTCCATCACGTTGGAGAGCGTGTTGATGTCGGCGCCGACGTGGCCCCAGATCTCGGTTCGCGTCGTGGCGGGCAGCACGGCTTGGACGTAGACGCCCTTCGGCTCAAGCTCGAGGCTGAGCCCCTGCGACAGAAACAGCACGAAGGCTTTGGTTGCGCCGTAGACCGTCATGCCGAACTCCGGCGCCAGCCCGACCACGGAACCGATGTTGACGATCGCCCCTGCACCCGCCTTCGCAAGTCGCGGGGCGATGGCGCTGGCAAGTCGCAGAAGCGCGGTCGTGTTGAGCGCAACGAGCCGGGCGACGTCATTGGTACTCTGCTCGATGAAGCTTCCGCCGATGGCTGTTCCGGCATTGTTGACGAGAATCCCGATGCGGGCGTCATCGCGCAGCCTCGTCTCTACCGTTGCAAGCTCGGCAGGCTGCGTAAGATCAGCCTGGACGATGTCGATCGCAACGCCAGTTTCCTGACGGAGCCGGGCTCCCAGTGCCTCCATTCGTGCCACGTCACGGGCAACCAGCACGAGGTCGTGTCCGCGGCGGGCGAACCGTTCGGCATAGGAAGCTCCGATGCCCGTGGAGGCGCCGGTGATGAGGACTGATGGAATGGTGGTCATGGCATTGCTCTTTTCTCTGATGGAACCTATATTCATGACGATCATCATGATTGCGGCTAAATATGATGGGCATCATGTACATGTCAACGGGGCCGACGGAGAATTTTGAAATGAAGGTCAGTCGAGAGCAGATGGCGGAGAACCGTCACCGGATATTGGATGCGGCCAGCCGGCTGTTTCGCGAGAAGGGGTTCGACGCGGTCAGCGTGGCGGAAGTGATGAAGGCCGCCGGGCTCACCCATGGCGGCTTCTATGGCCATTTCAGTTCGAAGGACGACCTGATCGCGCAGACCCTTGCCCACGTCCTCGCCGCGGACTCAGGCGGAGGGGGCGATCTTCGCGCTTATGTAGGTTCCTATCTTTCGCCCCGGCATCGCGACAACTGCGCCGGCGGTTGCCCGACGGCGGGCCTTGCCGCAGCCATCCGCCATCAGACCCCGGCTGCACGCTCGGCCATGACGGAAGGCCTACGATCGCAGATCGACCGTATCGGCAAGGCGCTCCCGGAGTTGGATCCGGCAGACAGACGCCGCGCGGCGATCGGAAGCTGGGCAGCGATGGTGGGGGCAGTAATCCTCGCCCGGGCGATCGACGATCCCGCGCTCTCGGATGAAGTGCTTGAGCAGACGCGTGCCTGGGTCGATGCCGGGATCAGCCAAGTGTCTGCCAGCTAGGTGGTCTGCGGCAGGAGTGCTCTTGTCGAGAGCAATGCGGCTATCGGCGTTGGTTGGGTGGCTATCTTGCAGAATATCGCACCGCAGCGTGCAATCAGCGGGATTCGCGGACCAAGAGGGTTTCGAACTTCCCTGTTGAGGCAACCATGCTGTCGCCCAATTTCCGCTAAACTGGCGAATGAAGCCGTTCAACGGCAGAACATCGAATGACCGCTCCTGGCGCAACTACGCCCTCAAGCGCGGTCGCCGGTGATGTCCGCTGTAAGGCGGTGGCACAACTAACTTTAACGGCCGACATTAGGCGCAAAGCGGCCATTTAGGCCCGGGCGGACGTCAGTCGGATAGTGTGCTGAAGGTTCTGCAAAAAGTTTTGGAGAGAGAACGGCGCCTGCTCTGAGGGGCGAGCGGCCATGGCACGGTGGTGA
>NZ_JAMYPQ010000012.1:0-181229 GCF_040320455.1 Mesorhizobium sp. M0698 | reverse complement strand
CCCCAAATCACCCACCCGCCCTCCGCCGCGCGCGCCGAGGCGCGGCCGATCTTGCGCGGCGGCCACCACCCCATTCCCGCCGCCCCGCCCGCCGCCACGCCCCGCGGGGCGGCGACCCCCGCCCCGCCGCTCTTCGTGCTGTGGCTCGATGCGCACCCCGATTTTCATACGCTCGACACGACGACCAGCGGCAATTTGCATGGTGTGCCGCTGGCTTATGCCAGCGGGCAGCCCGGCTTCGAGGGCTATTTCCCCCGCCTTGCAGCGCAGGTGGAGCCGGCTCGCATATGCGCGCTGGGGATCCGCAGCGTGGACCTGGCGGAAAGGGATGCATTGCGCAGAGCCGGCGTGACGGTCCACGACATGCGTTCGATCGACGAGCACGGCATCGCGCAACTGCTTCGCGCCTTTCTCGAACGGGTGAGCGCCGCCAACGGCATGCTCCACGTCAGCCTCGACGTCGATTTTCTCGACCCGTCGATCGCCCCGGCGGTCGGCACCACCGTCCCAGGCGGCGCCACCTTCCGCGAGGCGCATCTGGCGATGGAAATGCTGCATGACAGCGGCCTCGTCACCAGTCTCGATCTGGTCGAGCTCAACCCTTTTCTCGACGAACGCGGCCGCACCGCCACGCTTTTGGTCGACCTGACCGCAAGCTTGATGGGCCGGCGGATCATGGATCGCCCAACGAGGGGGTTCTGAGCCATGACGGTCAATTTGAACATCGTTCCCTTCGTCAGCGTCGACCGCATGATGAAGCTGGTGCTTGCCATCGGCATCGAGCGCTTTCTGGTCGAGCTTGCCGCCTATATCGAAGAGGATTTCACGCGTTGGGAGCTGTTCGACAAGACGCCGCGCGTCGCCTCGCACAGCATTGACGGCGTCATCGAGCTGATGCCGACCAGCGACGGGCAGCTTTACGGCTTCAAATACGTCAACGGGCATCCGAAGAACACGCGTGACGGCCGCCAGACCGTGACCGCTTTCGGCGTGCTTGCCGATGTCGGCAACGGCTATCCGATGCTGCTTTCGGAAATGACCATCCTGACGGCGCTCAGAACCGCCGCAAGCTCGGCCGTCGCGGCGAAATACCTCGCTCCCGAGGCCGCCCGGTGCATGGCGATCATCGGCAATGGCGCGCAATCGGAATTCCAGGCGATTGCGTTCAAGGCGCTGCTTGGCGTCGACAGGCTGCGCCTCTACGATATCGACCCGGCGGCCTCGACCAAATGCATGAAGAACCTTGCCGGCATGGGTTTCGACATCAAGCTCTGCGCGTCGGCGCAGGAGGCCGTCGAAGGTGCAGAGATCATCACCACGGTGACCGCCGACAAGCGGTCGGCAACAATCCTGACCGACAACATGGTCGGGTCCGGCGTGCACATCAACGCGGTCGGCGGCGACTGCCCGGGCAAGACCGAGCTGCATCGCGACATTCTGCTGCGCTCGAATATTTTCGTCGAGTATCCGCCGCAGACGCGCATCGAAGGCGAGAGCCAGCAGCTCGATGCGGACCATCCGATCACCGAATTGTGGCAGGTGATGACAGGAAAGGCAGCAGGCCGGACGGACGCCGGACAGATCACGCTGTTTGATTCCGTCGGCTTTGCGATCGAGGATTTTTCCGCGCTGCGCTACGTCCGCGATCAGCTTCAGCGGACCGGCCTTTACGAGGAACTAGACCTTCTGGCCGATCCCGATGAACCGCGTGACCTGTTCGGCATGCTGCTGCGCGCCGAAAAAGTGGCCGGGCTGGCGGTTGCCGGCAGCTGAGCTGCGATCCTGTCGGTCAGTCCTTCTTTTCCTGGTACAGGCGCTCGGTGGCGCGGTCGCTTTCCCTGCGCTCCGCCGGGCCGCGACGGCGCTGCGTGAGCAGGGCGTAGGCGATCAGGATTGCCAGCAGCAGTGGACCGCCTGCAACAACGAGCAACCACAAACTAGTCTCAAACATCGAACCGTCTCCTTTCCTTCACAACCGGGAAGGACCAGAACCGTTCCTCCGTCTTATCGGAGGTCGCCCGCACGGCGTGGCGCGATTCAGGATTTAATGCTTCGAGCGGGGCGTTCCACGCCTTGTCTGCACTCAGGATGCCCTTATCTAGAGTCTTATCATTCGGTCACAGGCACTCTCTGCAAAGTGAAGGGAACCACAAGGGCTTTCCGACATTTGGTTGTTCAAGAGACAAACGTGCAGCCACACCGGCTCCGGGGCTAGGAATACCATGCGTGAGAATCAATCCGACGTCTTCGATCTGTTTTCCGAGGTTTACAAGAATGCGGCGCAGGAGGAGATAAGCCTCCAGCAATATCTGCTTGCCTGCCGCGAGGACAAGTCGATGTACGCCTCGGCGCCCGAGCGGATGGTCGAGGCGATTGGCGAGCCGACCTTTGTCGATACCAGCAAGGACGAGCGGCTTGGCCGTATTTTTTCGAACCGGACGATCAAGATCTATCCGACCTTCGCCGACTTTTACGGCATGGAGGATACGATCGAGCGTATCGCCGGTTATTTCCGCTATGCCTCGCAAGGGCTCGAGGAACGCAAGCAGATACTCTATCTCCTCGGCCCGGTCGGCGGCGGCAAGTCCTCGCTTGCGGAGCAGCTGAAAAGGCTGATGGAGCAGCGTCCGATCTATACGCTGAAGGTCGGCGGCCAGGTCAGCCCGGTGTTCGAATCGCCGCTCGGGCTGTTCGACCCCGACCGCATGGGCGACCTTTTGGAGGACAAATACGGCATCGCCCGGCGGCGGCTGAACGGCCTGATCTCGCCCTGGGCGGCCAAGCGCCTCGACGAATTGTCCGGCGACATCTCCAAATTCAGCGTCGTCAAGCTGATGCCGTCCAGGCTTCGCCAGATCGGCATCGCCAAGACCGAGCCGGGCGATGAGAACAACCAGGACGTTTCGGCCCTGGTCGGCAAGGTCGACATCAGGCAGCTGGAAAACTTCAGCCAGTCGGATCCGGATGCCTATTCCTATAGCGGCGGCCTGAACCGGACCACGCAAGGACTGCTCGAATTCGTCGAGATGTTCAAGGCGCCGATCAAGGTGCTGCATCCGCTGCTGACCGCGACCCAGGAAGGCAGCTACAACGGCACCGAGAATTTCGGCGCTTTCCCCTATCAGGGCATCATCGTTGCCCATTCCAACGAATCGGAATGGCTGCAGTTCAAGAACAACAAGAACAACGAGGCGTTCCTCGACCGTATCCTGGTGGTCAAGGTGCCGTATTGCCTGCGGGTCACCGAAGAGCGGCAGATCTACGAGAAGCTGTTGCGCGAAAGCGAATTGGCCTCCAGCCCCTGCGCTCCGGAAGTGCTCGATATCCTCAGCCGGTTCACCGTTTCGACCCGCCTGGCCGAACACGATAATTCGCCGCTCTACACCAAGATGCGCGTCTATGACGGCGAGAACCTCAAGGAAACCGATCCCAAGGCGAAGTCGGTCCAGGAGTACCGAAACGCGGCCGGTGTCGATGAAGGCATGACCGGCGTCAGCACCCGCTTCGCCTTCAAGATCCTGTCGCAGACCTTCAACTACGACACCGAAGAGGTGGCCGCCGATCCGGTGCATCTGATGTACATCCTGGAAGAGGCGATCAAGCGCGAGCAGTTCCCGAAGGAAACAGAGGCGGACTATCTCGATTTCATAAAGTCGGAGCTGGCGACCCGTTATGCCGAGTTCATCGGCCACGAGATCCAGAAGGCTTATCTGGAATCCTATAGCGAATACGGCCAGAACCTGTTCGACCGCTACATCGCCTATGCCGATGCCTGGATCGAGGATCAGGACTACAAGGATACCGATACCGGCCAGATCCTCAATCGCGAGGTTCTGGACAACGAACTGTCGCAGGTCGAAAAGCCGGCCGGCATCGCCAATCCCAAGGACTTCCGCAACGAAGTGGTGAAGTTCACGCTGCGCGCGCGGGCCAGAAACCATGGCCGCAACCCATCATGGACAAGCTACGAAAAGCTGCGCGAAGTCATCGAGAAGCGGATGTTCGGGCAGGTCGAAGATCTGCTGCCGGTGATCAGCTTCGGCTCCAAGCAGGACAGCGTGACGGAGAAGCGGCATACCGAATTCGTGCAGCGGATGATCCAGCGCGGCTACACCGAGCGCCAGGTCCGCCGGCTGGTGGACTGGTACATGCGGGTGAACAAGGCGGGTTGAAGCCAGCCCGGGGTAACATATGCCGATCTTCATCGATCGCCGACTGAACCCGAAGGACAAAAGCCTCGGCAACCGGCAGCGTTTCCTGCGGCGGGCGCGCGAAGAGTTGAAGCGCACCATCCGCGATCAGATCCGCACCGGCAAGATCGCCGACGTGGACGCCGAGCATGCCGTTTCGATGCCGGCGCGAGGCACCGGCGAGCCGAGCTTCAAGGATGCCCGGAACAGCGGCAGCCGCCAGCACGTCCTGCCCGGCAACAAGCATTTTGCCCGAGGCGACCGGCTGCCTAAACCCGGCCAGGGCGGCGGCATGGGATCCGCCCCGGGGAGAACCGAATCGGAGGACGATTTCCGTTTCGTGCTGTCGCGCGAGGAGGTGCTCGACCTCTTTTTCGAAGACCTCGAACTGCCTGATATGGTCAAGCTCAACCTCAAGGAGATCCTCGCCTTCAAGCCGCGCCGGGCCGGCTTCGCCGCGACCGGCTCGCCGACCAACATCAATGTCGGGCGCACGATGCGCAACAGCCATGGCCGCCGCATAGCGCTCAGGCGCCCCAAGCAGGAGGCGGTCGACGCTGTCGCGCAGGAGATCGCGACGCTGGAGACGAAGCCGCAAAACGCCGAGATGCGGCAGCGCATCGTGGCGCTGCAGGAAGAGCTTGAGCGGCTGGAGCGCCGCCGCAAGCGGATCGCCTTTGTCGATCCGGTCGATATCCGCTTCAACCGCTTCGACGCCCAGCCGGTGCCGAACGCCAATGCGGTGATGTTCTGCCTGATGGACGTGTCCGGTTCGATGGGCGAACGCGAGAAAGATCTGGCCAAGCGCTTCTTCGTGCTGCTGCACCTGTTCCTGAAACGGCGCTATGACCGCACCGAGGTCGTCTTCATTCGCCACACGCACGAGGCGCAGGAGGTGGACGAGGAAACCTTCTTCTACAACACTCAGAGCGGCGGCACGGTGGTTTCCACGGCGCTCGAGGAGATGCACCGCATCGTCGAGCAACGCTATCCCAGCCGCGAATGGAACATCTATGTCGCCCAGGCCTCGGACGGCGACAATTTCGTCACCGATTCCGAGCGCTGCATCGCCTTGCTCGACGAACAGATCATGCGGCTTTGCCAGTATTTCGCCTATGTCGAGATCCTCGACGAGCGTGAGAGCCACATCTTCGGCGCCACCGACAACGGCACGTCGCTGTGGCGTGCCTACAGTGCGGTCAAGCTGAGGTGGTCGAACTTCCAGATGAGCCGCATCGCCACGGCGGCCGACATCTACCCGGTTTTCCGCCAGCTCTTCGCCAGACAGCCGGGTTATCAAAAGAGCGCTGAAAGAGGGGGCTGATGGCGAGCAAATCCGGGTTGCTGTTTTCCGGTTCCGACTGGGATTTCAGGACGCTGTCGCGTGCCTACGAGACCATCGAGGCGGTCGCCACGGAAGAGCTCCACCTCGACGTCTATCCGGTGCAGATGGAGATCATCTCCTCAGAACAGATGCTCGACGCCTATTCCTCTGTCGGCATGCCGCTGATGTACCGCCACTGGTCGTTCGGCAAGCACTACCTCTACCAGGAATTGCTCTACCGCAAAGGCGGACGGGGGCTCGCCTATGAACTCGTCATCAATTCCAATCCCTGCATCGTCTATCTGATGGAAGAAAACACCATGGCCCTGCAGGCCCTGGTGACGGCGCACGCGGCACTCGGCCATAACCATTTCTTCAAGAATAATTATCTGTTCCAGCAGTGGACTGACGCCAGCGCCATCCTCAGTTATCTGGACTTCGCCAAGGGCTACATTGCCCGCTGTGAGGAGCGGCATGGCGTCGATGCGGTGGAAGAGATCCTCGATGCCGCACATGCGCTGATGGAACAGGGCGTGTTCAGATATCACCGGCCGCCGAAACTGTCGTCGGAAAAGCAGCGCGAGGGCGTTCGCGAGCGCCTGGAATACGAGGAGCGTTCCTACAATGACCTATGGCGCACGCTGCCGCCTTCGAAGGACGGCACCAAGCCCCGCGAGACGGATACAATGGCGGAGCGCAGGAAATCGCTCAAGCTGCCCGAGGAAAACCTGCTTTATTTCCTGGAGAAGAACAGCCTGATCCTGGAACCCTGGCAGCGTGAGGTCATCCGGATTGTCCGCGTCATCGCGCAGTATTTCTATCCGCAGCGCCAAACGCAGGTGATGAACGAGGGCTGCGCCACCTTCGTGCATTACACGCTGATGAACCTTTTGTTCGACCGCGGCCTGATCGGCGAAGGCGCCATGCTGGAAGTGCTGCGCAACCATTCGAACGTGATCTTCCAGCCGGGCTTCGACGATCCGCGCTTTTCCGGCATCAACCCTTACGCGCTGGGCCTCGACATGATGCAGGACATCCAGCGCATCTCGACCGCGCCGACCGCCGAGGACCGCGACTGGTTTCCCGATATCGCCGGCAATGGCGACTGGCGCCAGACCCTGCTGGACGCCTGGGCCAACCATCGCGACGAGTCCTTCATCCGCCAGTATCTGAGCCCTACCCTGATCCGGAAATGGCGGTTCTTTGTGCTTGCCGATGCGGCCAACGATCCGCACTACGAAGTCGCCTCGATACACAATGAGCGCGGCTACGAGAGCATCCGCGCCGCACTCGCCCACAGCTACGACATCGGCGCCAGCCGGCCGGACATCCAGGTGGTGGACGTGGACCTGCTCGGCGATCGGCATCTGCGCCTGCAGCATAAGGTCAAGGACGGCATAGTGCTGGAAGGCGGCAGCCGCGACGCCACGCTGCGCCATATCCGCAAGCTCTGGGGCTACGAGGTCAGCATGGCTGCGGTCGACGCACAGACCGGCGCCACAGTCCACGAACGGTCGACCAGCCAGATCGGGGAATGACCGAACCGGACTTGCCGGCGAAGTCGGGTGTCGTTGCCTTTACCGGATCACCAACCACCCTAAGTACGCGCGCGCCACGAGGGCATCATTCAGGGAGCAGGAACATGCGCGCATTGATGATCGCCACCGTCCTTCTGGTCGCTGTCACGATGGCGCTCTCACTTGCGCACGCACTGGAATTGCCCGGCAAGTTGCGCCTCAAGGAGGCCACCTACAGATCAGTGCAGGCGATCTATTATCCTGGCTTCACGATCGGCGGCTTTGCCGAGATCGGCGGCATCATTGCCCTCGCCATCATGCTCTACCTGACGCCTTATCCAAGCGCTCGATTCTGGTGGACCTTGGCGGCGCTCGCCTTCCTGCTGGCGGAACATGCGACCTATTGGTTGATCACGCATCCCGTCAATAATTTCTGGGTGCAAGACGTTGCCATGCCGCAATCAGCCGCGACCTTTTTTTCAATGTTCTCTCGAAAGCAGACCGGCGACTGGAGAGACTTGCACAACGTCTGGGAGGCTTCGCATGTCGCCAGGGCAGGCCTGGCGATGCTGAGCCTCGTCTCAATTGCTGTCGCCGCGACATTTTTTGCTGAATAGCGCCAGGGATCAAGACGGCCCTCGTCCGCCAACTTGCCGCCACGAACGCTGCATCCGTCAGATCAGGGAACGGAACCGGCGTACTATCTTAACGTCAAGCGATCCTGCCGTTTCAGCGGTCGGTGCGATGCTTGTTGTGGGCGCTTTCCTGGTGCTCGCCGCGGATGATGTTGCGGTCGTCGGGATCGGCAATGTCCTTCGGGTCCGATCTGAGCTCGGCACCGCGCCGGAACGCCTCGCGCTCTTGCCTGGTCTTTTTCAAATCCGCTTCCGCGTCGAAATCCTTGCCGGCGTTTTTCGTGTTCTCGCGCTCTTCGATGACGCGCAATTGCTGCTCATGAGTCTTTTTTCCGGCCATCGGTGACCTCCTTCTTTTGATTTTCCACTTTCCCAGGGTCCAAATTCGCTACAGCCCGAAAGGATAGGTCTCGGGAAGGCCTGTCCCCGCATGTTCCGGCCCAAGCGGCGTCACGGCACTGGTTTCATCGAACCAGACGAAAGCATCGAACTGGCGGGCGAGCGAGGCGTCCGCATAATGGCTGTGGAGCTCGGTTTCGGGCCGGTAGATGACGCCGATAAAGCGTTCCAGCCGGCGCTCCAGAAGCCGTTCGCGCAGCGTGTCGTCGCGATCGAAATCGAGCAGGAAAGGCGAGACGCCGCTGTCGTGGCAAAGCCGCTCATAGCTGTCGTTGTGGGAAGGCCGAACCGGTTTCACTTCCATGTCGCCGTCCCAGTCGGTGGCGGCGGCCACCGTCCCGGAATGCGTACTGAGCCCGATCAAGGCAACCTCGTCGCCAAAACGCTGGCGGCAGAGCTGGCCGATATTCAGTTCGTCCCTGACGATCCCCATTTCGGTATAGCGGGCATCGCCGATATGGGAATTATGTGCCCACACCACCGCCTTGGCGTTCGGGCCGCGGGCCTGCAGCAGGTGCTCCAGCGTTTCGAACATATGGGTGTCGCGCAGGTTCCAGGATTGCGCGCCGCCGTAATACATGGTGCGGTAATAGCGCTCGGCGGAGGCGACCAGACGGGCATTCTGGCTCGCGTCGAGGAAATCGATGCCGTCCTGCTGCGCGTAGTCGAGCTCTCTGGAAAGCAGTTCCCGGCATTGCTCGAGCACGGCCTTCTCGCATTTCTGGTAACCGGAGGTGAGTGCGACACGGCCATAGGTGGCCGGGTCGTTCTGCCACGGCGTCAGGCAGCCATAGCGTTCGCGCGCGATCCTCGCCGCCTGCGGATCGACCCGGTCGAGATATTGCAGGACCGCCGCAATCGATCCACCCATATTGTAGATGTCGAGGCCATAGAACCCGGCCCGCCGGGAGGATAGCCTGATCCGCTCATTATGCTGTCGCATCCAGTCGACGAACTCGGCGACGTCGGTGTTGCGCCACATCCAGGTGGGAAAGCGCTGGAACGGCGGATCTGCGCCAGGCCGCGGCGGCCGATGGCGGACGTAGCGGTCGATCGCCGCGGCATCGGGCCAGTCGGCCTCGACCGCGACGATGGTGAAGCCATGCTTCTCGATCAGCCTGCGAGTGATCGCGGCGCGCGCACGGTAGAACTCCGACGTGCCGTGGCTGGCTTCGCCGAGCAAGACGACGCGGCGGTCGGCAAACCGGTCGAACAGCGCACCGAAGGCCGGATCGTCGAAATCCGGAAGCGGTTCGGCGGCGGCCGCGATCATCTGCGGCAGGCTGCTCCTGCGCTGATGCCGGTGCGGAAGATCGGCCGCTATCTGGCTGTCGCTGCCTGGCTCGCCCCAGCCTTGCTCGCCGATCAGCGGAACAAACCGCACGCCGCCGAAATCCTCCTCAGTGTAGGTTGCGGCGCCGGTACGGGTGACCTTGAGCAGGCGCTGCGAGTCGAATTCATCGCCGACCGGGATGACAAGCCGGCCAGCGACGTCGAGCTGTTCCTGCAGAGCGAGCGGTGCGCCGGGTCCGGCGGCCGCAACCAGGATCGCATCGAAGGGTGCCGCCTCGGGCCAGCCTTTGGTGCCGTCGCCGGTGCGGACTTCGATATTGTCGTAGCCAAGCTTTTTGAACCGCTGCCTTGCCGTTTCAGCCAACGCGGCGTGGCGCTCGATCGTGTAGACGCGTTCGACGATCCGGCTCATTACGGCAGCCGCATAGCCCGAGCCGGTGCCAACCTCGAGGACGTGGTCGCCGGCTCCGACCTCGGCCATTTCGATCATGAACGCAACGATGTAGGGCTGCGATATCGTCTGACCTTCGGCGATCGGCAGCGGCCCGTCCTCATAGGCGAATTCTTCAAAGCCAGGATCGACGAAAGCCTCGCGCGGGACCTCGCGCATCGCCTGAAGGACATTGCGGTCGCGAATGCCACGGCGGCTCAAGTGGATGTCGACCATTTGGTTGCGGGCATGGGAGAGATCGAGCATCTTTTTGCTCCTCCTATGGGCCTCCGCTACAATCGCCCAAGCTGCTCAACGCCACCTCGGCCGGCTCGTATCTCAGGGCCTCGGCAGTCCTTTTGGATTCAAGCAATGCGGTGCATCTCCCTAACCGTTAGCAAGCCCCGAGGTTCCCCAAAAGACCGACCCGCTTTTGTCTGGCGAGGCGGGTTGCAGGATCGGCAAGCGGGCGCTAGCCACGCCGCCCAAACTTATTTCGAGGCAAATCCTTTCTCCGACGCGACGCCACTCCAGATAACGACGGACGAGGGTATTCCGGAGGCATTTCCATGAACGACGAGGTCCGCACCGCTGCGCACACGACCGGCCTTGATCAGATCGATCTGATGGACCGCTACTGGCGAGCCGCGAACTACATCTCGGTTGGCCAGATCTACCTGCTCGACAATCCGCTCTTGCGCGAGCCCTTGCGGCCCGAGCACATCAAGCCGCGGCTGCTCGGCCATTGGGGCACGACGCCCGGCCTCAATTTCATCTATGTGCATTTAAACCGGATTATCCGTGAACGTGGTCTCGATGTCCTGTTCATCTGCGGTCCGGGTCACGGCGGCCCGGCAATGGTCGCGAACACCTGGCTCGAGGGCACCTACAGCGAAATCTATCCCGAGGTCGGCGGGGACGAAGACGGCCTGCGCAAGCTGTTCCGGCAGTTCTCGTTTCCCGGCGGAGTGCCGAGCCACGCGGCTCCGGAGACGCCCGGCTCGATCCACGAAGGCGGAGAGCTCGGCTATGCGCTTGTCCATGCCTTCGGCGCCGCCTTCGACAATCCGAACCTTGTGGTTGCCTGCGTCGTCGGCGACGGCGAAGCCGAGACCGGCCCGCTCGCCGCGGCCTGGCATTCCAACAAGTTCCTGAACCCGGCATCCGACGGTGCCGTCCTGCCGATCCTGCATCTCAACGGCTACAAGATCGCCAGCCCGACCATCCTCGGCCGCATGGAAGACGAGGCGTTGCGCAGCCTGTTCCTCGGCTATGGCTACGAAACCTTTTTCGTGGAAGGCCATGAGCCTGCCCCGATGCATCGGGAGATGGCCCGCACGCTCGATACCGTGCTCGGCCGGATCCACTCCATCCAGGAGCCCGCACGAGCCGCGGGCTGGAAGGGAGAGCGGCCGCTGTGGCCGTTGATCGTGCTGCGCAGCCCAAAGGGCTGGACCGGGCCGAAAGAGGTCGACGGCAAGAAGGTCGAGGATTTCTGGCGTTCGCACCAGGTGCCGGTGTCGAATGCACGCGGCGATGCGGCGCACCGGCAGATCCTCGAAGACTGGATGCGCAGTTACGAGCCGGAGATGCTGTTCGACGAAGGCGGCCATCTCCTGGCGGAGCTTGCGGCGCTGGCGCCAACAGGACCAAGACGAATGGGCGCTATCCCCTGCGCCAATGGCGGCCTGCTGAAACAAGACCTGGTGCTTCCCGACTGGAAAGGCCTGGCGCTCGACGTACCGCGTCCGGGCGGCACTGTCGGGGAGGCGACGCGGACCGTCGGCAGCTATCTTCGCGATGTGATCCGCTTGAACGCCGAGGCCAGGAATTTCCGGCTGATGGGACCCGACGAGACGTCCTCCAACCGCCTCGACGACGTGTTCGAGGTTACGGATCGGGTCTGGATGGAGCGGATCGAGCCTTACGACGTCCATCTTTCCCGTGACGGCCGCGTCATGGAAGTGCTCAGCGAGCATCTTTGCCAAGGCTGGCTGGAGGGCTATCTGCTGACCGGCCGCCACGGCCTGTTCTCGTGCTACGAGGCGTTCGTCCACATCATCGATTCCATGGTCAACCAGCACGCCAAATGGCTGAAGACCTCCGGCGAACTTGCCTGGCGCAAGCCGATCGCCTCGCTCAACTACCTGCTGACCTCGCATGTCTGGCGACAGGATCACAACGGCTTCAGCCATCAGGACCCAGGCTTTGCCGATTTCGTCGCCAACAAGAAGGCCGACACGGTCAGGCTCTATTTCCCGCCCGACGCCAACACGCTGCTGTGGATCACCGACCATTGCCTGAAAACCTACAACCGCATCAACGTCATCGTCGCCGGCAAGCAGCCGGCGCCGCAATGGCTGTCCGCCGAAGACGCGGAAGCACACTGCAAGGCCGGCGCCGGCATTTGGGAATGGGCCGGGACGGTTGCCAAGGGCGAAGATCCGGATGTGGTCCTGGCCTGCGCCGGCGACGTGCCGACGCTGGAGACGCTGGCTGCAGCCGATATCCTGCGCTCGGGCATTCCGGACCTGAATATCCGCGTCGTCAATGTCGTCGACCTGATGATTTTGCAGTCGAATTCCGAGCATCCGCATGGCTTTGCCGATGACAGGTTCGACGCACTGTTCACCAGGGCCAAGCCGGTCATCTTCGCCTATCACGGCTATCCCTATCTCATTCACCGTCTGACTTACCGGCGCGCCAACCACGACAACATGCATGTGCACGGCTTTCGCGAGGAAGGCACGACGACGACGCCGTTCGATATGGTGGTGCTCAACCAGCTCGACCGCTATCATCTGGCGCTCGCCGCGATCGCGCGTGTGCCGGGGCTGGCCGAGCGGGCGAAGGATCTTGCCGCGGCGTTGCACGGGAAATTGGCTGAGCACACGGCCTATGTCCGCGAACATGGCGAGGACATGCCCGAGATCCAGAAATGGTCTTGGCCGCAGGACGGCGCGACGAGGGCCGGCGATTGATGCGACGATCGATCCTTGCGTTGAATGCCGGCTCGTCGAGCATCAAGTTCGGGCTTTACGATCTTGGAGTGTCCGCTGAGCTGGATCTTGCCTCGCGCGGTTCGCTGGATTTGGGCGATGCGCCTAGGCTGACCGCAAAAGCCGCCGATGGGGCGGTGCAGTGCGATCGGCCACTTGCAGCAGACGCATCACGCGACATGGGCATCGGCCAGATGCTGCAATGGATCGAGAACGAACTTGGCGGAAGGAAATTGATCGCCGCCGGCCATCGCATCGTCCATGGCGGACGCGAGTTCGTCGAACCTGTCCGCCTGACGCCGACAGTTATCGAGGCTCTCGACAGGCTGACCCCGCTTGCGCCATTGCACCAGCCACGCAGCCTCGCGCCGATCCGGGCGCTTGCCGCGTTGCGGCCCGACCTGCCGCAGGTCGGATGCTTTGACACCGCCTTCCATCGGACCATCGAGCCTCTGGTCAGCCGTTTCGCGCTGCCGCGCCGCTATGAGGCAGACGGCATCCACCGCTACGGCTTTCACGGGCTTTCCTACGAATATGTCACGGGCCGGCTCAAGCAGATATCGCCCGATCTGGCGGCGAAAAGAACCATCGTCGCCCATCTCGGCAACGGGGCGAGCCTGTGCGCCATGCGCGACGGGCGAAGCGTCGATACGACGATGGGCTTTTCGGCGCTTGACGGCCTGGTCATGGGCACACGCTGCGGCGCCATCGATCCGGGCGTGCTTTTGTACCTGCTGCTGGAAAGAGGCGTTTCAGGAGAGGCGCTGCAAGACATGCTCTACGAGGAATCCGGGCTGCTCGGCGTGTCCGGCATTTCCGGCGACATGCGCACGCTGGAGGCCAGCGACGACCGCCGGGCCCGCGAAGCGGTGGAGCTCTTCGCCTTCCGCGCCGCCAGGGAAGTTGCCGCCCTCGCCAACACGCTGGGCGGGCTGGAATGCCTGGTGTTCACCGGCGGCATCGGCGAGCACTCGGCCACGGCCCGCAAGGCAATCTGCGACAGGCTTGGCTGGCTTGGCGTGGCGATCGACGAGGCCGCCAACCGCTCTCATGCCGCGCTGATGAGCCAGGCGGAGAGCAAGCTGGAAGTCCGCGTCGTGGCGACCGACGAAGAAGGGGTCATCGCCCGCCACACGCGCAAGGTGATGGAGGGGCCCGGCTGAGGCGGATGGCCTCGAATGGCGGCGCTTGCTCGACCGGCTACGTCGCGAGGGCGGCCGATCTGTTGAACACGATGGTCACCCGCGTTCCTTTGCCGGGGGCAGAATCCACCTCGAACCGGGCTTT
Source organism: Mesorhizobium sp. M0698 (assembly GCF_040320455.1). Taxonomy (NCBI): domain Bacteria; kingdom Pseudomonadati; phylum Pseudomonadota; class Alphaproteobacteria; order Hyphomicrobiales; family Phyllobacteriaceae; genus Mesorhizobium; species Mesorhizobium sp. M0698. The sequence continues at coordinate 167,155 of NZ_JAMYPQ010000012.1, read as the reverse complement.
GGCATTTTCGGTCAGCGATTGAGCGATCAGTGCTCCGAGCTTGCCGGGTTTCGGCCAGGTCTCGCCTTCGCTCGGTTTTTTCGGCTTCGGCGGACATTCCAAGCTTTCGATGTTTTGGGTGGGACCATGATCAATATCAGGTCGCTCGCCAACTGCGAAGTCCGCTCATTGCCACCACGCGGCCAGGCATGGCGGAGAGCCGAGATCGTGGTTGAGAAGCGGCTGAAGGCTCACCTCGAATGGCTCTGCTCGACCAGATGGTATTTGTACCGGTCGCGAATATGCTCGTTGAAGAACCGGCCCTTTGACGAGGCTTTGCGGAATGCCGCGTGGACCTGCGGCGGCACGTCCTCGTAATCATAGCGGTTTCCGCTCGGGACGAACCATACGGAGAGTACCCTCGTCGCCGGCTGGTAATCGATGCTTCTGATCGCAGTTGAAGGCATCCTCGACAGGTCCAATCCACGCCGTCGTGTGAATAACCCTGCACTGAGAGCGAGGTTCCTTGCTGCCGAAGCCAGCCTTGCCGCTACGGGCCGGCTTCACCAAATACGGTTGATGCCATCGCCCAAGACATCGGCTGCAGCCCGCCAGGGCGATCTCTTTGCCGCCGCCGACGACCTGCCGGAAGGATTCCGCTACCGGCCCGAACTGATCACGCCGGACGAAGAAGCAGCGTTCGCGAGCCAGCTCGCAACCCTGCCTTTTCAGGCCTTCGACTTTCACGGCCATCTGGCAAATCGGCGGGTGGTCGGTTTTGGGCTGCGTTATGACTACGACCGGCGCGAAGTCGTCGAGGCACCGCCGATACCCGGCTTTCTGCTGCCGCTCAGGGAAAAGGTTGCAGCCTTCGCCCGCCTGCCCGCCGAGACCTTCGTGCAGGTGCTGATCAACGAGTACCGGCCGGGCGCCGGTATCGGCTGGCACCGCGACAAGCCTCATTCCGAGGCCGTCGCCGGTGTTTCCCTGCTGGCCGCCTGCAGCTTTCGCCTGCGGCGGAAAAACGGCACGCGATGGGACCGCAAGACGGTCACCGTCGAGCCAAGATCGGCCTATCTGATGACGGGTGCTGCGCGCAACGAATGGGAGCACAGCATTCCGCCGGTTGCGGAGCACCGCTATTCGATCACGTTGCGCACGCTGCGGCCGCAACGCGCTTAAAGCAGAGCGGTGAGGAAGCCCGAGCACTGCCCTAAGAACTGGGCTGAAACAAATTCATCCGTCGCCATGCCGGCCGGCAAACTCCGCCAGCATGGCGCGCTGGCCTTTCAGGATCTTGAGGTTGGCTTCAGGCAGGGAGAACCAGCCCGCTTTGTCGACTTCGGCAAATTCCTTCATCGAGCCGGACCTTGGCGGCCATTCCATGACGAAGGTGTTGCTGCTGATGGCGTCGCTGTCGAAATCCGTCTCGACGCACCATGCGATGACGAGCTTGCCGCCCGGCTGCCTGTAGCTGCCAAGGCTTTCGAAATCCCCGTCGATGGCAAGACCGAGTTCCTCTTCGGCCTCGCGTTTTGCTGCCGCCAGCTCGTCCTCGTTCTCGTCGACCAAGCCCTTCGGGATCGACCATGCGCCGTCGTCCTTCTTCGCCCAGAATGGGCCGCCCGGATGCACCAGCAAGACCTGGAGATGTCCTTCCCTTCGGCGAAAGATGAGCAATCCTGCGCTGCGTTGGGCCATTCCGCTATTCCCCTGACGAAAATGAAACGAACGTCCGGGCCGGCATATGGAACAGCCTGCCATGGCGGAACGATTTCCGCGCGCAGCCGTTCCGTCCGTTCGACAAATGAGTGATCGACATGGCGACGCCGCGAGCTGCCTGGAAGGGCTTTATGAAAGTCGGATCGGTTTCCTGTGGCGTCAAGATCATCGGTGCCGTCAGCGAGGCCGAGAAAGTGCATTTCAGGATCCTGAACCGCAAGGACGGTCTCCCGGTCAAGAGCGCCTATCTAGACGAGGAGACCGGCGATACGGTCGAGGCGGCGGAGCAGGTAAAAGGCTATGAGGTCGAAAAGGGTGAGTTCATCCATATAGAGCCGGACGAAATCAAGAAACTGAAGATGGTATCGCAGCATACGCTCGAGATCGGCGAGTTCGTGCCTGCCGCCGAAATCGACGCACGCTACCTCGAAAAACCCTACTATCTCGTTCCGGCCGACGCGCCCTCCACGGAGGCTTTCGCGGTGATCCGGGACGCCATGGCCAGGAAAAAGGTAGCAGCCCGCTCCTGCGTCGTGCTGTACCAGCGAGGCCGAGAGGTGCTGATCCAGCCGCTGGGCAAGGGCATGCTGATGACGGAATTACGCAACCACAATGAAGTGGTCGCGGCGGACGCGGTGTTCGAAGGGCTGAAGGCTCGCAAGGTCGATCCCGAGATGCTGGAAATCGCGCAATTGCTGATCGACAAGAAGCCCGCCAAATTCGACCCGTCGAAGTTCGACGATACTTATGAAAAGGCGCTGGTTGCAATGATCGAGGCCAAGCGCAAGGGCAAGAAACCGCCCAAGCCGGCACCTGAGCCCAAGACGAACGTCATCAATCTCGCCGATGTTCTGCGCAAAAGCCTGGCGCAGGAAGGCGGCAAGGCTCCCAGCAAAAAGCCGAGAACGGCCCCGAAACGCAAATCAGCCTGAATGTCCGAAAGCGGATCGAACGGAACCGAAAACGCTCGCGCGCATTTAGATGACGTAGCAATCCGTCGGCAAGCCAAGCGGAGCGGGGGACTGGTGGACGTCGTTGAACTAAGGACTGGCGGGATCCCGCAAGTTTCCTCCGCCGATCTGATGCAGGCGTTGCCTGTGGCCGTCTACACCACCGACAAACAAGGCTACATCACCTTCTTCAACGAAGCCGCTGCCGATCTCTGGGGATATCGTCCGGTTATCGGCCAGGATCGCTGGTGCGGGTCATGGAAGCTTCGCCACCTCGACGGGCGACCGATGACGCATGACGAGTGTCCAATGGCCGTTGCCTTGCTCGAGGAGCGGGACGTTCGTGGGGGCCGAGCCATCGCCGAGCGGCCGGACGGCCAACTCATCCCGTTCAGTGCGCATCCGGTCCTGCTTCGCAATGAAGCCGGCGAGGTTGTCGGTGCCATCAACACCCTGCTCGACCTGCGCATGCAGACGCTGGCCGACGACGCCGGCATAAGGCTCGCCGCCATCGTCGAATCCTCGATGGACGCCATCGTGTCCAAAGACTTGAACGGCATTATCACCAGCTGGAACGACGCGGCACAACGCCTGTTCGGCTATACGCCCGCCGAGGCGATCGGGCGCCCGGTGACGATCCTCATCCCGCCCGACCACCTGGATGAGGAAGCCATGATCATCAGCCGCATTCGCGCCGGCGAACGGATTCCTTCATACGAGACTATCCGGCAGCGCAAGGACGGCACCCTGGTTCCGGTTTCGCTCACCATCTCGCCGATACGCGACGGCATCGGGCGTATCATCGGCGCCTCCAAGATCGCGCGCGACATCAGCCCCCACAAGGAAAGCGAACGGCGCATCCGCACACTCATGCGCGAAGTCAACCATCGCGTTAAAAACCAGTATTCGGTGATCGTCTCGATGATCCGCGAGACCAGCAAGCTGGCGGGTACGCCAGAGGCCTTCCTTTCACGGGTCCGGGAACGCATCATGGCGCTTTCGGAATCGCACGACCTCCTGGTCGATGCGGAATGGCGTGGCGCGACCATCGGCGAATTGATCCATGCCCAGACCAAGGCCTTCGCGACACAGGCCCGGCTGTCGATGAGCGGGCCGATGATCATGCTGCAGCCGAACGCCGTGCAATATCTCGGCATTGCCTTTCACGAGCTGGCCACCAATTCGGTAAAGCACGGAGCGCTGTCGCACCATGACGGACGGGTCGAGGTCGAATGGACCGTGACCCCAGCCGCCGATGGCAGCGATGGCTTCCGCCTTGTCTGGCGGGAGCTGGACGGACCATTGGTGGATGAAAACACGCGACGCGGTTTCGGAACGGTTGTGCTCAAACGCGTCACGCCGCAGGCGCTCAGCGGCACCGGCCGCCTGGAATTCGCCAGGCACGGCATCAGCTGGACGCTGGAAGCGCCGCTGCGCTTCGTTCAGATGTCGACGGCCGGCATCGCGGCTGATTGAAGGCCGCTGCCTCGGCCGCGGCTTGGCGGCCGTGTGTTAGCGCAATCCCTGTGGTAGCAATCAGGAGGAGCAGCGATGAGTTGGCTGGGCACCTGGCGGAATCAGTACGGGTCGGTGGTCGAACTGACCAGCGAAGAGGGCGGACGGATCAGCGGAACCTTCAGGACGGCGCTAGAGGACAGCGCCTTCTTCGGCATGACCGTGCCGCTGTTCGGAGCCTGCCATGGAGATGTCATCGGCTTCACCTGCGCGGCCGAAGGGCGGGTCGGAGCCGCAGCGGTGAGCTATACCGGCATTCTCAGGGATGGGAAGCTGGAGATGCTGTGGCACACCGTTGCGGATGCCGCTCTGTCGGCGGAAAAGGAAGGTGCCCCGGCCCGAGCCAGGAAACTGCCCGCCTGGCGCGCCTTTGGAACCAGCCTCGACAGTTTTGAACGCGTCTCCTGACGTGTCGGGCCCGCCGCCGCGGCATTCAGCTCGCAAGTGAGGCAGCAGGGTTCCCGCGGTGCATCGGAACTCGCGCTGACGATGGCGCGTTAGCCAGGACATGCGCTGTTCGTTACGGGGTCGACCTAATGAGCGTGCTTTATCGCGCAGCGAAAATCGCCGAACAGGCTCATGCCGGGCAGACGGACAGGACAGGGCGGCTTTATATCGAACATTGCCGCCGGGTCGTCGATGCCGTCGAAACGCTCGACCAGAAAGCCATCGCCTATCTTCACGACGTCATCGAAAAAGGCGACGGCTGGAACCGCGACCGGCTTGAGGCGGCCGGGTTCGGGCCGTCCATCGTATCGGCCGTCGACGCCATGACGCGGCTGCCGAACGAGGGCGATGCCGCGTTCGTTCGCAGGGCTGCGGCCAACCCGCTGGCATTGCCGGTCAAGCACGCCGATCTCGCCGACAATCTATGGCAGGCACGGCAGATCGGTGCCTCGACAGCGAAATACGAAGACGGCCTGCGCATTCTCAGGGAAGAGTTCGCGAGCTGACGGACAGCTGGCGGCTGTCGCCGATGTGGGGTCTACTCGGTGACGTGCGGCGTGTGCCGCTTGTCTTCCGCGGGATCGGCGTCGATCCGCGCCCTGCCGGGATCGAACGCACCATGGCGGGCGATCGCCAATGCCGGGGTGTCGGGCGTCTCGTAGGCCCACATGAAGTCTTCTGCCGACGAACCGACCGCATGAACACGCCAATAGCTTGCCGTGCCCTTCAGCGGGCCGTGGCTCGTCGTGTTCGTCTTCTCCAAGAGGTCGAAATAGATGTCCTCGAAGGGTATGTAGAAAACAGGATCATGGCCGTCTTCATAGAGCACCTTTGCCCGCTCGCTCGACGCAATAATGGCATCGGAGAACCGAACGGTTACGGTTCCATCGAACGGGACAATCCTGAGCGGGCCTGGGCGGGGGGCGGAATCTGCGGCTAAGGACTGCATTCGACTTCTCCGTTGACTGCGCTGCCTTCCCGAAACGTACTATCGCCGGTCAGGGTTCCAGTTCTACGCTTCTCCTCTTCCGAAACTGTCGAGGAACCCGACAAGGTGATCGGCAACGCGCTCGGGTGCTTCGCGCGTCGGAAAGTGGCCGATGCCAGCCAGAAGCTGGCGCTCGTAATGGCCCGTGAAGTATCGTTCCTTGCCTTCGGACGATTGCGGCAGCACAACGCGGTCGGCATCGCCGTGGATCGTCAGAGTAGGCGCGGGAATGGACTTGGCGGAAATCTGGCGCCGGGCAAGATCGGCGTAGCGCGGATCGGGATCGGCTTCGCCCCAGCGAACCCTGTAGGAGTGCAACGTCACGTCGGCCCAATCGGGATTTTCGAAGGAAGCGGCAACGCTGTCAAAAAGCTCTTCCTCGAACCAGCCGGGCGGGCTCCAGCTTTCCCATTGAAAATGCGCGAACGCCTTGCCTTGCTGGCGAACGATCTCGGCGCCGCGATCCGTTGCCATGAACCATTGGTACCAGAATGCCCTGACCTGGTCCAACGGCGGCGTTGCGAATTCGCCCGGCTGCCAGCCAAGCGACAATGCCGAGCAGCAGCGTATCCGTTCGGGAAATACCGAGGCGAGCAGGTAAGCGATCCGAGCGCCCCAATCGTGGCCGACGACCGCAAAACGGCCGAGGGCAAATGCGTCGGCGAAATCGATCACGTCCTGAGCCATGGCGGCAATTTCACCGGATCGCATGGTCTCGTCCGACAGGAAGGTGGTTTTGCCGAACCCACGCAGCCACGGCGCAAAGGTGCGGAAACCAGCACGATGCAGGACAGGCGCAATGCGCGTGAAGGTGGTTGCGTCGTCCGGCCAGCCGTGGAGAAGCAGGACGGGCGCGCCGGCTCCAGGGCCGCCAGCGATGTACGCGATGCGCAGCAACGGCGTGGTGCAGAAGGCGGGTGTTTCCATGATCCGGCCATCCCGTTTCGATCACGCCGCATGGCGTCAGATCGTTTTCGGCGCAAGTTTGCTGAACCGCGCGCGGCTGCGATTGTTCCATGACAGAGGCAGACTTCCGGTGAAACCTCACCGCTGCTCGCGGTGGAAGAAGACCGACGGGAACGGTTCTGCAAGGTCGTCGTTGTTTCAGACCTCCGCACGCGCCATAATCGCAATGGCCGCCACTCGCCGACTCAACAGCAAATGGACCACATGCTGGATCGATCGCCTACCCTCCCAAGGTCGCTTGGCGCTGCGCTGCGAAGGGAAGTGCCGCGGTTTGCGGCACCCGGCAATGAAATTTCATGCACTACGGTTGCATCCTACAATGTACATAAATGCGTCGGCACCGACGGCAGGTTCGATCCGGAGCGGGTCGCGGCCGTGGTCAAGGAACTCGACGCCGATATCATTGCTTTGCAGGAGGCCGACGAAAGAACCGGAAGCAGGCAGGGATTGCTGGATCTCGCAGCACTCGAGCGCGACAGCGACCTCGTCCCCACACACATCCCGGAAAACCGCCGCAGCCATGGCTGGCATGGAAATCTGATCCTGGCACGCCGCGGCGTGGTCGAAAGCGTGAACCAGATCCGGCTGCCCGGCCTGGAGCCGCGCGGCGCGGTCATCGCGGACCTGGAGCTGAAGGGCGTCTCGCTCAGGATCATAGCCGCACATTTCGGCTTGCTGCGGCGCTCGCGCTCGCAGCAGGCCAACGCGCTGGTCGAAGCCACGCACCCGGTTCTGCGGCCAACAATCCTGCTCGGCGACCTCAACGAATGGCGGGTCCGCAACAGGTCTTCGCTGCTGGCCCTGCTGCCGCATTTCGGTCCGATCGATGCGGTTCTGCCGAGCTTTCCGTCGCGCTTTCCGCTGTTTGCGCTCGACCGCATCCTGGCCAGGCCGCCGCACCTGATTTCCAGCATCGAGGTGCACAAGACGCCGCTGGCGCAGCGGGCTTCCGATCATCTGCCGATCAAGGCCCGGCTGAACCTGGACGCGATACGGCAGCCGCGACTGCAACCAGAATGAACCTGAAGGGTTGTTAGTCAGATTTCAGACGGTTTGCTTCGCTGATGTTTGTCGGTGCACTTTATGGATACAGCCATTTCGCGGTTTGCCCGGGACAAGATCGCTGCCGGCAATAGCGGGCTGGTGCTGATCGCCGACAATTATGACGCGTTTGCCGCACGAATCCTTGCCGCGCGCAGTGCCACCAGCAGCCTCGACCTGATGTACTATCTCTGGCACGACGACCATAGCGGCCGGCTGCTGATGCAGGAGGTCGTCAAGGCGGCGGAGCGCGGTGTCCGCGTCCGCATGCTGCTGGACGATATAAATCCGCGCAACAGCGACGCCGCTTACCTGGCGCTCAACAGCTACAAGAACATCGAGCTGAGGCTGTTCAACCCCAGCGGCATGAGGAACGGCAGCATCTTTCGCTCGCTGGAGATGGTCGCCCGGCTGTTTGCGATGACCCGCCGCATGCACAACAAGGCCTGGATCGCCGACGGGAGCCTGGCCATCGTCGGAGGAAGAAATATCGGCGATGCCTATTTCGACGCCGCGGAGACAAATTTCCGTGATCTCGACCTGTTGCTTCTCGGTCCTGCCGTAGGGCAGACGATGCAGATCTTCGAGGCGTTCTGGAATTGCGAGGCGGCAAAGCCGATCCAGCTGCTCAATCCGGCTGCGGTGGGCTCGCGCGCCGATTTCCTCGACAATCTCGATGCGACCGCGGACGGCCAGCTTTTGAACAGCCTCAGTGCCTGGCGCACGATCACGGAGTTCATTGCAGCGCACAGCGACGTCTGCTGGACGAAAGGCGTTCGCGTCATTTCCGATCCGCCGGAAAAGGTGCGCGGCAAGCGGCGTAGGAACTGGCTGACCAAAGAGCTGCTTCCCGCTATCGCGGCGACCAGGCAGCGCCTCGAAATTGTCTCGCCCTATTTCATCCCCGGCCGCACCGGGTTGGCCATCCTGTCGAAGCTGGTGGATCGTGGCGCCGAGGTTGCAATCCTCACCAACTCGCTCGCCGCGACGGACGTCGCCGCCGTGCACGGCGCCTATGCCAAATACCGCCGCAAGCTGCTTAAAAAAGGTATCCAGCTTTTCGAATTGCAACCCTTCAACCGCCAGGCCAACATCTCCGTTTTCGGCTCAAAGGGAGCCAGCCTCCATACCAAGGCCTTTACGGTCGACGACACGCTGGGGTTTGTCGGTTCCTTCAATTTCGATCCGCGTTCGGTGTCGTTGAATGCGGAAATGGGCGTGCTTTTCCACGATGCCAATCTGGTGATGGAGTTGCGCCGGCTGTTCGAGCACGAAAAGTCACCGCAGACGAGCTATCAGCTGGTCCTGGACAAAGGCGCCTTGCGGTGGCTCGGCATGGCGGATGGCGAGATGCGGCAATGTTCGCGTGAACCGGAGGCCAGTCTCTATCGGCGCATCGTTGCAGCGCTGGTTGGCTGCCTGCCGATCGAATCGCAATTGTAGAAGCGACGGATTTGTCGGAACGCAACTCTTTGTCGGAACGGAAATGCGGGACCACGAGTTGTAACCGTTGTCCGGAGCATGCCGATGAAGACCACGATATACAGTTTTCTTGCCGAGCTCTTGCCGTTCTGGATGGCGCATAAACGCAAAATGCGCCCCGACCGCGCCGCTGAGCGGCCGGCACGACCGGCTGCTGCCGATGACGATGGTCGGCCGACAAGCGATCCGAATCGAGCAACACCGGCGCGTCGGCGCAACACGTCTTAGGGCGGGATGCTTTCAAATTAGATCCCGCTCCAACTGTCTGGTTAGACGCAATTCCGCGACGCCAAGTGATTCCATTTGGCTGCAGAAGCTCCAGTTCCTAGCAATCACGCTATCGTCAAGTATCGCTACCCGAAATCCGGCGTTGCCAAGCATCCATTTTGCAGCACGTACGTTAATGTGCACTACAGGGTTGCCGCTATAGGTGAGCGCCATGAGTGACAGTGCGATAGAATTCTTGCAGGACTGGATCCACGAAAACGTTCATGTGCCGCCGCCTCCGATCAGGCTTGAAAGGGAGGCGGAAATCCTCGCCAGGGAATGCAAGGAAGAGGCGGCCGACGCCGGCGTACCCATCGAAGACATCGAGGAAGAGGTTGGCGACCTCAAGGATCTGCTCGTCGCCAAGCTCGAAGACGCAGCCGAGGACGAGGCCAGGCAACTCAATGGCAATGGCCATGGCCAAAAGATTTCTACGTCAGCGGCCGAGCAAAAGCCGGCCCTGTAAGGCCGGTCCGAGCGCAGGCAAGGCATCACGAGGTGCGCCGCTTCGGCCTATTGTCCGATCAGCGTCAGCCCGAACAGGATCATCAGCCAAAACCCGGCAGCAGCGACCGCAAGACGCGGCAGGACGCCGTCGCTGGCCAGATGCATGAACAGGATGGCGATGACGGCGGTCTTGGCCGCGGCGATCACCAGATTGAGTGCCGAATTGAAGCCGCCGAGCGCGAGGAAGGACGAGCCGACGGTCAGGGCCAGCAAGGCTAAAAGCCCGATATAAGCAAGCGTGAGTTTGCGGAACTCGCTCATCTGTTGATCAGATAGAGGACGGGGAACAGGAAGACCCAGACGATATCGACGAAATGCCAATAGAGGCCGATTGCCTGCACGCGCCGGAACCGGCTGGCCTCGATCGTGCGTGGCCACAGCGCGAGGATGCCGCCGATGACGATTACGCCGCAAATCAGATGCAAGGCGTGCAGTGACGTCATCGCGAAATAGAGGCCGAAGAAGAATTCGGCATGAACAGGATCCGGGCCCTTATAGATGAAAGGTGCGCCGAGCACCGGCGCCAGCCCTTCGCTGAATTCCCTGGCGTACTCCGTCGCCTTGATCGCCAGGAAGACGACGCCGAGCAGCGCCGTCGCAGCCAATGCCCAGCCAGCGGCGCGCCATCGCCGCGCGGCCGTGTACATATGGGCGAGCGCCACAGCGAAACTGCTGGTGATCAGGACGACGGTGTTGGCCGTGCCCAACGGCAGCGACAGATGCTTCGCCGCCCCGGCGAAGGCGTCGCCATAACTCAACCGGGCAAACATGAAGACGAGCAGGATGGCGCCGAACAGCATCACCTCGGAGCCGATGAACACCCACATGGCAAAGCTGTCGGCTGCCGTTTCGCGAGCCGGCCGGTCGAAGGCGATGCTTGTCGTTGGTGACTTCAAACCAGATCCTCCACCGGGTCCGACCGTTTCTCGGTCAGGCCTTTCATCGGATAGTCGTAGGCTGGTCTGGTGACGGTCGGCATGCGATCGAAATTATGCGCTGGCGGCGGCGAGCTTGTTTGCCATTCCAACCCGGTCGCTCGCCACGGATTGGCCGGCGCCTGCGCGCCTCGAAACAGCGACCATGCCAAGTAGAGGAGCGGCATCAGATAGCCGATCGCCAGCACCACGGCGCCTGCCGACGACAGGATGTGCCAGAAAGCGAATTCCGGCGGATAGGTATGGTAGCGCCGCGGCATGCCCAGAAAGCCGAGCACATATTGCGGAAAAAAGGTCAGGTTGAAGCCGATGAAGGTGACCGCCGCGGCTATACGCCCCCAAACCTCCGAATACATTCGGCCGGTGAGTTTCGGCCACCAGAAATGCAGCCCTGCCATGTAGGCGGTCACCATGCCGCCGACCATGATGTAGTGGAAATGGGCGACGACGAAATAGGTGTCGTGAACGTGGACGTCGATGGCGAGCGCGGCAAGGAAAAGGCCGGCCAGCCCGCCGAAGGTGAACAATGCCAGGAAGAACAGCGCATAAAGCATCGGCGTCTCGAAGCTGATTTCGCCCTTGCGCAGCGTCAGGCTCCAGTTGAAGACCTTTATCGCCGATGGGATCGCGACGCAGAAGGACAGGAACGAAAACACCACGCCGGCATAGGCCGACTGCCCGCTGACGAACATGTGGTGGCCCCAGACGAGAAAGCCGAAGACGGCGATCGCCATCGAAGCCAGGGCGACGGCCTTGTAGCCGAACAGCGGCCGGCGGCTAAAGCAAGGCAGCACTTCCGAGACCACTCCCATACCTGGCAGGATCATGATGTAGACGGCGGGGTGCGAGTAGAACCAGAACAGATGCTGGAACAGCAGCGGATCGCCGCCGAGGGCGGGATTGAAGATGCCGATGCCGAAGACGCGCTCCAGCACGATGAGGATCAGCGATGCTGCAAGCACCGGCGTCGCCAGCACCATCACCAGGCTGGTGGCGTACAGGGTCCAGACGAAGATCGGCAGCCGGAACCAGGTGAGGCCAGGCGCTCGCAAGGTGTGGACGGTGACGATGAAATTGATGCCGGTCATGATCGTCGAAAAGCCGACGATGAAAACGCCGAATGCCGCGGTCGAGACAAACCCGTTGGCATAGAGCGTCGACAGCGGCGTGTAGAAGGTCCAGCCGGTGTCGACGCCGCCCAAAACCACCGAGGCGAGCGCGAACAGGCTGCCGAACATGAAGACGTACCAGCTTGCCAGGTTGAGCCGGGGAAAGGCGAGGTCGCGCGCGCCGATCATCAGCGGCAGCAGGAAATTGCCGAGCGTTGCCGGGATCGACGGCACCAGGAAGAACCACACCATGATGATGCCGTGCAGCGAAAACAGCCGGTTGTAGACATCGTCGGAGACCAGGTCGCCGGCCGGCGTCGCAAGCTCGATGCGCATCAGCACGGCAAAGGTTCCGCCGAGGAAGAAGAAGGCCGTCAGCGAGACGAAATAGAGCCACGCCACCCGTTTGTGGTCGGTTGTCAGCAGCCAGGAGCGCGGCCCGGCACCTTCTGCGAGATAGCTTGCCGACGCCAAATCGCTGCTCATTGCGGCGCCTCGTTTTTTGCCGCCGGTAACGAGGGAGATTGGAGCGATAGGGATTTGAGATAGGCCATCAGCATCTGCAGTTCGGCTTCGTCAACGAGACCGTCGAAGCTCGGCATCACCGGCTGGTAGCCGGCGGCGATTTCCTTGTTCGGGACAAGGATCGAATCGCGCAGATAGCGTTCGTCGGCGATGACCGTCTGCCGGTTGGCCAACGCCACCGGCTGGCCGAAAACCCCATCGAGGCCGGGCGCCCGCACCTTGCTGGAATTGCCGTGACAGCCGGAGCAGCCGAGCGCGCGGAACAGTTTCCCGCCGCTCGTGGCAAGGCTTTCGCCTTCACCTTGACTGCCGAGCCATGATGCATATTGCTCCGGCGCCAGCACCGTCACCCAGCCGCCCATCTCGGAATGCTGCGTGCCGCAATATTCGGCGCAGAACAGGTGATAACGCCCCGGCTGCGTGGCGATGAACCAGACATTGGCCGTGCGTCCGGGAACGGCATCCTGCTTGACCCGAAAGGCTGGCACGTAGAAGGAGTGGATGACGTCCTGTGATGCCAGCGACACCACCACCGCCTTGCCGACCGGCACGTGCAGCTCGTTGATCTCGCGCTGGCCGCCGGGATGGCGGAATTCCCACATCCATTGCTTGCCGAGGCCGGCGATCTCGACGGCGTCCGGTGGCGGACGGTCGCGCCGGACAAAAAGGACTGCGCCCCAGCCGAAGAAGATGAAGGCCATCACCAGGCTGGCAATGGTCCACGTCATCTCCAGCGGCAGGCTGCGGGCACGCGCCCCTGTACGGTCGGCTGCGGAGCCGATACGATATTTGACGGCGTAGCCGACAACGAGAACGGTCAGGAACAGGCCGAGCGCGAGTGCGAAAGCCAGCAATGTGTAGAACAAGGCATCGACGCTGCCTGCGATGGACGAGGCTTCCTGCGGGAAAAACCGGATGCCGAAGCTCACGCCCGCCTCCCGCGCGCCAGCAGTATGGCCGTCGCCAACCCCACCACCATGACGATGCTGGCGAGCTTCAACGCAGCCCAGATCGCCGGCGTATATCGCCCCTTGGACGCATCGAAGCCGGCGCAGAGCAGGAAGACATGATCGGCGATCGAGCCGAGCCTGCCGGAAGATGCCTCGACAAGGGCAAGCTCAAGATCGCGCGGCGTGAAGCTCAGCGCCGGCAGCACCTGCGCTATCCGGCCTTTTGGCGTCAGCGCGATGACCGCGATCGGATGGGCGAATTGGTCGATCCTGGCGCGGGTGTCGAAACTGATGCCGGCTTCCGCGGCAAGGGCGCCGCCGGCGCCGTCGGCACTGGTCAGGAACCGCCACGCCGACAGGTTCCTCGCGTCGGCCGCCGCGGCGACCGTGGCTTGCGCATCGCCCGCATCTTCGGGCGTGTCGGCGGCATCGATCGAGACGAACAAAGCGCGATAGGTGTCGGGGTCGAGCGAGGTCTTTTTCAAATCCGAGGCGACCGCCTGTTGGGTCACACCACAAAGGTTCGGGCATTTGTCGTAGCCGAAAATCAGCAGCGCCGGCCGGCCGGCAAGCATTTGGCCGATCGTGCGCTGCTCGCCGGACGCATCGCGAAACACCCGGTCGAGGCTGAGCTGCGCGCCGATCTCGGGATCGAAGGCCGGGCGTGCGAAAGCCATGGCCGGCAGTGCCGCGAGAAGGGAAAAAGCGGTTAGCCAGGCCTTCACGGCCGGCCTCCCTGGCCTGGCGCGGTCCGGCAGCGCGCGGCCTGTGGCGCGCGTGGTATCTCGGCCTCGACCAATCGGCAGTCGGCGCCGGCGGCCGGCGCCGGCTGCCCCCAGTTCGGCAAACCATGGCTGACGATCGCCCACATGGCGTCCTCGATCGGAATGCGGGCAATGCCGGCGGTGCGGTCGACCCAGCCGACCTTGTTCAGCTCCTGCTCCTCCGCCTTGCGGAAGGCAGCGAGGTCGTCTTCTGGAAAGCGCTGCAAGGCTGGACTGGCCCGGTTGCCGACCGATGATGGCCCCGGCAGCGGCCCGAACGGCCTGGTGTCGAAGACGAGCCCGAGGACGATGACTGTTGCGGCCAGGAGCAGCAGCAGGCCGGCCGCGAAGGCAAGCAGCGCGCCCGGCCAGACGTCGCGCGTTTCGGGATGGCGGGCTGCCCTAGCCATGGACCGGCCTCCGGCACCAGAGGGCGATCCGGTCCGGCCGGCCAAGCGCGAAAAGCAGCAGCGCAAGCCAGAGGCCGCCAGCTCCTGCCAGCGCGGCAAGATCGTACCAGAATGCGATCACATTACCGTCCGCCAACGGCGGTCTGATCCGCCAGAGGACATCGACGTAGTGGCCGGCCAGCACGATGCCGCAGATCGACAGCAGGCCGGCATGGCTGCGCTTCAGATCCCGGCTGAGCAGCCCGGCAAAGGGGACCGCGAATTGCAGCGCAATCAGCAGCCAGAGCAGATACTGCCAGCCATTGCTGCTGCGGATGAGGTACCAACGGATCTCGTTCGGCAGGTCGCCGCCCCAGGTCACCAGCCATTGCATGAACGACAGGTAAGTCCAGAGCAACACGAAGCCGAACAGCATGTTGGCCAAATCCTCGCCGAGCGCGACATCCTCCTCGCCGCCCGGCATGACCTCGATCGAGCGGTTCACGCACAGTACCGTCATCGCCAGGGCGTAAGCGCCAACGACTTCGGCGGACGCTTCCAGCAGCGCATAGATGGTCGAGGAGAACTCCGGCTCAAGCGAGAGCATCCAATCGATGGCAAAGATCGTGACCGCCAGCCCATGCGCAATCAATCCAGCGGCATAGGCCTTGCCGCGGCCGGCGCTGCCACGGCCGCTATCGGTCGTTGTCCAGTCAAGCACGCGCCACGCCACCACCAGCCAGATCGCGGCGCAGGCGGCAAAGCGCAGCAAAAAGAACGGAACGTTCAGATAAGAGAATTTCTGGCGCACCGTCTCGGGCAATGCAGCCGCGTCGGCACTCGCCCAGGGAAAGACCAGGTCGAGCCTGAGCAGAACCGGCAGCAGCAGAAGCAGCGCCAGCGGCAGCGTCGCGACGAGAGCGCGCAGCGGCTGGCGGATTGCCTCGCCCCAGCGGCCGCCGGTCAGCCCATGCACGATCAGGATGGTCAGCGCCCCGAGCGGCAGGCCGAGCAGGAAGAGCGCCGCAGGCAGCCAGCCGGCCAATGTGGCTCTGAAGTCGAAGGCCAATCCCGTGGCGCAAAGCACAAGTCCGACGGCGGCCACAGCAAGCGCCGGCAGAATCAAACGTTCGGCGGCAAGCCGCATCATCGCCCGCATCATCGATCCGGCTCCGCATTGAGCTCGGCGCGGAGGCTTTCCGGCAGCTCGGCAATTGGTGCATCGCGCGAATATTGCAGGGCGCGGATATAGGCGACGATCGCCCAGCGGTCGGCAGGCGGGACACGCGCCGCGTAGGAATACATGGCGCCATAGCCGTTGCTGATGACGTCGTAGAAATGCCTGTCGCTCGCCTTGCGCAACGCGTCCTGGTGATAGGTCGGCGGCGCCGGAAAGCCCCGCTCGACGATCATGCCGTGGCCGTCGCCGGCGCGGCCGTGGCAAGGCGAACAGAAGATGTCGAAGCGTTGCTGGCCTCGCCGCAGCAGCGTCATCGTGACCGGATAGGGAAAAGTGTCGGGTACCGGCGAAAGATCGGCATCGCGTGCGACTGTGTCCTCGACCGGCGCCCGCGCCGACATGCCGTCGGCGAATTGGTTGCTGCTTTCGAGCGGATCGTAGCGCGGCTGGTCCTCCATGTCCTGCCGGCAGCCGGCGACCAGCAAGGCTGCCGACAGCAGGATCGTGCGCATGTTCACGCCTCCACCTCCTCGACGGTTTCGGCGCCGAGCCGTGTCAGCTGGCCCTTGGTCACGCCCTTGCGGAACTTCGGATCGGCGGCCTCGACGAGCAGATAGAACTTGCCGCCGCGCGCATAGGTGAAGCTCGTGGCGTTGAAGACCGGGTGGTAATATTCGGGCAGGCGATTGGCGGCCAGCATGCCGAAGAATGCGGCCAGCGCAGCGCCAAGTATCGCGGCCTCGAAGGCGATGACGAGAAAGGCCGGCCAGGAATGCAGCGGCCGGCCGCCGACATTGAGCGGAAAATCGATCTCGACCGAATAGAGGATCAGGCCATAGACAAACACCGCGCCGGCGACGGCGCCGCCAAGGATGGCCCATGGCAAGCGCGTCTTGCGCATGCCGAGCATGTCGGCCAGCCCATGCACATGGAACGGCGAGAACGCGTCCATGCGCCGGTAGCCGCGCGCCCGCATGGTGCGGACCGCCTCGGTCAGCGCTTCGGGATCGGCGAAAGCCGCAATGACGCCGTAAAGGCTCATCTTGCGCCGCCCCTCTCCCCGGCCAGCTCCTCGACCTCGAAAATGGTGATGGCCGGCAGGACGCGGATGAACAGGAAGACCAATGCGAAGAAGGTGCCGATCGAGCCGAACAGGATGCCGAAGTCGAGCCATCTCAGTGATTGTTCGCCCCAGGACGACGGCAGGTAATCGCGGCTTGGCCCGGTGACGACGATGACGTAGCGCTCGACCCACATGCCGACATTGATGATCAGGGCAATGGCGAACAGCACCGCCATGTTGAGGCGCACCCGGCGGAACCAGAGCAATTGCAAAACAGCGCCGTTGCAGGCGAGCATGGTCCAGAACAGCGGCGCATAAGGTCCGAAGGCGCGCTGCCACATCATCGTGCGCTCATAGGTTTCGCCCGAATACCAGGCGAAGAAAGCCTCGGAGGCATAGCCGTAGATGACGATCATGCCGGCGGCGATCATCAGCTTGGCGGCATTGTCCATGTGCCGCGGCGTGATCAGATCCTGGACCGAAAACGCCCAGCGCAGCGGGATGGCGATGGTAAGCACCATGGCGAAGCCGGACAGCAGCGCGCCGGCAACGAAATAGGGAGGAAAGATAGTCGAATGGAAGCCCGGCGTGATGGCGAAGGTGAAGTCGAGCGAGACGATCGAATGCACCGAGACGACCAGCGGCGTGGCCAGTGCCGCCATCAGGAAATAGACCGTCTGGTAGCGCGCCCAATGAAAGGCCGAACCGCGCCAGCCGAGCGCCAGTATCCCGTACAACAGCTGCGCCGGGCGCGATTTCGCCCGGTCGCGCAGGACGGCGAGATCGGGCAGCAGGCCCATATACCAGAACATCAGCGAAACGCTGGCATAGGTGGCGATCGCCGCGAAATCCCAGACCAGTGGGCTGCGCCATTGCGGCCAATGCATATGCGTGTTGGGTAGCGGCAGCAGCCAGTAGAAGAACCACGGGCGGCCGAGATGCAGGATCGGGAAAAGCCCCGCCATCGCCACGGCAAACAGCGTCATCGCCTCGGCAAAGCGGTTGATCGAGGCGCGCCATGGTTGGCGCAGAAGCAGAAGCACCGCCGAGATCAGCGTGCCGGCATGGCCGATGCCAATCCACCAGACGAAATTGCCAATCATCGTGCCCCAGACAACCGGAATGTTGACGCCATAGGCGCCAACGCCGACCGAGATCAGATAGGTAATCGAATAGAGAAAGATGAGGACGAAGACGAAGCAGGCGAAAAACGCGGTCCAGAAATAGCGCGGCAGCCTGCCGTCGAGGACGATCGCACTGATACGGCCGCTGATCTCCGGAAGGTCGTGCCGGCCGCGCAGAACGGGCAGTGCGCCCGGTTTTCCAGCAATAGCCTCAGCCATCGGCTTTCCCGCCTGGCGAGAGACGGCCGTTGATATTCCTGATCTTGCCGAGATAGGTGGTGCGGGGTCGCGTGTTGAGGTCCTCGAGCAAGGCGTAGTGTTGCGGCGCTGCTTTTTCCTGCACGACAGCGGCGCCCTTGCTGTTGAGGTCCCCGAAAACGATCGCCTGTGTCGGGCAGGCCTGCTGACAGGCGGTCACCACTTCGCCGTCGGCGATGTGGCGGTTTTCGATCTGCGCCTTGATGCGTTTTTCGGAAATGCGCTGGACGCAGTAGGTGCATTTTTCCATCACACCGCGCGAACGGACGCTGACGTCTGGATTGTGCGCGGCCTGTTCCGGTCCGGCCGCATCCTTGTCGAATTCCTGGAAGTCCAGGAAAGTTGAAGCGCCGCACCTTGTAGGGGCAGTTCTGCGAGCAGTAGCGCGTGCCGATGCAGCGGTTGTAGACCTGCGCGTTCAGCCCGTCATGGGTGTGGGTGGTGGCGTTGACCGGACAGACGACCTCGCACGGCGCCTTCTCACAATGCATGCAAGGCACCGGCTGGAAAAAGACGTCGGGATCGTCGAGCGGGCCGGAGTAGTAGCGGTCGATCCGCAGCCAATGCATCTCACGGCCGAGTGCCGACTCGTCCGGCCCGACGGTGGCGATGTTGTTTTCCGCCTGGCAGGCAGAAACGCAAGCCATGCAGCCGATGCATGCCGACTGGTCGATCGACATGCCCCAGGCTTCCTGGCTGTATTGCCAGTCGGGATAGAGCGATCCGGTTGGCGCGGGCGGGGCGCCGTCGCGCACGAAGTGTGGATTTTTGCGGAAGGCCTCGAGCGAGGCATGGCGAACGATCGCCCTGCCCTCCATCGCCTGATGGTGTTGCGTGGTGATGACCCGCGCACTGCCGTCCCGCGGCGCGACCGTGGCGCCATAGACGATCCAGGGAGCCTCGAGGCTTCGCAGCCTGTACGCGTCGTGGCCGTCGGCGAGTGCTGCCACCGAACCGAGCTTCCGGCCGAAGCCCAGAGCAAGTGTCACGGTCTCGTCGGGATGGCCAGGCATGATCCAGACCGGCGCATCGATGTCCGTGCCGTTCGAGGCGATATTGACGACCCGGGCGTTTTCCACCTGAAGCCGCCCCGCCGTCGCTGGCGACATCAGCGCTGCATTGCCCCAGACGATCTTGCTCAGTGGCCGCGGCAATTCCTGCAGCCAGGACGAGTTGGCATTGCGTCCGTCGCGCAGCCAGGGATCGGCGACGAAACGGATTTCGACGCCTTTGGCCGCTTCGACGCGCGGGTTCAGGCCGCGCAAATCCGCCGGCATCGCAACATCGACTGGAGTGCTGGCACTGCCGGATACAAAGCCGTCGCGAAGCGCCTTTCGCCACGCGGGATCGTCCAGTGCTTGCGCCCAAGTCGTTTGTGCCCATGTCCGGCGGACGAGCGGCAGCGCAGAAACAGCTAATTCACCGCCAAGCACGGCCAGGATTTCATGCACCGCCCGCCCCTGGTAAAGCGGCCTGATCAGCGGCTGCACGATCGACGCGGTTCCGTCATGGGCGCGCAGGTCACTCCAACTCTCGAGATCATGCGCAGCAGGGACATGCCAGTGTGCGACGAAGGCGGTTTCGTCGCGGTAGAGACCCCAGTGGACAAGAAGCTTCAGCTGCGAAAACACGTCGCGGACATCGAGCCCCGCAGGTGCGGTGTGGAGAGGATTGGCGCCGAGTATGACAACGGTGTCGATATCTCGCGCGGCGATCGCCTGGCAAAGTGCAGCGAGGTCGCCCTCGATGGGCATCGCGTCGGGCGGCTCGATCAGTTCCACGGTGTTGCCAAGCGCACCAAGCCGCGCATTCATGGCAAGAGCCGCGGCATGGACGAACGGTGTTTGATGGGCGCCCGGCACGATCAGCGCCGAGCGGCCGGCCGCCTTCAGGTCGTCCGCAGTGGCAGCCAACCAGGCCGGGTCCAGTGCCAAGGCGCTTGGCGCCGCTTCGCCGCCAAGCACCGCGCTCAGCGCCGCGGCGACGGCTTCGACCTCGCTCGGCCGCACCGGCCTGCGGTGATCGGCGGCAGCGCCGGTGATCGTCGGCGTCGATTCCACCGCATAGACCCGGCTCATCGTATCGTCCGCCCGGCGCACGCGACGCCGCGCGGCAAAGTCACGGGCGTAAGCGAGACGGCCGGGGCCCTCGCCCAGGAAATCCGCGTCGAGACTGACAATCGCGTCGGCGCGATCGAACCGGTAGACCGGTGCAAGCGCCCTGCCGAAAAGAGTCTGCGTGGCTTCGGCGCCGGATGGCGTTGCCAGGGGATCGTGCTGGAACAGCCTCAGCCTGGGGTAGCGCGCGCGCAGCGCCTCGAGCTGCGCCTTCATGGTGGGCGAGGTCGTCGCCTCGATCAGCAGCGCCGCGCCGGCACCGCCTGAGCCGGCCAGCTGCGAGGTGAGCTCGGCCATGTCGGCAAGGAAGTCGCCATAGGCCGCCGGTTCGCCGTGTTTCAGCGGCATGCGCGAGCGATCGGGGTCGAAAAGCGACAGCACCGCCGCCTGCATGATGGCGTCCGTCGCACCGCGCGAGGCCGGATGGCCGGGATTGCCTTCCACCTTGGTCGGCCGGCCCTCATGGCTTTCGACCACCGCACCGATACCGTAGCCATCGCTCGAAAGCGTGGTCGCGTAATAAAGCGGCTTGCCGGGAACGATGTTTTCCGGCTGGCGGATATAAGGCAGGATGTCTTCGGCCCGGCTGCAGGCGGCAAGCCCGGCCAGCGTCAGCGATGCACCCATCAGCTTCAGCAGCGTGCGCCGGTCGAGCCGCGGGATGCGCTCGGCGATCGAGGGAAATTCGGCATCGACGAAGCGGCGGAATTCCGGCGTATCGGCGAGCTCGTCGAGGCTTCGCCACAGCTCCGGGCCGGGCGAAAGCCGTTCGCGCAGGCCGGCCATGTCTGGAGCCGCGATCGGTTTGTCAGCGGTGGCAGACATAACAGTCGGTCATGGTCTCGGGGTGGATATCGAGAAGGCTGATGAGTGACCGGCGGATTTCGGCGATGCCGGCCGGTGGCTTCCAGTGCATCAGGAACACGTCCTGCGGCGGACGCAAATTAGGCTCGGGATCGCGATGGCATGCCAGGCACCATTCCATCGATAGTGCGTGCGCCCGCCGCATCAGCGGCATGTCGTCGACCTCGCCATGGCACGTCTCGCAGGCGACGCCTTTAGCGATATGGATCGAATGATTGAAATAGACGAAGTCGGGGACACTGTTCACCTGCTGCCACTGCAATGGCTGCCCGGAAGCAAGGCTTGCCCGTATCGGCGCCAGCATGTCCGCGTTGGTGAACAGCTGCGAA
The DNA here is from genome assembly GCF_040320455.1 of Mesorhizobium sp. M0698. Lineage (NCBI taxonomy): Bacteria > Pseudomonadati > Pseudomonadota > Alphaproteobacteria > Hyphomicrobiales > Phyllobacteriaceae > Mesorhizobium > Mesorhizobium sp. M0698. Next base: position 145,684 of record NZ_JAMYPQ010000012.1, on the reverse strand, counting down.
TGGCAGGTCATGCACACCTCGGTCGCCGGCAGACCCGCCGATGACGCAGTCTCGACGCCGCTATGGCAATAACGGCAATCGAGGCCGAGCTCGCCGACATGGTGCCTGTGGCTGAACGGCACTGGTTGCGCCAACGGCCGGCCAACGCCGGTGACGAAGTCCGAACGCAAGACGGCGGTACCGCCGAGAGCCGCAAAGATGGCCATGAAACACGCGCCCCACAGAGCGAAGCGTGAAATGCCGTTGGCACTCCTTGAAAAGACCTGCGGCATCCCCTCGCCGATTTCGCATCCAGCAAACCATACTCACCCCCCAAAGTGCCTAACTGCGGCTGCGTGGGTAAGTTCCGGCTGGAGCAGCGGAGATCACAGAATGGTTACCCCGCCCTGGCCCATCAGGTCGGGCTGACCGGAAACCATCGAACCCTCCATACGTTCGGATGAGGTCACGTTCTGTTTCACCTGGATAAGCATCATGACCATCCCCCACCCCCATCCCATTCGCCGCCGGTCCGGCGTTGCCTTCTGGTGGACGATGTTCGTCGGCGCGCTGCTGACGATCCTCGGCCTGCTGATCGGAGGGGGCGGTGCCTGGCTGATCGCGCTGGGCGGATCCTGGTACTATCTGCCCGCCGGGATCGCCCTGCTGGCCGCCGGCAGCCTGCTGCTTGCCGGCAATGCCGCCGGTGTATGGCTTTACGTCCTGACCTGGCTGGCGACCCTTGCACCCGGCGGCCACCATTTCATGGAGACCAGGATCGGCGACGACATCATTGCCTACGCACTGCCAAAAAGCTGACGCCCGACGATGACGGCTTCGCGGGACGCTTCCATCCTGATCGTCGGCGCCGGCCCGACCGGGCTGACGGCGGCAGTCGAACTGGCAAGGCGCGGCATTGCACCTCGCATCATCGACCGCAAGGAAGGCCCGACGCCGCTCGCCAAGGCGGTCGGCATCAGTTCGCACAGCCTCGACATCCTTGAACCGTCCAAAGTCGCTGCCCGATTGCTCGCCGAAGGATTGAAAATTCGCCGAGCCCGTTTCTACTTCGAAGGACGAGCGCTCGGCGAGATCGATTTCTCGATCCTGCCGCACCGCCATAATTTCCTGCTGTCGCTGCCGCAGCGCGACACCGAATCGCTGATGACCGATACGCTCAAGGGATTTGGCATCGACGTCGAATGGCGAAGCACATTTGTCGGCATGGCCGAGCACAAAGGCCGCGCCGAGGTGCGGATCGAGGCGCCAGACGGCCGTGACGAGGCAAGTTTCGACCTTGTCTTCGGAGCCGACGGTGCGCAAAGCACCGTGCGTGATGCCATGGGCATCGGCTTCGATGGCTACACGCATCGGCGGCAATGGAGCATTGCCGACGCCGACATCGACGATTGGCCCTATGAGCCGATGGCCGCCCACGCATTTCTTCACAGGAACGGCGACGTCGGTTTCGTCATCCCGATCGGCGAGAAGCGCTATCGCGCGGTTTCAAACAGCGAGGATGCGTTGGCGCGCATCCCCGGCAATTACCGGATCACGCGGTTGTTGCGGGCCGACCGCTTCCATATTCCGGTACGACAGGCGCCGCGCTATCAAACCGCATGCGTCTTCCTGGGAGGCGATGCCGCGCATGTGCATTCGCCGTTGGGCGCGCGCGGCATGAATCTCGGCATCGAGGACGCCGCGTCATTCGCCAGGCGTTTCGTCGACGGCACGCTTGCCGGCTACACAAGCGAACGCCACCCGGTGGGGCAACGGTGGATCACGCTCAGCGAGCGCATCCTCTCGCTGGCCCAATCGGACAACGGCATCATGCAAGGCGTCAGGAACGCGGCCTTCAGCGTCGTCGGCCATCTGCCGCTGCTGCAACGGCCGCTGCTGAGCGTGTCGCCGGGCTCAAGGAATGACGTGGTCGCATAAACCTTTTCGCCGGATATGCGTTGTTGGGTTTCAAGCCAGGGAGATGACCATGCAGATGAAATCGGAAATCGCCGGCGAGGCCGCCAAGCAACGGCATATCCAGCGCCGTATCGACGAGAAGGACAAGTCCAAATCCAATGGCAAGCAAAAAGGCGCCATGCAGGCCGGCGCCCGCAAATATCCCGAGCCGCCCTTCCCCGAGCAGCACCAGCCGAAGCCGGGCCATGAATGGGCGATCGAGCCGGCGCCGCTTTACGATGCGCCATTTTATATCGGATCGAAAAAGCTCGACGGCAAAGTGGCCGTCATTACCGGCGGCGATTCAGGCATCGGCCGTGCGGTGGCCGTGCTATATGCGCGTGAAGGCGCCGATGTGGCGATCGTCTATCTCTCGGAGGATAGGGACGCCAAAGATACCAAAAGGGCCGTCGAAGCGGAAGGCCGGCGCTGCATCCTGATCAAGGCCGACGTCAGCGAACGCAACCACTGCCACAACGCGGTGGCTGAGATCGTGCAGGAGTTTGGGCGGATCGACGTGCTGGTCAACAATGCCGCTTTCCAGGTCCATTCCAGCGATTTCAGCGAGCTGACCGAGGAGCATTTCGATACGACGCTGAAGACCAACCTCTACGGCTATTTCCACATGGCGCAGGAGGCCGTGCCGCACATGAAACCCGGTTCGGCGATCATCAATACCGGTTCAGTGACCGGCATCGAGGGCTCGAAGCAACTGGTCGATTACTCCATGACCAAGGGCGGCATTCATGCCTTCACCCGCGCGCTCTCGGGCAACCTTGTCGAGAAGGGCATAAGGGTCAACGCCGTGGCGCCAGGCCCGGTTTGGACGCCGCTCAACCCCTCGGACAAGGAAGCCGGCGATGTTTCGAAATTTGGCGCTGATACGCCGATGAAACGGCCGGCGCAGCCGGAGGAGATCGCGCCGGCCTACGTGTTCCTCGCCTCGCCGCACTGCTCGAGCTACATCACCGGCGAGATATTGCCGATCGTGGGCGGCTATTGACGGCATGTATTTCATTGCCCTGGCCACTGATTATGACGGCACGCTGGCGCATGAAGGGGTCGTTGCCGAGAAGACGCTTGCGGCGCTTGAACGCTTCAAGAAGAGTGGCCGCAAACTCATTCTCGTCACCGGGCGCGAGCTGCCCGACCTGAAACGCGTCTTTCCCGAAGTCGCGATCTTCGACAAGGTGGTCGCGGAAAACGGGGCGCTGATCTACACGCCGGCCAGCGAGGAGGAGCGGACGATATCTCCGCCGCCCGCCCCCGAGTTCATCGCCAAACTCAGGAAACGCGGTGTCAAACCGCTTTCGGTCGGACGCTCGATCGTCGCAACCTGGGAACCGCATCAGGCTACCGCGCTCGAGGTCATCAAGAAATTGGGGCTGGAGCTGGAAATCATCTTCAACAAGGGCGCGGTGATGATCCTGCCCAGCGGCATCAACAAGGCGACCGGGCTGACAGCCGCGCTTCAGGACCTCAGATTGTCGCCGCACAACGTCGTCGGTGTCGGCGACGCCGAAAACGACCACGCCTTCCTGCGCGCCTGCGGCTTCAGCGTCGCCGTCGACAACGCACTGCCGGCAGTCAAGGATACGGCGGATCTCGTGACACGCGGCGCGCGCGGAAAAGGCGTCGAGGAACTGATCGCCAAGGTGGTCGAGCGCGATCGCGAGCTTGTGCCGAACCGCGATGGCATTCTGCTTGGCTCGGAGGATGGCAAGGAGGTGTATCTGTCGCCAACCGATACGGTGCTGATCGCCGGCAGCTCCGGCATCGGCAAATCGACCCTGGCGACCGCACTGACGGAGCGCTTCGTCGAGAGAAAGTTCCAGTTCTGCATCTTCGATCCGGAAGGCGACTATGACGGCCTCGAAGGCGCCGTCCGGCTGGGCGACGGCTCGAACGCGCCGACGAAGACGCAACTGCTCGATCTCCTGGAGAAGCCGGACAACAATCTGGTCGTCAATGGCCTGGCGCTGCGCGTCAACGAGCGGCCGGACTTCTTTGCCGACCTGCTGCCGGGCCTTGGCGGTGTTCGCTTCCGCACGGCACGACCACACTGGCTGATCATCGACGAGGCGCATCACCTCTTGCCGAAGCGGCGCGACGACACGCCAATGGTGCTGGCCATGGAATTGCCGGGCACGATCCTGATCACGGTTCATCCGGACGCGATCTCAACCGAGGCATTGCGGCTGGTCACCGCCGTCATCGCACTCGGCCCCAAGGCGAAAAAGGTCATCAAGACGTTCTGTCACGAGACCGGCACCGAACCGCCAAAGGACAAGCACCTGAACTCTCCAAAAGACGAGCGCGTGCTGTTCTGGCGGCCGCAGGCGCGCAAGAAACCTGCCATGGTCGAGCCGATCGAACCGCGACAGTCGCTCAAGCGCCACAGCCGCAAATATGCCGAGGGCCAGCTGGACGAGAAGGGCAGCTTCTATTTCCGCGGCCCCGACAATGCGATGAACCTCCGCGCCCATAATCTGATGATTTTCGCCCAGATCGCCGAGGGCATCGACGACAGGACCTGGGAACATCATTTGCGCGCCGGCGACTATTCCGAATGGTTTCGCCACCAGATCAGGGACAAGGAACTGGCGCGCGAAACCGCCGAAGCGGAGAAAGACGGCACACTTTCGGCGCAGGAGAGCCGCAACCACGTCCTGGACGCGGTGCGCCGCCGCTATACCGCGCCCGCGACCGCGCCGAAGGAATAGATGCAAACGGCGCCCAGCCGGTCCCAAGCCGGCTGGGTTCACCTCGTGGTCGATCTCCGTCCCACCTCGGCAGACGGCCGAGTCCCAGTCGGTTCCAACCGTCGATGGTCCATCGTGGAACCTCATCCGCCAAACGAGATTGTGTTCTATCGGGCGCCAGATCTATTCAATGCTGAATAATTGCCCGAAAGGAGACGATGGATGAGCAACGATCGGGACAAGGATGGTCCTGTCTTTTCAGCGGAACAGGCGCGGCAGGGCGAGATCATCCTGCGGACGCGGGCGCGCCGGATCATTTTCATCGCCGGCCTAGTGGGTCTCGTCTTGCTGGCATTGCTGGTGTGGTGGATTTGAATTCCTGACGGCTGGAGCGAAATCATGAAATCACAGCTTGTTGCCGAAAGCGCCGGACAGAGAACGTTCGTCGTTGTGCTTGATCCCGGCGAAGAGGCGTTTGCGCAGCTGACCTCGTTTGCGGTCGACCGTGGCGTCGGCGCCGCGTCGCTGACCGCGCTCGGCGCTTTCGAAAGCGCAACCGTCGGCTGGTTCGACCCTGGAGAAAGGACCTACCGGAAAATCCCCGTCCGGGAACAGTGCGAAGTGCTGAGCGCGATCGGCGATGTTGCTATCGGCGACGACGGCAAGCCCAGCCTGCACGTCCACGCAGTCCTTGGATTGAGTGACGGCACCACGAGGGGCGGTCATCTGCTGGACGGCATCGTGCGGCCGACGCTCGAGGTCACATTGGTGGAGACGCCTGGCCATCTGCGCCGCAGGCACAGTCCCGAACTCGGCGTCGCCCTGATCGACTTGGAGGCTTGATCCGAGCCGATCACTTCGTTGATTTGACTGCGGCCGTTTCGGGTACGACCTCCCAACCGAAGACGCTGCGGCCGCCGAGCAGATGCGATTGCTCGAACTCCCCGGCGACGATTTCCTTCAGGCTTGGGCCGGTGACATAGCGCTCGACCTGCCTCGACTGGTCGTCCAGCCGCCGCAACGCGCCGATCTCTTCGTCACGGCCGAGCCTGGCCTTCTGGACAGCCGACTTCAGCACGCCGATGGTCTCGTCATAGACCTTCAGCGGCACGGGGAACGGGTGCCTGTCCTTACCGCCATGCGCCAGCGAGAAACGGCCTGGATCGGAAAAACGGCACGGCGCGCCATGCACGACTTCGGCGACCAGCGCCAGCGCCCGCACCGTGCGCGCGCCGACATTGGGCACGAGGAGAAGCCCGGCGAAATCTGTCGGGCCGCGCTCGGCCGCCGCCGCGATGTTGCCGTGCAGACGGCGCATGACGACGTCGCTTTCGCGCACATCGTGGTGCGCCGGCATCACCAGATGCGGCAGCAGCTTTTGTGCCGGCTCCGGCGCTGGCGCCGAACCCCGCTCCAAAGCGGCAAGCTCCCTCACGATGCGATCCGGTCCAAGGTCGTGCAGAAGGTCCAGTTGTCCCTGGCGCGACGCTTCAGCGCGCCGGTCGGTCAGGTTGACGATCTCGCCCTGGTTGGCGCCCTCGATGGCAGCATGCGGCTGGTCGACAAAGCTCTTCAGGCCTTCGGACAGCCAGTGATAGCGGCGCGCCACCTTGCTGTCGCCGTTCATGCCCTGCTGCACCACCACCCAGTTGCCGTCGTCGGTGACGATAAAGCCGTGCAGATAGAGATCGAAACCGTCCTGGACCGCGGCGCTGTCCACCTTGGCGACAAGCCGGCTGGCAGTCGCCAGGCCTTGCCCGTCGAGGCCGACACGCTCGCCGATCAGGGCAAGCTCGTGCGGGGTCTTGCGCGAATGCGCGCCGCGGCCGCCGCAAACGTGGATGCCGAGTTCGCCGGAAAGCGGCGACAGGCCGCGCTTCAACGCACCGACGACGCTGGTGGTGATGCCGGAAGAGTGCCAGTCCATCCCCATTACGGCGCCAAAGGACTGGAACCAGAACGGATGCGCCAGCCGGCGCAGCAACTCATCGCGGCCGTAATGGTGGATGATCGCCTCGCACATGACCGCGCCAAGCCGTGTCATGCGGTCGCCGAGCCATTTCGGCACGCGTCCGCCGTGAAGTGGAAGATCAGCACTTCCCGATCGCTGTGCCACGCTCTTTTGCTTGCTCCTTGAGTCCTGCCTCCACAGATAGGTATCGAAAGCGCCGCGAAGAAGCGATGGCCTGATTCCAGGCCGCGATCGTTGCGAGCCGCTAGAGCAATTCCAGGAAAAGTGTGAAACGGTTTTCCGTCCGGGATTGCGCAGAAACAAAGAGATAGAGCGTTTCGTCGTTTCCGTGAAACGATGAACCGCTCTAGCGGGCAGGTTCGCTGAGGAGATCAAACTTCTGGATCTCGCAATGCTCGCCCACCGATGCCAGCAGATCCATTGGCGGTGCGCCCGTGTCGGGCCGCCTCCAACTGATCTCGAACGAGAACACAGGGTCCTTGAGATCTGGGCGCCTCTCTATTGCGACGAGGCGTGCCTGGTAGCCAAGCGGCCCGATGAGCGCATCGAGCTCCTGTCGAGCCGCGGCCTTCCACGTCAGTGCCAACTGGGCATGGTGTTCGCGCGACATTCGAAGGTCCACCCATTTCAGGACCAGCAAGGTGGCCAGCGTCAGCGCCGTGCCGGCCGCGCCCAAGCCGTATTGGCCACCACCGAAAGCCAATCCGATCGCCGTCATCACCCACAACGTGGCCGCCGTGGTGACGCCGCTGACAAGACTGCCGCGGCGAAGAATGGCGCCACCGCCGATAAAGCCGACGCCGGTCAACACGCCCAGCGGAAAGCGCAAGACGTCCATCGATGCAAACGAATCCGGGTGCTTGCCAACGGTCTCGAGCAGAATACTGGCCTGGATCATTGTGATGGCGGCGGCCAATCCGACCAGCACGGTGGTGCGTAGCCCCGCCGCGTGCCCGCGCGCCTCGCGGTTGAGGCCTATCAACAGGCCGGCGAGCGCGGTCAGAAGCAGTCGTGCCGCGATGTCCTGCCAGACCGGAACAACGAGGAGCATCGCGGTCACCCGTCAGGCCAAGCGCTGCTGGCCAGGAATAGCGCCAGGGTCAAAGCGAACAAGGGCAAGAGCGTCTTCATCGCAAATTCTTTTCGTCGATAAGCAACAAACGATGCGCTTGGATTTTGGTTGCGCCGCCGACGATTCACCCCGGCGATGGGCAGCGGCGGAACAAAACCTTCGGCCTGCGGGTTGGTGGGTTCACGCCAACGAAGGATTTGCAGTCATGGTCCGCTTGCTGCTTGCCGGAGCCGTCGCTTATCTGGCCTATCGCATCACCAAGGAGATCGGGGGGTCCGACGAGGTCGATCCGCGGTCGCCTTCACCCGACCAAACCGGCCGCAAGGTGCCGAGGCGGGAAAGCGGGGCGCAGGGGAATGGCCGACGGCGGTAGCGAATGCCTCAGCGGCGGCGCGGACCAGCCATGACCGCATTTCCGTTGCCGCTCGACCTTCGTCCGATGGAAGCCAAAGCCGCCGACGCAATTCCTGGCGGCGACGGGCTTTGGCAGTACGAACCGAAATGGGACGGGTTTCGCTGCCTCGTGTTCAAGGGCGACGATGCCGTCGATCTGCGTGCAAAATCGGGCAAGCCGCTTGGCCGCTATTTTCCCGAACTGGTCGCGGTGCTGCGCGATGTGAGGTCGCGACGGTTTGTGGTCGACGGCGAGATCGTCATCGAGGTCGACGGATCGTCCTCGTTCGAGGCCCTGCAAATGCGCCTCCATCCCGCCGAAAGCAGGATCCGCAAATTGAGCCTCGAGACGCCCGCCATGCTTGTCCTGTTCGATGTGCTGGCCGAACCCGGCGGCAAGGTCATCATCGAACAACCGCTCAGCGCCAGGAGACGGGCGATCGAGGCCTTTGTCGCGTCGGCGGGACGGCCCGAAGTGCGCCTGTCCAAATGCACGCACGACGCCGCTGCCGCCGAGCGCTGGCTGCAAGGCGCCGGCCATGGCTCGACCGACGGTGTCGTTGCAAAACTGATCGCCGAGCCATACCGGCCCGGCGAGCGCGCCATGGTCAAGGTCAAGCGGCTGCGAACTGCGGATTGCGTGGTCGGCGGCTTTCGCTATCTCGCCGGCAGCAACGAAGTCGGATCCCTGCTGCTCGGCCTCTACAACAACGAAGGCAGGCTGGACCATGTCGGGTTCACCTCGACCATCGGCAAGGACGACCGGGCGGCGCTGACCAGGCGGCTGGAAAAACTGCGGGCCAAACCGGGTTTCACCGGCAAGGCGCCGGGCGGGCCAAGCCGCTGGAGCACGGAGCGCAGCGGACAATGGGAGCCGATAAAGCCTGAACTGGTGGTCGAGGTTCGTTTCGACCATGTGACAGGCGACCGGTTCCGGCACGGAACCAAGCTGTTGCGCTGGCGGCCGGACAAGGAGCCCCGGCAATGCACGTTCGATCAGATCGAGTAAGCCCGCAGCGATGCACCGCTTCAAGGCTCTAGCTGCCCGCTCTACCGTTCATGACAGACCAATGCAGAATTCACCGGTTCACCGCGGCCAACCGAGCCTTGGCAGCCATTTCCGAGGCTCGGTTGCGGTTTTGAAATCAAGCGGCTTCTTGCATTGCGCGTTCGTTGACACCGCTTTCGCCGAGCTTGGAAAGCGCTTCGTCGGTCGCGACCTCTTCCTTGAGAGTTGCCCTGAGCAGCTCGACAACGTCGCTCTTGCCGAGTTCTTCCGCCCACGCGATCAAAGTGCCGTAGCGAGCGATCTCGTAATGCTCGACGGCTTGCGCCGCACCGACAAGCCCGGCGTCGAGCGCGGGAGCACCGTTATACTCCTCGAGCACTTCCGAGCCCTCTTCGATGATGCCGTCGATCGCCGGGCAGGTCTTGCCGCGGGCCGGCTTGCCGAATTTCTCGAACACCTCCTCGAGGCGGTCGACATGTCCTTCGGTTTCCATGCGGTGTTTCTCGAAGGCGGCGGTCACTTCTTCCGACTCCGCGCCCTTGGCCATTTTGGGCAGTGTTTTCAGTATCTTCTTCTCGGCGTAGTAGAGGTCTTTGAGCCCGTCGAGGAACAGATCCTCAAGGCCCTTGCTTGCCGCCTTCGCGGCCTTTTTCGTGGTCGCCATGATCCTCTCCCGAATGGTTGGTGCCGCCTCGCAAAGTAGAGGCGTCCCATAACCCTCCGACGGGAAACAAGTTCCCTGACGGTCCGGGAGCCTTGAAAATTTTTCCGACCCGCCGTGTAGTGTCGCAAGGGGCCTCGACCTGCGGCAGCAATCGGCCAGGAAAGCGCCGTCAGCGCTCGCCGATATGCTCGACCAGGCGGGTATATTCGGCCTCGGCCAGGCCGTAGCCGCCATCCGCCAGTGCGACGAGACCATCGCGATCGCGAATGATAATTTCGCCGCGGCGGGACCGGATGAGCCCTCGCCCCTCGAGCAGCTGCAGCGCGACCGTGACACCCGGACGTCTTACGCCAAGCATGATCGACAGGAATTCGTGAGTGATCGTCAGCCGGCCGCCGTCCACCCGATCGTCACACATGAGCAGCCAGCGCGCCAGCCGGTCTTCAAGTTTCGATCGCGCGTTGACCAGCGCCGTATAGCCGGTCTGGACATGCAGATATTGCACGTAGCGCAGCAAGAACAGCCGCAGCGTCGGGCTTTGCGTCAGCGCCACCTTGAACGGCTCGGCGTCGATCCTGGCGGCTTCTCCCGCCAGCTGCACATAGCAATCATGGATCGTACGGTCGTCGCCCATTATCAGGGCCGAGCCGGTCATACCTTCCAAGCCGACAAGGCCAACTTCCGCATCGCTGCCGTTCGGCATTTTCGCAACCACCGAACCGATGCCGTCCTCGAGGAAATAAATGGCCTCGATCGGCGATCCGGACACTTCGAGCGATTGCCGTAACTCCAGTGAACAGCGCTCGATGTGCGGCTCGAGAGATGCGAAATCGCCGGCGCTCATCCGGCGCAACAGCTTGTTTCTGTATAGATTTCTATTGGAAATTGCTGGATCAGACATAGCTGGCCCCAAGACAGGGCAAGAGCTTTTTTATCTCCCAGCCGTCCGCGCCCGGTATAACCTGCGGACGATAACGCTCATATAAGCACTGAAAGGTATGGAGCCTACTAAATAAAAAAATGAATCGATGCACGACAGTTTCTCCTGCCGCTTGCCTACGAAAACATCCGACTGAAAGTTAGAGTTGGAAACGTACCAAAGACGGTTTGGTACGAAAACGACAATTGAGGTCACCGGACGCGAAAGAGCCCGTCGCGAGGGATGCAACGGGCTCCATTCGGGCGTCGTGGGCTACGCCCAATGATCCAAATGAGGGGTGGGTTGGATCGCAGCAACAATGCAGGTGCAAGGCAGTCGTTCCCAAACTGTCTGTTTGGTAATTTCCGTACATTGAGTTTGGACGAGAGCGGCGCTAATTGAATTGGAGTCGTCCACACAGACATGGCGAGTGGACGCTTGAAAGACGCTTCGCGCTTTCGCCCTTTTTCAAGGGAGGATGGCATGTCGATGCAAGGTGCAGCAACTCCAGCCGAACTGAGCGTGCTGAAAAAAGCGCTCGACGACTGCTGCCGTGAGTTGGGTGTTGCGGACGACAGTCCTGTCCGCGAGCGGTTGGCCGCCCGTATCATGTCACTGTTCAACGAGGGTGTGCTCAGCGCCGATCTGAAAGAAGCGCTGGCCGCCGATCGACAACACTAAGCTGCTGCTATGGTGGTGTCCTCGGTGCCGAAAGGTTCGGAACCGGGTCGCCGTTTTTAGCCAAGGATCCTGGTTGGCCAAGGATCTTGGAAATCTTGTCTCTTCACGACAAAACGCCCGGCGCTTGTTGCCAAGCGGCAGGCGTTTTTGTCGTGAACGGACACTAAGGCGCGTCGCGTTCGACCGGCCTCATGCGATGCGCTTTAGGTTCCTGTTTTATGCATGTCGCTATCACAAAACCGCTGCACACTTTTGCGCGACATGCATTAAATGCGCCCAAGCAGGACCAGGATAATGACGATAAGCAGCACCAGGCCGAGGCCGCCACCACCGTAATAGCCGGTGCCATAGAACGGTCCGCCGCCCAAGCCGCTGAAGCCGCCAAGCAAGGCAAGGACCAAGATTATGATGAGAATGGTTCCAAGGCCCATGATGTCTGCTCTCCTTGTTTGCGCTGCCGCCATTCGCATCAGCGCGTCGCATTGTACAAAGGTATGAACTCGCAAGAAGCATTCCTGTTCCGGCGGAACGGTAAGGCGTACGCTCATGCGGCGAGCAAAATGCCGGGCCGTGCCGTCAGAAAAGTCCACAGATGCATGCCCGCGGAGAATGGCATGGCGGTCGCCTTGAACACCTGAGAACATGCTGAATTTCATGGGGAATTTGTCGGAACCTTCGCCCGCCCGAACGGTTGTTTTCGTAGTCGCAACGCGACGACCCTCGTAAAAAGGAGAAGCATCATGCTCACGAAAATTCTCGCCGCTTCGGCGCTTACGATCGGTCTGGCCACGTCAGCGATGGCCCAGAACGTCGGCGACCCGTCCGGAGCCGCTGCCGACGGTAGCGGGCGGACGGTCGTAGTCCCGGATAATGGCGGCCCTGACACCGGCACGGATTCGACCATCACGAATAGCATTCGCGATTTCTCAACGACGAATTCGAATGCCGACCGGAATTGCCCGCCTGGCCCGCAGGGGGCTCTGCCCGATGCGACCGGCAAGGCTCCGGGCACGATGGCGCCGACGGTGAACGACAACCACTGCGGCAAGTAAGCGCCCGGTCATCACAGCCTGACGAGGCCGCGGAGCATAAGCTCCGCGGCCGGCTGGTTTTGCCGTAAAATCAGCCTAGCGGCCGCGGTGGTCGAAGCTGACCGCGATATCCCGACCGTCCAGCGCCCGAACGATGAAGCCAACCAGCTCCTCGTCGGTTTGCCGGAAGCAGGGAAAGCGTTTGCGCAAATCGGCTATGACGACGGTGGTCGAGAGAATGTCGCCGGAATGATAGTCGGCCATGATGGTATGAACGGCAGCGTCGGTGTCAATACCGATTCCTAGCGGCGACTTGATCTGCCCCACGGAAGCCTCCACCCATCTCTCCCAGCCAACGATAGCAAGACTGCCGCAAAGCGAAAGAGCTTGTACGATTCCGTACGATCTCGTGGCTTGCGTTGCACTTTGCAGGACGCAGCCGGCGTCTTTTGTTTTGCGTTTCCAAACCATTGTTTGGCGTGGCGGCGGCTGTGGCCGCCACGACCAGGCAACCTCGCCGCAGCTTGCGCGTTGAGCCATCGGAGGGATGACATCAGCCTCGGAGAACCCCCATGAAAACCCTTCTATCCATCACTGCGGCAGCGATGATGGCTGGCGCACCTTTGGCTGCTTTTGCCCAATCGGCGACGCTGACGCCTCTAACGACCGACACCATGAGCAAGGTTGACACCGCGACGTTCGTCAAGACCGTGCCCATCGCCAATACATTCGAAATCGAATCGAGCCGACTTGCGCAGACGCAGGCGACTGCCGACGACGTGAAGGCATTCGCGGCGCAAATGGTCACGGACCACACCAAGGCCGGCGAGGACTTCAAGGCGGCGCTCAGCAAGGGTCAGACGACTTCGGCCACCGCGCCAGCCGGCCCGTCGCTGGACACCAAGCACCAGGCGCTGCTCGACCAACTCAAGGAGGCCAGCGGGGACAGCTTCCAATCGAAATATATCGACATGCAGACCCAGGCGCATAAGGAAGCGGTGGCGCTGTTTTCCGCTTACGCGAATTCCGGCGACGATCCGGCGATGAAGGAGTTTGCCAAGAAGACGCTGCCGGTGCTGCAAATGCACGAACGTCATCTCAAGGACCTCGCTGCCGCGCATCAATGAGAGCGAAGAGTGCCTTTTGCAAACGAAAGGCCGCCCCACACACGGCCTGTGTGACGCAGCTGTCGTCCGGCCACACGGCCGGGAACAAAGCACCGAGAGTGCCGTTATTTATCCGGCTTGTTCGGGGAGGATCCAATGGAAGGCGGCATTCGCGGGGCCTCAAGGATAGTAGCGCCGGCTTTCGGCGCCGTCCTGGTCGCCGCTGTCACAGGCTGAAATCGCTTTCCGAACGGGACAGGCTGCCTTCATGCGCTACGGCGAGATATTTGCAAATGTTACGGCACTCATGTTGCTGGCCTTGATGATTGGCGGCGTCTTCGTCCTGTTTGGAGAGCCGCTGTGGTCGCGGCACTACGCGAGAATGGTGCTGGTTACGGATATCGATGCCATGACCACCGCGTCAGTCCGAACAAGCTGCGTGCCCAGTCCCTGCCTGCCCGACACCATCGATCACACCGTGCTCGCTCCTCGCCCCGAGGACGGACCTTGATTTGCGATTTGCAGACGCTGGAGCCGGGTACGGAAAAGCCCGCCGCCCGAGCTGCGCGGCGGGCTTTTTTGGTGCATCAACTCACGGTAGACCGTCTGGCCACGACTAGGTCAGGATAATCACGATCTTGTAGGTATTCGGGTCGACGATGACGATCCGGCCGTCGGCGAGCACGAAATACTCATAGCCTTCGTAAGCCGGAACGATCTTGACGATGCGCGCCGGCAGGCGATGCAGCCGGACCTTCTTTCGCGGAACCTCGACACCGACAGAGATGTCGAAATCGACGCTGGAAACCGGTTGGACGTTCGTCTCCTTGATGACCTGCGTGATCTCCGTCTTCTGTTCAACGGTTACATTGTTGATGGACGCGGTCGAACTCTGGTCTTGCGTCTGCGTCGAGGCATTGCCCTGAGTCTGCTCGGTGGTCGTGGTCCCAGTCTTGCCCTGAGCCTGCTCCTCGGTCTTCATTTTCGTGTTGCCTTGGGTCTGCTCGGTGGTGGTGGGTCCGGCCTTGCCTTGGGCTTGCTGATCGGTCTTCATCTTTGTGTTGCCCTGGGCCTGCTGGTCAGTCGTGGCGCCAGCCTTGCCCTGAGCCTGCTCGTTGGTCTTCAGTTTCGGTTTGCCCTGGGCTTGCTGGTCAGTCGTTGCGCCGGCCTTGCCCTGGGCTTGCTCATCGGTCTTCAGCTTCTTGTTGCCTTGCGCCTGTTGATCAGTCGTAGCGCCGGCCTTGCCCTGGGCCTGCTCGCCCATTTTGGCGCCGTTCTGGCAATTGGCAGTGCCGGCTGCACAATTGGCGCCGGACTGGTCGTCGGTCGACTGCTGCGTCTGGGCAAGTGCAGCCCCGCAGCTGACGCTGATTGCTAGCATGCTGGTGATCAGAACGCCTTTCATGAGAGATCTCCTTGGAAAACGCGTCCCTTCACCGCGTAAAACCGCGGCTAAAAAACTTTGTTCCAAACTAATGGAGCGAAACGGCAAGCGATCCGAGTGGCGGAACAAGCTCCACCTGATGACGTTACCGGCCTATAGCGACCCCGCTGCGAACAGCATGACGCGGCGCAGCGCAGAGGTGGCTCACGACGAAAGGAGACGATCATGAGAATGCATCTTTCGGCAGCCGCGGCTGGGTTCTTGCTGCTTGCGGGTATTGGCGCCGCTGCCGCTCAGGACGTGGTCATCGAACCGCAGCAGGAGACGATCGTACGCGAGTATGTGAAAAAGCAGCCTCTGGCGTCCGTGCAGCTTCCCGGCGTGGAGCTCAATGTCGGCTCGACCCTGCCCGATACCGTCGAGCTTCATGAGGTTCCCGACGTCAAATACCGCTATGTCGTCGTCGACAATCGGACCGTCCTGGTCGATCCTGGCACGCGCAGGATTGTAAAGGTCATCGAGTGAGCAAGCGCGTCGCTTTGAAGGGACATGCGGCGCGTCCAGCATTGTCGACATCCCACACTGCTGCCCGTGTTGGGCATTCGGACGCAGAAAGGCCCGCCGCTTCGAAGCACGGCGGGCCTCATATCGGAGACGACGTCCGGACAATTTCTGAACCAGCATTGGCTTAGAACGCATGATCCCAGCACGCCCTGTGCTCGCCAGGCCCGAAACTTTGAGAGAATATTCCTGGCTTCGCATTTCGCGGGAAATACGGTGCTTTGATCCGACGGTCAGCATTCCCGATGATGCCAGCAAGGCTTGGCACTCCGCCTGGCCGCAACGACTTCAGAACCGACGGGATAGATCATGTCTGGGAATACCAACACTTTGCTCTCATTTCTCTCCGCAAGTATAAACCGGCGCGCCGGTCTGGCTGTACTTTTCGCGTCGGCGGTTGGGATTGTCGGCCTTGCTGCGCCGTCGTTCGCCGAAGACAAGACGGCGGTCAAGGTCGGCATCATGAGCGGCGAGGACGAGGATGTGTGGCGCGTCGTCACCGCCCAGGCGGCGGAGAGGGGGCTGACGATCGAGACCGTGGTGTTCAACGACTACACCCAGCCGAATGAAGCACTCGAGCGTGGCGAAATCGACGCCAACGCCTTCCAGCACAAGCCCTATCTCGACAACCAGATCAAGACGCAGGGCTATCACATCGTCCCGGTCGGCTATACCGGGGTCTGGCCGATCGGCCTCTATTCCAAGAAGTACACGAAGATTGCCGACCTGCCCGAAGGCGCCGTCATTGGCGTGCCGAACGACCCGTCCAACGAGGGCCGCGCACTGCGCGTTCTGCAGAGCGAAGGTCTGATCAAGCTCAGGGAAGGCACCGGCATTCTGGCTACGACGACCGACATTGCCGAAAACCCGAAGAAATTGGTCGTCAAGGAGCTTGACGCCGGGATTGTCGGGCGCTCGGTGGAAGACCTCGACGGGGCCGTGGTCAACACGGATTGGGCGCTTAAAAGCGGCCTCACACCGGAGAACCGCATCGCCCAGGAGGCGGTGGCCGACAATCCCTACCGCAACTTCATCGCGGTCAAGGCCGGCAATGAAAACCAGCCCTGGGTAAAGACATTGGTCGCCTCCTACCAGAACGAAAAGGTGAAGGCCGAATTCGACCGAGTCTACAAGGGAACCGGCATCAGCGCCTATTGATACCGAGCTCGACTTGGCGCTGAAGCCCGGCATGATAAAGCGGTCCGCGCTCCAACGCGGACCGCGATCGCGTTTTGCGGGCACGAATACAGGAACTTTCATGAACCAGCATTTCGCCTCGGTCACCGAAGTCATGCATCCCGTCGGCGGCCGCTCCGCGGGACCGAACGATGTCGTGCGCCTCATCGAGCTGAAGCGCTGCTTCGGCGCGACAGCGGCGCTGGACGGCGTATCGCTCAGCGTGCGCCAGGGCGAGATCCTCGGCATCATCGGCCGGAGCGGCGCCGGCAAGTCGACGCTGATACGCTGCCTGAACGGCCTGGAGCGGCCGGATACAGGACAGGTCTTCATCGAAGGCCGCGACATCAGCCGGCTCGGCGAGCGCGAATTGCAACCGCTGCGCCGGCGTATCGGCATGATCTTCCAGCATTTCAACCTGCTGTCTGCCAAGACGGTCGAAGACAATGTAGCGCTGCCGCTCAAGATCGAAGGCCGGCCCAGGGCCGAACGCCTGGCGCGCGCTGCCGAGCTGCTCGAGCTCGTCGGCCTGTCGGAGAAGGCGAAAGCCTATCCGGCGTCGCTGTCGGGCGGGCAGAAGCAGCGCGTCGGCATTGCCCGGGCGCTTGCGGCGCGCCCGGCGCTGCTGCTGTCCGACGAAGCGACCTCGGCATTGGACCCGGAGACGACGCGCTCCATCCTCGCCTTGCTCAGAGATATCAACCGGCAGCTCGGCCTGACCATCCTGCTCATCACCCATGAGATGGAGGTGATCCGTTCGATCGCCGATCGTGTCGCGGTGATCGACGCTGGGCGGATCGTCGAGCAAGGGCCGGTGTGGTCGGTGTTTGCCGATCCGAAGTCGGCGATCACACAAAGCCTGCTCGGCGGCATCCGGCCGCAATTGCCGGCGGAGATCGCAAGCCGGCTAACGCAGAACGCCGGCGTGGAGGCGATCCTCAGGATCGACGTGGCGGGTGAGGCCGCCCGAAGCCCGCTTTTGTCCGATCTTGCCTCGGCAGTTCCCGGCTCGTTCCGCCTCGTGCATGGCGGCATCGATCACGTCCAGCTGCAGCCTGTCGGGACACTGTTCGTGGCGGTCGCCGGCAGCAATGAAGCTCACCTGGCAGAGGTGATCGCGTTCTTGAAAGCCCGCCAAGCGCGGGTGGAGGTGCTTGGCCATGTCGCCGGTTCTGTTTGAGCTTCTCGTCCGTTCGATCTGGGAAACGATCCTGATGACGGCCGCCTCCGGCCTCATCTCGCTGGTTTTCGGGCTGCCGCTCGGCCTGGCGCTGGTCGCCACCGACCGCGGCGGTATCGCCGAAAACCTGTGGGTGAACCGCGCGCTCGCAGCGGTCATCAACGGCTTCCGCTCGGTGCCTTTCATCATCCTGCTGGTTGCGCTGATCCCGGTGACGCGGCTGATCGTCGGCACCTCGATCGGCACCTGGGCAGCGATTGTGCCGCTGTCGATCGCGGCGACGCCCTACTATGCCCGGATCGCCGAAGTGTCGCTGCGCGAGGTCGACCACGGGCTGATCGAGGCAGCACGCGCCATGGGCGGCAACCGCTGGACGATCATTCGAGAGGTGCTGGTGCCGGAAGCGTTGCCCGGCATCGTCGCCGGCTTCACGGTGACGCTGGTGACGCTGATCGGCGCCTCGGCGATGGCCGGCGCCATCGGCGCCGGCGGGCTCGGCGACCTCGCCATCCGCTACGGCTACCAGCGCTTCGAGACGTCCGTCATGATCGCCGTTGTCATTGTGCTGATCATCCTGGTCTGCGGCATCCAGTGGGCCGGCGACCGGCTGGTCGCGAGGCTGGACCACAGGGCATAGCGGTGCGCAGCGGTCTGGGCGATATGCCAGCACCCGGTAAAACCCTCACAGCCGGTCCGGCTTCTCCACCGCGCTCAGCGCCGCCAAGCCTTGTAGCGGCGGCTCTCCGGCCTGCAGATATCGTTGGATCAGTTGCTCATCCTCTGCGCCTTTATAGGCTAACGGAATACCTCTGATTTGAGCGGGCATGTCCCAATCAAGCGGCCGATCCTCCGGCGCGAACCACTTGCATCGCCGAACCTCCACCCAATGCCGGCGAATTGACAAACAATTGCCGAGGCCGTCGTCTTCGTAGCCGAACTCCACTCCACAGCACGAACATATGATGTAGCTGGGTTCTTTGCCGTTCTCGCCCCATGGCAGATCGGGAGATTGATCGAGGCCGCAGACACGGCATTTGAATTTCTCTTGTGGATTCATTTGATCCCGAACAGGTCCCTGGCTTGCTCGGCGGTATAGTACCCTAGCCTGACGTCCCGAGCGACCAATTCCGGATCCCGCTGCAACGGATCGCCGTAGCCGCCGCCGCCCGGCGTGCTAACGCGCACGCGGTCGCCTGCCTTCAGCGCGATGTCCTGTTCCTTGGAGAGGTGCGGCGGCACATGTTCCTTGCCGTCGCGGAACACGGTGACCGTGTTGACCGCGCCGTCCTTGCCGCCGAGCGCGCCTTGCGGGCCGAAGCGGCCGTGATCCATGACGAAAGAGGCGCGGGCGTCGCCGCGCAGGATCTCGACCTCATAGGCGAGGCCAAAACCGCCGCGATGCTTGCCGGCGCCGCCCGAGCCTTCGCGCAGGGCGTAGTGGCGGTAGAGCACCGGGAAGGCCTGCTCCATGATTTCGACCGGTGGCGACTTGGAAATGCCGATGGTCGAGCAGCCATTGGTCAGGCCGTCGTGACCGGCATTGCCGCCATAGCCGCCGCCGGAGATCTGGTACATGACATAATCGCGGCCGCGCGCCGGATCGTTGCCGCCGAGCGCGAAATTGCCGCTGGAGCCGGCGGGAGCCGCCGTCACCTTGTCCGGCAACGCCTGCACCATCGCCGCGAACACCGCCTCGGCGATGCGCTGCGAAACCTCGGCCGCGCAGCCCGATACCGGCCGCGGATATTTGGCGTCGAGGAAGGTGCCTTCCGGCCGCTTGACGATCAGCGGCTCGAAGGCGCCGGCGCTGATCGGCACATCGGGGAAAATGTGCCGCATGGCGAGATAGACCGAGGACAAGGTCGTCGCCAGCACGCTGTTCATCGGCCCGGCGCAGGGCTTTGATGAGCCCGAGAAGTCGAAGCTGAGCGTGTCGCCTTTTTTCTCGACTGCCAGCGCGATGATCAGCGGCTCGTTTACCACCCCGTCTGAATCGACGAAGGCCTGCGAGCGATAGATTCCGTCGGGAATGGCCGATATGTTGACGCGCATCTGTTCAGCGGCGCGGCGGCGCAGTTCGGCGATCGCATCGACGACCGTTTCATCTCCGTAACGATCCAGGATTCCGTTCAGTCGGTCCTGACCGATCAGCAGTGCCGCCGCCTGCGCGCGGATGTCGCCGATGCGCTGGTCGGCAACCCTGATATTGGAGCAGATGATGGCGTAGATCTCAGGGTCGAGCATGCCCTTCTTGAATAATTTCACCGGCGGCAGCCGCAAGCCTTCCTGCTCGACCGCTGTTGCCGAGGCGGAGAAGCCGCCCGGCACCGAACCACCGATGTCGGGCCAGTGGCCGGTGTTCGACAGCCAGCAGAATATCCTGCCGTCGCGGTAGACCGGCATGGCGAAGCGCACATCCATCAAATGGGTGCCGCCGAGATAGGGATCGTTGACGATGTAGATATCGCCTGGCTCGGGCGGCAGGCAGCGACCGTCGGCGATCATCTCGATCACCGTTTTGGTCGAATACTGCATGACGCCGACGAACACCGGCAGGCCCTGGCTGCCTTGCGCGATCAGCGAACCATCGAGCGCCGAATAGATGCCATCCGAACGGTCATTGGCCTCGGCGATGACAGGCGAGAAGGCGGCGCGCGAAAATGTCAGGTCCATTTCGTCGCAGACTTGCTGTAGCGCCGCCTGGATGACCGAAAGGGTGATGGCGTCGAGTTTTTCCATCTCAGGCCTCGCCGATATCGATGATGATGTTGCCGTCGGCATCCGATCGCGCCCGGTCACCGGGCTCCAGCACAGTCGTCGCGTCCATCTGTTCGAGGATCGCCGGACCTTCGATTGTTGCGTCGAGCGGCAACTTCTCTCTGCTGTAGACCGGCGTGTCGTACCAGCGCCCGCCATACCAGACAGGCCGGATCTCGCGCCGCGCCTCTTCGAGCGTTTTGGCGCGCCCAGCCGGGTCGATCAGCCGGGACAGATCGATTGCCGGCCGCACGCCGGTGACCGAGGTGTTGAGGTTGACCAGATTGGCGCGGATTTCCGGCAACTGGACCTTGAAGCGGGCGAAATAGGCCTTCTCGAACAGTTGCTGCAGTCCCTCGCGTGTCACCGCAGACGACGGCAGCGGCACGTTGATGATATGCGTCTGGCCGACGAACTGCATGTCGGCGGAATGCGTGACGCGGATCATTTCCGGCTTCACCGCCTCCTTGCCGATCAGCTCCTTGCCTTCGTTTCGGTGCCGTTCCAATGTCTCGTGGAGTTGGATTTCATCGAGACGGGCCACCGGCTGGTTGACCGTATTAACGAAATCATGGCGCAGATCGGCGACGACGCAGCCGAGCGCATTGGTGATGCCCGGCCGCGCCGGCACCAGCACCTTGGGCAGGCCGAGCTCGCGCGCCAGTGCCGTCGCATGCAGCGGCCCGGCGCCGCCGAAGGCGAACAGCGCGAAATCGCGCGGGTCGTGGCCGCGCGACACCGACACCATGCGGATGGCGCCGGCCATCTTCACGTTGCCGAGCCGCAGCACCGCACCCGCCGCCTCGACGCCGGACAAGCCTGTGGCGCGGCCGATCCTGTCCTCGAATATGCCGGTGACCCGTTCGACGGTGACCGGGTTTTCCACCGCGAGCAGCTTCTTCGGCGCCAGCCTGCCGAGCACCAGATTAGCGTCGGTAATGGTCGGCTCCAAGCCGCCGCGTCCGTAGCAGATCGGGCCGGGATTGGCGCCGGCGCTTTCCGGGCCGATCTGGATCAGACCGGCCGCATCGACGCGGGCGATCGAGCCGCCGCCGGCGCCGACCGTATGCACCGCCACCATCGGCACGTGGATCGGCATCGCATACTCGATCTCGATCTCGTTCGACACCGCCGGCTCGGCGTTGCGGATCAGCGCCACGTCGGTCGAGGTGCCGCCCATGTCATAGGTGACCAGGTTTTCGAAGCCGGCGCGTTTTCCCGTATAGGCGGCAGCAATGACGCCGGAAGCGGGGCCGGACATGACGGTCTTGGCCGACTCACGTGTGACAAAGCGGGCCGAGATCATGCCGCCATTGCCGTTCATGATCAGGAAGTCGCGGGCGTAGCCTTTTGACGCCAGCTCCTTGCGCAGCCGCTCGACATAGCGTTCGAGGATCGGTTGCACCGAGGCGTTGACCGAAGCGGTGACGCCGCGCTCGAATTCGCGCGCTTCCGAAAGCAGCGCATGGCCTGTCGTGATGTAGCCGTTCGGCCAAAGCTCGGCCGCGATCTCGGCGGCACGCCGCTCATGCCTCGGGTTGGCGTAGGAATGCAGGAAATGGATGACGAGGGATTCGCAGCCGGCCGCGATCAGTTGTGAAATCGCTGCCCGCATCTCGGCCTCGTCGAGCGGTATGCGCACCGCGCCCGAGGCCTCGACCCGCTCCGACACTTCGAGCCGCAGATTGCGCGGAATGATCGGCACGAACGTGCCTGTCATGCCATAGGCTTGCGGCCGTGTCCGCCGGCCAAGCTCGATGACGTCACGAAAGCCGCGCGTGGTGATCATGCCGGTTTTGGCCAGCCGGCGCTCCAGCACCGCGTTGGTGGTGGTCGTCGTGCCGTGCACGATGAGGTCGATGCCGTCGACGGGAAAGCCGGTGGCACCAAGAGCTGCAACGACGCCGAAAGCCTGGTTGTCGACCGTCGTCGGGGTCTTGGCGATATGCACCCGGCCGCCGTCACGGCCGTCGATCAGAAGCAGGTCGGTAAAGGTGCCGCCGACATCGATACCGGCGACGACGCTGCCCGTCGAATCCAGAGCTTGCGCCGAAAAATTCTGTTCCATTGTCGAAACCCGAAATGCCCGAACTGCTTACATGCCTCAGTTTGGAAAGCTGTTTTACGGCGGCGTCTTGACGCAAATATCGTTTGTATACTAATAAATTCCGGACACAAGAGCTTACCGCTTCGGAGTGTGCAAACGGCACGCTGGAACCTGACCGGTTCGGGCGCGCAGGTGAAGATTTGGCGCGGGCGCTGAGCTGGCCCGGAAGGTTAGGTTTGATGAACACCATATCCGCGTTCAACACTGCCGGCGCCCGGCCGTTGCAGTTCCCGATACCGGCCAATGTCTATGCCGAAACCGTCGTCTCGGTGAAGCATTATACCGACCGGCTGTTTTCGTTCCGCATCACCCGGCCGCAATCGCTGCGCTTCCGTTCCGGCGAGTTCGTCATGATCGGCCTGCCCAATGCCGAGAAGCCGGTGTTCCGCGCCTATTCGATCGCCAGCCCTGCCTGGGACGACGAACTCGAATTCTTCTCGATCAAAGTGCCGGACGGCCCGCTTACCTCGGAGCTGCAGAAAATCGAGATCGGCGATACCGTCATCATACGGCAGAAGTCGACCGGCACGCTGGTGGTCGACGCGCTGACGCCGGCCAAGCGCCTGTTCATGATCTCGACCGGCACCGGCATTGCTCCATTCGCCAGCCTGCTGCGCGATCCCGATACCTATGAGAAGTTCGAGCAGGTTATCCTGACCCATACCTGCCGCGACAATGCCGAGCTCACCTACGGCCAGGAACTGGTGGCCGCACTGGAGAACGATCCGCTGATCGGCGAACTGACCGGCGGCCGCGTCACGCTGTATAATTCGACGACGCGCGAGACCTCCGAGCGCATGGGCCGCATCACCGCGCTGATCGGCTCGGGCAAATTCTACACCGATCTCGGCATCGACAGGCTCAATCCCGAAACCGACCGCATCATGATCTGCGGCTCGATGCATATGCTGAAGGACGTCAAGGAACTGGCCGAAAGCCACGGCTTCCAGGAAGGCTCGCTGCATCATCCGGCAAGCTTCGTCGTCGAGCGCGCCTTCGTCGGCTGAGACGCGCAGTTCAGCGTCCACTGGTTCGAGACCCTGATTTTGATCATGCGGTCAAAAATCGGCTGCCTTGACTGTCTTTTTCCGCTATGACCGCTTGAAGGACTCGTGAAGCGCTGCTTCACGGTCTATCTTCGGCATAAGTCGCTGAACAAGGGGCAGGAGATGAGCAGCACAATCCGCGAAACCGACGTCGGCATATCGAAGGTCACGCCGCTGCCGGCACGCGCCGCCGCCAATGCACCAATCCCGCAAGCCCATGGCATTGCTCGCAATCCCGGCATGAGGCTCGATCTCGGCTTCATGGAATCGATGCGCGGCGTCAACCGCTCGGCGCTGGAACGCCGCGTCGCCAGCCTGACCAAAAGACGCTCGATCAAGGCCGATAACCAGGCCGCCTGGCTGCTGCGCGCCGTCGCCTGCATGGACCTGACGACGCTGAACTCGAACGACACGGAAGAGCGCGTGCGCCGGCTTTGTGCCAAGGCGGTCAACCCGTTCCGTCGCGACATTGCCGAGGGGCTCGGCATTACTGGTGAAAAGATCCGCCCGGCGGCGGTCTGCGTCTATCAGCCCTTCGTCGCCACTGCCGTCGAAGCGCTGCGCGGCAGCGGCGTCCATGTCGCCGCCGTTTCCACGGCTTTCCCGCACGGCCTTGCACCGCTTTCGACACGTCTGCAGGAGATCGAAGCATCGGTAAGGGACGGCGCCGACGAGATCGACGTCGTCATCCCGCGCGGCCTGGTATTCGGGGCGAAATGGCAGGAGCTCTATAACGAGATTGTCTCGATGCGCGCCGCTTGCGGCGAGGCCCATCTGAAGGTGATCCTCGGCACCGGCGACCTCGCGACGCTGCGCAACGTCATGCTCGCCTCGATGGTGGCGATGATGGCGGGTGCAGATTTCATCAAGACCTCGACCGGCAAGGAAAGCGTCAACGCGACGCTGCCGGTCGGCCTTGCCATGGTGCGCGCCATCCGCGCCTATTTCGAGGAAACCGGCTATCTCATCGGCTTCAAGCCGGCCGGTGGCATTTCCACGGCAAAAGCCTCGCTCGACTGGCTGGTGCTGATGAAAGAAGAACTGGGCCGGCCGTGGCTGGAGCCGGAGCTGTTCCGCTTCGGAGCATCGAGCCTTTTGACCGACATCGAGCGCCAGCTCGAGCATCATCTGACCGGCCACTACTCGGCCAATCATCGCCACGCGATGGCGTGATTCGGAGCGCGCCATGAACATTCTCGAACGCTATCATGCCATGGAATACGGCCCGGCGCCGGAGGCGCGCAACGAGGCCGATGCGTGGCTTGCCGCGCGGGATTTCGGCAAAGCGCTGTTTATCGGCGGCGACTGGAAGGCAGCCAGCGGAGGCAAAACCTTCGACACCAGCGATCCGTCCTCGGGAAAGCTGCTGGCCAAGGTGTCGGATGCCGGTGCCGCCGATATCGACGCGGCGGTTTCGGCCGCCACAAAAGCGCTGCCGAAATGGAGCGCCAGCACCGGTTATCAACGCGCCAAAGTGCTCTACGCCATCGGCCGCGCCATGCAGCGTCACCAACGCCTGTTCGCGGTGCTGGAATCGATCGACAATGGCAAGCCGATCCGCGAAAGCCGCGACATCGACGTGCCGCTGGCCATCCGCCATTTCATCCATCATGCCGGCTGGGCGCAGGCGCTGGACAGGGATTTTCCAGGCCATAAGGGGGTCGGCGTCGTCGGCCAGATCATCCCGTGGAACTTCCCGCTCTTGATGCTGGCCTGGAAGATCGCGCCGGCGCTCGCCGCCGGCTGCACCGTGGTGCTGAAGCCAGCCGAATTCACGCCGCTCACCGCGATCCTGTTCGCCGAGATCTGTGAACGATCAGGCGTGCCGAAGGGCGTCGTCAACATCGTCCAGGGCGGGCCGGAAGCGGGTGGGGCAATCGTCAATCATCCCGGCATCCAGAAGATCGCCTTCACCGGTTCGTCCGAGGTCGGCAAGATCATCCGCAAAGCCACCGCCGGTTCGGGCAAGAAACTGTCGCTGGAGCTTGGCGGCAAGTCGGCCTTTGTCGTCTTTGAGGATGCCGATCTCGACAGCGCCGTCGAGGGGCTGGTCGACGGCATCTGGTTCAACCAGGGCCAAGTCTGCTGTGCCGGCTCGCGCCTTCTGGTGCAGGAGGGCATCGCCGATGCCTTCATCGCCAAGGTCAAGACGCGTATGAGCCGGCTGCGCGTCGGCAGCCCGCTCGACAAGAACACCGATATCGGCCCGCTGGTCGATTTGACCCAGCTCGATCGCGTCAAGGGCCTGATCGCCGAGGGCGCCAAGCAGGGCGCAATCTGCTGGCAGCCGGACTCGGCGCTGCCCTCCTCGGGCTATTACCATCTGCCAACGCTGGCGACAGGTGTTTCGCCGGCTAACATTCTGGCACAGGAAGAGGTGTTCGGGCCGGTGCTTGCCACCATGACCTTTCGCAACACCGAGGAAGCGGTCGAGCTCGCCAACAACACGCGCTATGGCCTGGCCGCTTCGGTGTGGAGCGAGAACATCAATCTTGCCCTGCACGTCGCGCCGCAATTGAAGGCCGGCGTCGTCTGGGTCAACGGCACCAATATGTTCGACGCCTCCTGCGGCTTTGGCGGTTACCGCGAGAGCGGCTTTGGCCGCGAAGGCGGGCGCGAGGGCATGTTCGAATATCTCTCGGCAAAACTGCCGCTCGGCCCGGTTATCAAACCGGCGACGTCTTCGGCGCAACCTGTCGAGCAGGCCGAAGGCGACGCCATCGACCGCACGGCAAAGCTGTTCATCGGCGGCAAGCAGGTCCGGCCGGACGGCAATTATTCCTTCGCCGTCGCCACCGCCAAGGGCAAGCTTGCCGGCGAGGTTGGTCTCGGCAACCGCAAGGATATCCGCGACGCCGTCGCGGCCGCGCGCGCCTGCAAGGCCTGGCCGGAGGCGACCGCCTACAACCGCAGCCAGGTGCTCTATTACCTGGCCGAAAACCTTTCGGGCCGCGCCGACGAGTTTGCTGTGCGCCTCACCCAACTTACCGGCGCGACCGCCAAGGCGGCGCGTGAAGAGGTCGAACTGTCGATCGAGCGGCTGTTCCTCTATGCCGGCTTGGCCGACAAATTCGAGGGTCGCGTCCACCAGCCGCCGGCCCGCGCCGTCACGCTGGCACTGCACGAACCGGTCGGGGTCGTCGGTATTGTCGCGTCGGACAACGCACCTTTGCTTGGCTTGATCTCGCTGGTGGCGCCGGCGCTCGCCATGGGCAACACCGTGGTCGCCGTGCCGTCCGAAAAATACCCGCTGCTTGCCACCGACCTCTACCAGGTCGTCGAATATTCCGACGTTCCGGCAGGCGCCATCAATATCGTCACCGGCAGTAGCGCCGAGCTTGCCGGCGTATTGGCCAAGCATGACGATGTCGACGGGCTCTGGGTGTTCGCCGATGCCGAGACTTGCGCCAAGGCCGAGGCCGAGTCCATCGGCAATCTCAAACGCGTCTGGACCGGCAACGGCCACAGCCTCGACTGGGCGTCGAACGAAGCAGCCGGCGATGCCTTGCTGCGCCGAGCGATCGAGGTCAAGAACGTCTGGGTGCCCTACGGCGACTGAGTGTCCCGGAGGGACGTCCGGGCTTGACGGGCCAACAAATGTTCTTTACCGAGAAAAAACATTTGGCTGGCAGGCGAATATCGAAACAGGCGGGATGGTAGTGCCCGGCTGGCACATTGCGCCCCGGCCTTGCGCCGGTAAAAGCCGAACGACCACAGACGGGCGAGGAGAAAAGCATGGCGGATCTGACAGGCAAAATCGTTGTCGTCACGGCGGCGGCGCAAGGCATCGGCCGGGCGAGCGCGCTGGCGTTCGCCAAGGCCGGCGCCGTCGTCCATGCCACCGATATCAACGAGGTGGTGCTCGCCGACCTCGGCAAGACGCCCGGTATCAAGACCCGCAAGCTCGACGTGCTGAACGACGAGGCGGTGAACGCCGCTTTTGCCGAGATCGGCGCCGTCGACGTGCTGTTCAATTGCGCCGGCTTCGTCCATTCCGGCTCGATCCTCGAGATGAAGGACGGCGATCTCGACTTTGCCTATGATCTCAATGTCCGCTCGATGATCCGCACCATCCGCGCCGTGCTGCCCGGCATGCTGGAGCGCGGCGACGGCTCGATCATCAACATGGCATCGCTGGCCAGTTCGACCAAGGGCGTGCCGAACCGCTTCGTCTATGGCCTGACCAAGGCAGCCGTCATCGGCCTGACCAAGTCGGTCGCCGCCGACTATGTCGGCAAGGGCATACGCTGCAATGCGATCTGTCCGGGCACGGTCGAAAGCCCGTCGCTGCAGGACCGCATGCATGCGCAGGGCGACTACGAAGCAGCTCGCGCCGCCTTCATCGCCCGCCAGCCGATGGGCCGGCTCGGCACGCCCGAGGAAATCGCCGATCTCGCCGTCTATCTGGCCGGCGCCACCTATACGTCGGGGCAGGCTTATAATATCGACGGTGGCTGGTCGATCTAAGAGGCCATTTGAAAACCCTACTCCGCCGGGCGCCTGACGCGGCTTTCTGCGCTTCCGGTGCTCACGTACTTTAAGTACGCTCCGCTCCGGTTCTCGAAACCCACGCCATTCGCCGCAGCGGAGCGAGTTTGCAAACGGCCTCTGGTCGCAACTGGGAGAAAACTGCATGAAACTGCTGCGCTATGGCGAGGCGGGGAGCGAACGCCCCGGCCTGCTCGATGCCGATGGAACGATCCGCGACCTCTCCGCCCATGTCACCGACATTGCCGGCAAGGCGCTTGACCCGGCATCGCTCGAGACATTGTCGAAGCTCGACCCGAAGACGCTGCCGGCGGTTTCCGGCAAGCCGCGGATCGGCGCCTGCGTCGCCGGCACCGGCAAATTCATCTGCATCGGTCTCAACTATTCCGACCACGCCGCCGAAACCGGTGCCGCCGTGCCGCCGGAGCCGATCATCTTCATGAAGGCAAGCTCGGCTATTGTCGGGCCGAATGACGACGTGCTGATCCCGCGCGGCTCGGTGAAGACCGACTGGGAGGTCGAGCTCGGCGTGGTGATCGGCAAGACTGCAAAGTATGTCACCGAGGCCGAGGCGCTGGATTATGTCGCCGGCTATTGCGTCGCGCACGACGTCTCCGAGCGCGCCTTCCAGGCCGAGCGCCAGGGCCAGTGGACCAAGGGCAAGTCCTGCGACACGTTCGGGCCGATCGGCCCGTGGCTGGTGACCAAGGACGAGGTCAAGGACCCGCAGAACATCCCGATGTGGCTGACGGTCAACGGCAAGACGATGCAGAACGGCTCGACCAAGACCATGGTCTTCGGCGTCGCTTATCTCGTCTCCTATCTCAGCCAGTTCATGTCGCTGCACCCGGGCGACATCATCTCGACCGGCACGCCGCCCGGCGTCGGCCTCGGCATGAAGCCGCCGGTCTTCCTGAAGCCCGGCGATGTGGTCGAGCTCGGTATCGAGGGGCTGGGCATCCAGAAGCAGACGTTCAAGGCGGATGCGTAGGGCGCTCTTCCTTCTCCCCTTGTGGGAGAAGGTGGATCGGCGCGCAGCGCCGAGACGGATGAGGGGTGCTGGAAGAAACGAGGCGTGAAAACATCAGGGGATTTTAGGCACTTACGCTTTCAGGGCAGCGATCCTTCCAACACCCCTCATCCGACCGAGCTTCGCTCGGCCAGCTTCTCCCACAGGGGAGAAGGGGAGTCGGCACCAGCTATTTCAGCACCTTCCCGTCGGCTCCAAACCGGTATGTCTTCGCCGGATCCGGCGTCGCGTAGAGCGTGGCACCAGGTTCGGCGTTATAGACGCCAAAAATGCGCACTGTGATCAAGCCGGCCTTCTCGCAGTCGAGATAGAGGTTGGTGTCGGCGCCAAGGTGCTCGGCATGGACGACCGTGCCTTTCCAGGCGCCGGACTTGGGATCGACGGTCAGATGTTCGGGACGGACGCCGATGGTCTTTGCCGTTTCGCCAAGCCTGGCGCCGTCGACGAAGTTCATCTTCGGTGAGCCGATGAAGCCGGCGACGAATTCATTTGCCGGCGAATTGTAAAGCTCCATCGGTCCGCCGATCTGCTCGATCCTGCCCGCATTAAGGACCACGATCTTGTCGGCCAGCGTCATCGCCTCGACCTGGTCGTGGGTGACATAGATCATCGTGGCCTTCAGCCGGCGATGCAATTGCGCGATCTCCAGCCTGGTGTTGACGCGCAGTGCGGCGTCGAGGTTCGACAGCGGCTCGTCGAACAGAAACAGCTTGGGCTCACGCACCACGGCGCGGCCGATGGCGACGCGCTGGCGCTGGCCGCCGGAGAGCTCGGCCGGCCGCCTCGAGAGGTAGGGCTCCAGCGACAGCATCGAGGAGGCGATGCCGATGCGGCGGTCGATCTCGGCCGCCGGTGTGCCCGCCTGCTTGAGGCCGAGGCCCATATTGTTCTTCACCGTCAGATGCGGATAGAGCGCATACGTCTGGAACACCATGGCGATGCCGCGTTTGGCCGGCGGGGTGGCGGAGACGTCCGCCCCGTCGATGACCACGCGGCCCGAGGTCGAGTCCTCCAGCCCGGCGATGACCCTCAGCAGTGTCGACTTTCCGCAGCCGGATGGACCGACGAAGACGACGAACTCGCCATCGGTCACCTCGAGGTTGATGCCCTTCAGCACCTCGACCGGCCCAAAGGCCTTTTTTACGTTCTCGATGTTCAGCGAGCCCACGGCGTCGTCCCTGTTCTAGAGTTTCACGGCGAGGCCGCTGCGCACGCTCTCGTCTGCGGCAAGGCAGACGGCGAGCGACTTCACCGCGTCGTCCATGTGACGGGTCAAGTCCAGATCCTCGCGGATCGCCTTCAGCACAAACGCCTGTTCCAGGTCGCAGAGGTCCTGATGGCCGGGCTCGCCTTGCATCGACAGCATCTCGTCCGGTTTGGCGAATTTGCCGTCGGCTCCGGTCGCCGCACTGTGCAGGCGGATGGTCGAGGTCTTGGTGTGGGTGTCGATGTCGTCGGACCTGACACCCTCCTTCATGACGATCGACACGCAGCCATTGGGCGAAATCACGTCTTTCACGAAGAAAGCCGTCTCCGAAATCATCGGCCCCCAGCCGGCCTCGTACCAGCCGACCGAACCGTCGTCGAACAGCACCTGCAGATGACCGTAATTGTACATCGACGGCGCGATCTCGTCGCTCAGCCGTAGCCCCATGCCGCGCACCTCGACTGGTCTGGCGTCGGTGATCTGCAGCATCACGTCGAGATAATGCACGCCGCAATCGACGATCGGCGATGTCGTCTGCATCAACTGCTTGTGCGTCTCCCAGCTATGGCCGGAGGATTGCTGGTTGAGGTTCATGCGGAACACGTAAGGGCCGCCGAGCTTGCGTGCCTCGGCGATCAGCCGGATCCAGGACGGGTGATGGCGCAGGATGTAGCCGATCACCAGTTTCTTGCCGTTGGCCTTGGCTGCCGCGACCACGCGCTCTGCATCCGCGACGGTGGTTGCCAGCGGCTTTTCGAGGAAGACGTGGCAGCCGGCCTCGAACGCCTTGACGGCATAGTCAGCATGGCTGTCGGAATAGGTGGCGATGCAGGCGACGTCGGGCCGTTCGTCACGCAGCGCCTCGTCGAAGGAGCGCCTGATGCCGTAGCTCGAAAGCCCTTCCGGCAGCGGCACATCGGAGCGGTTGACCAGCGCGGCGATCTGGAATCCCGGATTGGTGTGATACGCCAGCGCATGGCTGCGCCCCATGTTGCCGAGGCCGGCGATGACAACGCGAAGAGGTTGGTCCATTTCAGTTTGCCTTTTGTAGAGCGCGGGCTTTCAGGTCCATCCTAATACTCGATCCATACTCACTGGCGATCTGCAGAGCAGCCTTTTCGCTTTCACAACGTGCCAGAAGTCCGAACCCGTATGTATCGACCCCCCTCTTTGATCAGAGAAGACCTCCGGTCGTCCGGCAACGGACGATCCAGATCCAGCGCCTCGGTGAATGCCTTGGATTGCTCGCTAACCATCAGGGAGTTGACACGCCAGATGATATGACAGTTGTATTCCTTTGGTCGACGCTCGATCCCGAACCGAGTCAGCCAGACTGCTGCATTGAGATAGAACTGCGGTCCCCAGGCAGACTTCTGAAGGTTAAGCAGACAGACCGTTTCCGGCCATTCGCGATAATAGTTTGTTTGGCGAACGCCGCGGAATCTGTGGCGGATTGCCGACTCGGTGAGGCCTCGAATGATCGCGTCCCGACCCTCACTCACTTGACCGCCCCCGAAGTGATGCCGCGGATCAGCTGCCGCGAGAAGATGACGTAGAGGATCAGTACCGGCATGATTGCCAGCGACAGCGCCGCCAGGATGGCGTTCCAGTTGGTGACGAACTGGCCGAGAAACAGCTGGGCGCCGAGCGTCACCGTCTTGGTCTCCTCCGACGGCGCCAGGATCAGCGGGAACCACAGATCGTTCCAGATCGGGATCATGGTGAAGACGGCGACGGTCGCCATCGATGGGCGCACCAGCGGCAGCACCAGCCGGAAAAAGATGGTGTATTCGGACAGGCCGTCGATCCTGCCCGCATTCTTCAGATCGTCCGAGACCTGCTTCATGAATTCCGACAGGATGAAGACGGCAAGCGGCAGGCCTTGCGCGGTATAGACCAGGATCAGCGCCGTCAGCGTGTTGACTAGCCCGCTCGCCACCATCAATTGCAGGATGGCGACGGTGGCAAGGCGGATCGGGATCATGATGCCGAGCGCCAGATAGAGCCCCATCAGCGAATTGCCGCGGAAGCGGTATTCCGACAGCGAGAAAGCCGCCATGGCGCCGAACAAAAGCACGAAGAACAGCGAGGCGACGGTGACGACAAGGCTGTTCTGGAAATAGTGGATGAAATCGCCCTGGCCGATCACCGTCGTGTAGCCGATTAGATCGAAGGTTTTCGGCGTCGGCGGCGCCAGCGGCGCACCGAAGATGGCGGCGCGCGACTTGAATGAGTTGACGATGACGATGATTACCGGAAACAGCGCGATCGCCGTGTAGGTCAGAAGGATCGCATGCGCGCCAATGGTGCGGGGCAGCGAGCGGGTTGCCGTGCTCATGTGGCGCCTCAGAACTGGTAGCGACGCAGGCGCGTCTGCACGAGGAACAGGTAGACGCAGACGCCGCCCAGGATGATCAGGAACATCATCGTGGCGATTGCCGCGCCCATGTTGGGATCACCGATCTGCAACTGGAAGCCGAAGAAGGCGCGGTAGAGGAAGGTGCCGAGGATATCGGTTGAATAGTTCGGCCCGGCCAGCGCCCCTTGCGCTGTGTAGATCAGGTCGAACGCGTTGAAATTACCGACGAAGGTCAGGATCGAGATGATGCCTATCGACGGCAGGATCAGCGGCAGCTTGATCTTCCAGAACTGCGACATGCCGGTGATGCCGTCGCATTCAGCCGCCTCGATCACCTCTTCGGGGATGGATAAGAGCGCCGCATAGATCAGCATCATCGGGATGCCGACGAACTGCCAGACCGAGATCAGGCTGAGTGTGGTCAGCGCGTACTGCTCCTTGCCCAACCAGGGCGTGAACAGGCTCTTGAGGCCGACCAGATCGAGCAGATGCGGCGCCACGCCCCACAGCGGCGACAGGATCAGCTTCCAGGCGAAGCCGACAATGACGAAGGACAGGATTGTCGGCACGAAGATCGCCGTTCGGTAGAAGGCGGAGAATCTCAGCCGCGGGCTCGACAGCAGCGCCGCCAAAAGGACGCCGATCGGATTCTGCACCAGCATGTGGATGATGAAGAACCAGACATTGTTCCGGAGAGCATTCCAGAAGCCCACCGACCAGTTAGGATCGCCGAACAGCGTGCGGAAGTTTGCCAGTCCCACGAAGACTTGGGATTGGTCTATGTTGCGGAACAAGGAGAGCTGCAGCGTGCCGGCCAGCGGCAGGATCATGATCGCCGTATAGACCAGCACTGCCGGCGCCAGAAAGACGCCGATGTGCCAGCGGAACGGTCTTTTCGGTGTTGCGGCCATGAGTTCGGTCCCGCCGATCAGGTTCTTGCAATTGCCGTCAAAGGGCGCGGCGCCTCCCTCCCCTCGAGGGGAGGGTGCCTCGCAAAGCGAGGCGGGTGGAGTCGGCAGAGGCAGCGCGCTATCGTCGTTCGACCGTGCTTTCCAGCAGCGATCAAGCCGCAGCCTGCCTCGACCGACCCCCTCTGTCGCCTTCGGCGACATCTCCCCCCTCGAGGGGGGAGACAACGCTTCGCCGCACTCTTACTTCGCCGGCTTGTACCAGCTGTCGAGGCCGTCCTGCAGCTTCTTGGCGGCAGCTTCCGGCGTGTCGGTGCCGTTGATGACGTTGGCCGATTCAACCCATGTCTCGTTTTCGAGGTTCGGCGTACCGCGGCCCAGGATCTGGTAAGTCGAGCGGATCGTCGACTTGCACTTGTCGCGCCAGGAGACGAATTCCTGCGCCAGCGGGTCTTCCATCTTCACCGGCGTGTTGTTCAGGCTGAAGAAGCCCGGCAGCGCGTTGGCATAGATGGTGGCAAAATCAGGCGAGGCGACCCAGGACAGGAAGGTCTTGGCCGCGTCGGCGTTCTTGGACGCCGCATTGAGGCCCATGCCGATGTCGGTGTGGTCGGAGATGTAACAGGTGTCGCCGGCCTTCTGCACCGGCGGCGGGAAGGCGCCCATCTTGAACTGCGCCTGCGTGTTGAACAGGCCGATCTCCCACGAGCCGGCCGGGTAGATGGCGGCGCGGCCGAGCGTGAACAGGTTCTGGCTGTCCGGATAGGTCTGCGCCTCGAAACCGTCGCCAAGATAGGGCTTCCACTTGGCAAGCTCGGCATAAGGTGCGACCCACTGAGGGTCGGTCAGCTTCTGCTCGCCCTTGATCAGTGCGGCGCGGCCTTCCTCGCCCTTCCAGTAGTTCGGGCCGATGTTCTGGTAGCCCATGGTCGCGGCTTCCCAGAGGTCCTTGGTGCCCATCGCCATCGGGATGTAGGTGCCGTCGGCCTTGATCTTGTCGAGCGCGGCGAAGAATTCGTCGCGCGTCTCCGGCACCTTGATGCCGAGCTTGTCGAAGGCGTCCTTGTTGTAGATGAAGCCATGGATGACCGAGGCCATCGGCACGCAGAATGTCGCCTTGCCGTCGTCGGTCTGCCAGGCCGACTTGGCCACCGGGGAGAAGTTCTCCATGCCCGGCAGCGCCGACAGATCGGCGAGGTTGCCCTTCTTGAAGAGTTCCAGCGACTTGTCGAACGGGCGGCAGGTGATCAGGTCGCCCGCCGAGCCGGCGGCGAGCTTGGCGCCGAGGGCGGCGTCATATTCGGTTGGCGCCGACGGCGCGAACACCACCTTGATGCCCGGGTTCTTGGCTTCGAAGGCCGGGATCAGCTTGTCCTTCCAGATGGCAAGGTCGTCGCCGCGCCAGCTTTCGATGTTGAGCGTTACGTCGTCGGCATAAGCCACCCCGGCGGAGCCGAGAATGCTGGTGCCGAGAAGAAGTGCCGTCAGTAGCTTCGTTGTCATGCTCAGTCTCCCTGTTGACCTTTTTCAGGTTCGGTTTTGATGAGAACAGAGGCATTGCGCCCCTTGCTCCCCTCGATCGCGGAAAGGGCCGGCCGCAGCTTGTGGCCGGTCCCTTCCAATATCTTCTCGGCTGCATCGGCGCTGGCGGCGCCGGCGGCGAGCAGAATAGCGGTCTTGACGACGCCGCCGCTCCTTTCGAGCAGGCGCGCCGCCTCGTCCTTGTCGCGCCCGCTGACGGCGGCAACGATGCGTGCGGCGCGGTCGCGCAGCTTGATGTTGTCGGCCATGAGGTTGACCATGTAGCCGTCATGGACATGGCCGAGATGGATGGCGGCGAGCGTCGACAGCATGTTGAGCGCGATCTTCTGGGCGGTGCCTGCGCCCATGCGCGTTGAGCCGGCAATCAGCTCCGGCGGCGTTTCGAGCAGGATGGCGATGTCGGCCAGCCGCAACAGCGGCGCATCCCTGTTGTTGGCGATGGCAATGGTCGCCGCACCGCGGCGCCTGGCGTCCTCGATCGCCCTGACTGCATAAGGTGTCGAGCCGCTGGCCGAGACGGCGATCAGGCAGTCGCCCTTGCCGATGCGGGCGGCGGCAACTGCTGCCGAAGCTTCCTCGGTGTCGTCCTCCGGCCCGCCGGCCAGTGTCTTGAAGGCCTCGTCGCCGCCGGCGATCAGGATGGCGATGCGGTCGCGTTGGATGCCGAAAGTGCCCGGCAGCTCAAGCGCATCGGCCAGTGCCATCAGGCCCGAACTGCCGGCAGCCGCATAGGCGAGCTTGCCGCCGCTTTTCAGTCTGCTTGCGATGATTTCGGCTGCCGCGGCAATGGCAGGAATGGCGCCGTGCACAGCCTTGGCGGCCTCGATCTGTGCGTTGGCCAACGAGGAAAGGACGGCTTCCGGGGCCTGGATATCCAGTCCCTCGGCATTCTGGTGAAGCGCTTCGGTGCGCGTTTCGGCCATCCGCTTTCCTCCAATCGAGAAAACCATACCAAAAAAATACCACTTGTCCACACGCATTAATGAAATCCTTGCGGCGGTGCAGGCCTGCGAACGCAATTGGCTGATTTTCCAACAAACTACGCCTTAACTTTTTTGAAACGGAAATTAATCCTTGGCTATTGGTATTTTATTGGTATTATCCGCCCGGAGGAGAAATCGCGTGAAATTCGTGCTCGGCATCGATGGCGGCGGCACCAGCTGCAGGGCGGCCCTTGCAACGGCCGACGGCAGCGTCCTCGGCCGCGCCAAAAGCGGTGCCGCCAACATCCGAACCGATCTCACCGGCGCCAGGACGAACATCGTCGACGCAGCGCAGCAGGCCTTTGTCGCCGCGGGCAGGGATCCCGCACTGATCCCGCAAACTCCGGCCGTTCTCGGTCTTGCCGGCGCCAATGTCGGCACCTACCGGCAGCAGCTCGAAGCGATCCTGCCGTTCCGCATCAGCCGCGTCGAGACCGATGCCGAGATCGCGCTGGAAGGCGCGGTTGGCTCAGGCGACGGCGCCATGGCCATACTCGGCACCGGCACCGCTTATATGGCGCGCAGACGAGGCAAGTCGCGCGCCATCGGTGGCTGGGGTTTTCAGGT
Organism: Mesorhizobium sp. M0698; assembly: GCF_040320455.1. Taxonomy (NCBI): domain Bacteria; kingdom Pseudomonadati; phylum Pseudomonadota; class Alphaproteobacteria; order Hyphomicrobiales; family Phyllobacteriaceae; genus Mesorhizobium; species Mesorhizobium sp. M0698. The sequence goes on along the minus strand of NZ_JAMYPQ010000012.1, from coordinate 108,905 downwards.
CGGCGACCAGGGCAGCGGCGCCCGCATCGGCCGCGACCTGCTCGAGCAGACGCTGCTCGCCTATGACGGCATCCGCCAGGGATCGCCGCTGACGGAGACCATGCTCGCCATTTTCCGCAACAATCCCGAGGATGTGGTCGAATTCACCACCAACGCCAAGCCCGGCGATTTCGGCGGCTTCGCGCCCAAGGTGTTCGAACATGCCGAAAAAGGCGACGCCGTCGCTATCTGGATCCTCGACAAGGCGATCGCCGATGTCGAGGCAGCGCTTGGCGTGCTCGACCTCGGCGGCGACGATCCGCTCTGCCTGCTCGGCGGGCTGGCGCCGCTTTATGCGCCGCGCCTGTCGGCCCGCTACCGGGCGCTGCTGAAACCGCCGCTCGACGACGCGCTGGGCGGCGCGGTTCAGATGGCGGTTCGGATTTTCGCAAACACGGCGGAGGCAGCTCGATGAGTGAGGCCGCCGACCAGATATTTGCGGCGCTGAAACAATCGTCGCAGAGTGGCGCGCCGCTCTATCTGCAGCTCAGGAAGAGCATCGAGGATGCGGTCAAACGCGGGCTGATCGGACCTGGCGATGCGCTGCCTTCCGAGCGCGACATCGCTAGCAAGGCCGACATTTCGCGCGTCACCGTGCGCAAGGCGGTGCAGGACCTGGTCAAGGGCGGCATCCTCGTCCAGCGCCATGGTTCCGGTACCTTCGTTGCGCCACGTATGGAGCGCGTCGAGCAGTCGCTGTCGATGCTGACCTCGTTTACCGAAGACATGGCGCGGCGCGGCATGGCGGTGCGTTCGGCTTGGCTCGACCGCGGCCTCTATCCGCCGTCGCCCGACGAGATGATGGTGCTCGGCCTGGCGTCGAACGAATTGGTTGCGCGCGTGGCGCGCCTTCGTATCGCCAACGACACGCCGCTGGCGATCGAGCGCGCCTCGCTATCGACAAGCGTGCTGCCCGATCCGGCGGCGATTGGTTCGTCGCTCTACGCCGCGTTGGAAAAGACCGGCAACAGGCCGGTGCGGGCGGTGCAGCGCATTTCCGCCACCAATCTCGGCGATGGCGACGCACATCTGCTGGAAGTACCGCCGGGTATTGCCGGCCTGCACATCGAGCGTATCTCCTATCTGGCGAGCGGCAAGGTGATCGAGTTTACCCGCTCCATCTACAGGGGCGACGCCTATGATTTTGTCGCCGAACTCCGGCTGAGCGGGCCGGGCGAAGAGGGCCGGCCGTGACCGCAACAACGACCCATATGCGGCGCGAGATCGAGGAGATCCCGGAGGCCACCGCCCGCCTGCTCGATGGCTCGGCCGCGGTGCTGACGGAAGCTGGACGCGGCATTCGCGAGCGCGATCCGAATTTCGTCGTCACCGTGGCGCGCGGCTCGTCCGACCATGCCGCAACCTTCATGAAATATGCCGTGGAGTTGACCGCCGGGCTGGCGGTTGCATCGGTCGGCCCGTCGATCGCCTCGATCTATGGCGCCAAGCTGAAGCTGGGCGGCTCGGCCTGCCTGGCGATCTCGCAGTCCGGCAAGAGCCCGGACATCGTTGCAATGGCGCAAGCGGCGAGGACCGGCGGTTCGCTGACCGTCGCCATCACCAACACCGCCGATTCGCCGCTGGCGCGGGCTTCGGACTACGCGATCGACATCCTGGCCGGACCGGAGCGCAGCGTCGCGGCGACGAAGACCTTCGTCAATTCAGCCGTCGCAGGACTCGCCTTGATGGCGCATTGCACCGGCGACGAGAAACTCCTGGTGGCGCTCGCGCGCTTGCCGGAGCATTTTCGCAAGGCGATCGCCTGCGACTGGATGGCGCTGGCTGGGGCACTCGAGACGCCGAAATCGCTGTTCATTCTCGGCCGTGGCCCGTCGGCGGCGATCGCCAACGAGGCGGCGCTGAAATTCAAGGAAACCTGCGCCATGCATGCGGAAGCCTATAGTGCCGCCGAGGTCATGCACGGCCCGCTGGCGCTGGTCGGTCCCGGTTTCCCGGTGCTGGCTCTGGCTGCTCGCGATGCGTCCGAGCCATCGGTGGCCGATGCCGCCGACAGCCTGGCCGGCAAGGGCGCTGCCGTCTTTGTGACGTCGAACAAGGCAAAGAGCGCTCAGCGCCTGCCGCATGTCGCAACCGGTCATCCGCTGACCGACCCGCTGACGCTGATCGTGTCGTTCTATGGTTTCGTCGAGGCTTTTGCCCGCCATCGCGGCCTCGACCCCGACACGCCGCCCAATCTGCGCAAGGTAACGGAAACCCTATGAGCGACCGTTTTGCCCTGACTGGCGCCCGGATTTTCGATGGCGACGACTGGCACGACAATGCGGCGCTTGTCGTGCGCGACGGCCTCGTCGAGGCCATTGTTGCCGCCGGCGCCATTCCATCCAATGTTGCGCGTATCGAGACCGGCGGCGGCATGCTGGCGCCTGGCTTCGTCGATCTGCAGGTCAATGGCGGCGGCGGCGTCATGCTCAACGACCATCCCGACGTCGCCTCGATCGAGACCATCTGCCGGGCGCACGCACCCTTCGGCACGGCGGCGCTGTTGCCGACGCTGATCACCGACACGTCCGAGATCACCGCCGCGGCGGTTGCGGCCGGAGCCGAGGCGGCACGGAGGAAGGTGCCGGGGTTCCTGGGCCTGCACCTCGAAGGGCCGCATCTGTCGATCGCCCGCAAGGGCGCACATGACCCGGCTTTGGTCCGGCCGATGCTAGACTCCGACCAGACGATGCTGATCGCCGCACGGAAAAACCTGCCCGTGCTGCTGACGACGGTGGCGCCCGAATCCGTCGAGCCCAGCCAGGTGTCGGCGCTTAGCAAGGCCGGCATCGTCGTCAGCATCGGCCATTCCGATACCGGCTATGCCACGGCTCGCGCCTTTGCCGAGGCCGGCGCAACGGTGGTCACCCATCTGTTCAATGCGATGAGCCAGATCGGCAATCGCGAGCCAGGGCTAGCGGGCGCCGCAATCGATACCGGCACATTCTATGCCGGGATCATCGCCGACGGTATCCATGTCGATCCGGCCACCATGGCCATCGCCTTGCGCGCCAAGCAGGGGCCGGGCAAGATCCTGCTCGTTACCGATGCCATGGCGACGATCGGCACCGACATGACCTCGTTCACGCTGAACGGCCGCACCATCCACCGCAAGGATGGCAGGCTGACACTTGCCGACGGCACGCTGGCGGGCGCGGATCTCGACATGATTTCCGCGGTGCGCTTCATGCACCGCGTCGTCGGTCTCGACCTCGATGAAACCTTGCGCATGGCCTCGCTCTATCCGGCGCAGGCGATCGGCCAGTCGCACCGGCTCGGGCGCTTCGCCAACGGTACCGCGGCCAACATCGTTTCGCTGTCGGACGATCTGGACATTAAAAGCGTCTGGATCGATGGCGCCAGGGTTTTTGCAGGCAGCTCTGCTCGTTAGGGTTAGCCGGCTTTGGACGTATAGAGGTCCTTGTAGGCTTCGCGCAGCAGGTTCTTCTGCACCTTGCCCATCGTGTTGCGCGGCAGTTCGTCGACGAAGATCACCCGTTTCGGATGCTTGTACCTGGCGAGGCGCCCGGCGATGGCCTCGACGATCCCTGCGGCGCTGATGGTCGAGCCTGGCGCCCTCACCACGACAGCGGTGACGCCTTCGCCGAAATCCGGATGGGCAACGCCGATGACAGCGCTTTCGGCGACGCCAGGCAGCGCGTCGATCTCGCTCTCGACTTCCTTTGGATAGATATTGTAGCCGCCGGAAATGATCAGGTCCTTGCCGCGGCCGACGATGTGGACATAGCCGTCGGCATCGATCAGCCCGAGATCGCCGGTGATGAAGAAACCGTCGTCACGGAACTCCGCTTTGGTCTTTTCCGGCATGCGCCAGTAGCCGCAAAAGACATTGGGACCCCTCACCTCGATCATGCCGACATCGCCCTTGGCAAGTGTTTCGCCGCTCTCGGGGTCGGTGATGCGCAGGGAAACGCCGGTCAGGGGAAACCCGACCGTGCCGGCACGCCGCTCGCCATCATAAGGGTTCGACGTGTTCATGTTGGTCTCGGTCATGCCGTAGCGCTCGAGGATGGCGTGGCCGGTGCGCTCTCGCCAGGCTCTGTGCGTCTCGGCCAACAGCGGCGCCGAGCCGGAAATGAACAGGCGGATGTTTTTCGCCGCTTGCCGGTTCAAACCGTCCTGCTGCAGCAGGCGGACGTAGAATGTCGGCACGCCCATCAGCACGGTGGCGCGCGGCAGCAGCGAGACGATGCGGGCCGGGTCGAATTTGGTTTCGAACAGCATCGAGGCGCCGGCCATCAGGACGACATTGGTGGCGACGAAAAGGCCATGCGTGTGGAAAACCGGCAGCGCGTGAATCAGCACGTCTGCGGCAGTGAAGCGCCAGAGGTCGACCAGCACCCGCGCATTCGAGGCGAGGTTTTCGTGGCTGAGCATGGCGCCTTTCGAACGGCCGGTGGTGCCGGAGGTGTAGAGGATCGCAGCAAGGTCGTCCGGTCCGCGCGCCACGTCGTGGAAGTCCACGGCCGCCTCAGAGGCGCGATCGGTCAACGAACCCTCGCCCTTGCTGCCGAGTGTCGCGACCGCAGCGCCCGAGGCCTGCGCCAAAGCGCCGATCTCGGTCACTCGCGCCGGGTCGCAGACGATCAGTCGCGGCTCGGCATCCCTGAAGAAATAGTCGAGCTCGGTCAGCGTATAGGCGGTGTTGAGCGGCAGGAAGATCGCGCCGGCACGCAGACAGGCGAGATAGAGGAAAATGGCCTCCGGGCTTTTCTCGACCTGAACGGCGACGCGGTCGCCGGCTTCGACGCCCAGCTGCGACACCACATGTGCCAGTTGAGCGGAGCGCGCCAGCATTTCGCCATAGCTGATCGAGCGCCCGTCCTCTGCCTCCATCAAAAGGCGTCCGGGCGTGGGCATCCGGGCACGGAAAGCATCGAACAGATGGTTGCTCATAAGTCCCCCCGAGCGGCTGTCTCCGGCCGAACGGCGGCGGTCAGCCGGCCGCCTTGTCCGCCGCCGCCCTGATTGCCTCGATATTTGCCCGGTAGGCCTCGACGCTGCCGCCCTTGAAGATGGCCGCACCAGCGACCAGCACGCTGGCGCCGGCGGCGGTGACCAGGGGCGCAGTTTCAGGCGAAATGCCGCCGTCGATCTCGATCCGGATCGGCCTGTCACCGATCAGCGCCTTCACCCGCTTCACCTTGTCTACGATCGCCGGAATGAAGGCCTGGCCGCCGAAGCCCGGATTGACCGTCATGATCAGGATAAGATCGAGCCGGTCGAGCACGTATTCGATCATCGTCTCCGGTGTCGCCGGGTTGAGCGACACACCGGCCTTCTTGCCAAGGTTTTTGATCGTCTGCAGCGAGCGGTCGAGATGCGGCCCGGCTTCGGCGTGCACCGTGATGCCGTCGCACCCGGCCTCGGCGAAGGCGGCCAGATAGGGGTCGGCGGGGGCGATCATCAGATGGCAGTCGAAGAAGGCCTTGGTGCGGTTGCGAATCGCCTTGATCACCGGCGGCCCGAAGGTGATGTTGGGGACGAAATGCCCGTCCATGACGTCGAGATGGATCCAGTCGGCGCCGGCGGCCGCCACCGCCTCGACCTCGTCGCCGAGCTTCGAGAAATCGGACGCCAGCACCGATGGCGCGATCAGGGTTTTTTGAGCCATGTCCGCTTCCCGTTGTTGAGCCCCATCGGCGTAATCATCTCGGCGCCGCTTGTCGACAGGAATCCGGCGTCAATACCGCATCCGCGCAGAAGGGGAGAAGCGGTGCGAGCCACTTCTCTCCTGTGCAGACCTTTCCTCCAGTGCAAGGACTTTCCAGGGCAAGGCCTTGGATTTCAGTTCGGATGAAGCCGCGGCCTGGCCGTCCGTGGCAGGAAGAGCTTGCCGTTGCCTTGTTTCACCTTCTGCAGATCGGGCTTCTTCAGCGGCGGCTTGGGCACACAATGTCCACGCACCAGTTTTTCGGTTGCACGGCAGGCGGTGACGATCACCGGGTTCTTGACGCATGCCTTGCCGACCAAATGGTAGCCGCGCTTGCAGTCGATAACGACCGGCGGCTTGCGCACGCATCTTCCGTCGATGCGCAGCTCATTGCGGTTGCACCTGTCGGCGATCACCGGATTCCTTACGCATTCTAGTCCGATCTGATGGTAGCCGGGCAGCAGTGGATGCTGATGCCAATGCACTTGCCATTGACGAGCTTTTCGGTGCTGCGGCACGCGTCTACGAGCGGCCTGTCGATGCATTTGCCGTGGATCAGCTTCTGGCTGGGCAGACATTTACGGCCGGGATCGACGACGACCGGAGGCAGCTTGGGCTGATCGGAATCCGGACGGGTGGTCGAGACGAGATCGTCGGCCTTCGGATCAAAGGTGCGCTTTATGCAGGTGAAATCCTCCGTATCCGTATCGACGGTCGCGATTGAACCGTTCTGCTTGATTTCCTGCAGGGTGCACTGGATCGAGCGCGTCCTGACGATGCTGAGATCGTGCGCGGCGCTCGCCTTGAACACACCGCCATTGTTGAAGGCCGCAGTCGTGCCGGTAAAGAAGGCACCATTCGAGCAACTGATGCGGTAGTGAAACGCGCCCGGCGCATCGCGCTCGACTTCGAACGTCACCTGACCCTTGCACGGGCAGAGTTTCTTGAGGCCGGCGCTGTCGGACACGGTGACCTCGCCCCTGCCAGTCCGAATGAACCGGCGGGTTGACGGGGTTGTCCTGCGGTGAATCGGTGAAGCCGCCGCCGCCGGCACTCGTGCAATGGACGGTGATGTCCTTCCAGCCGTCGAAGGGCTCGAACGGGTCGTTGCCGACAATCTCGGTCTTGTATTGGAAATAGGCGGTGGCGCCGACATCCTCCCATTTTTCATAAAGCGCGAAATAGCCGTTCTTCGCTGCATCGTACGAAGCCCATGCCTGCTGCACCTCGGAGGTGATCGGCCCACCGTCCTTCTGGCGCCAGATGCGCATCGTAACCGGCCCGGCCTGGTTGGCTTGCGCCCGGCTGGTGACCCTGAGCGAAGGGCAAACAGTGCCAGGCGCGGAGCCTGGCTGGTTGGACTGGTATGTCGTCAAGAACAGCCTGACGTCATTCACGTCGAACTCGCCAAAATCGGTGGCGATGTCCTGGACCTTTGGTTTGACGACCGCATCGCAGACGATTTGAACGTCGAACGAGCCATGCTCGGCATAGTGCGATCCGTACAGCGGATGCGGCCAGCTGCCGCCCTGTACTTCGCTGACCGCATTGTCCATGTCGAGAGCAGTGTCGGTGGCTGCCGAGAAACTGGCGTGGAATGTGTGCGTGAATGAATAGGATTTGGTCGGGCCGTCGGCCTGGAGGTGCTGGTTGCACTTGGCGATGATCTCATCGCCATCGGGTACGACGGCGATGCCGGTATTCGATGACAGCGGGATGATGGAGGGATCAAAGGAGAAATTTTCCTGGTGGTCGTAGTCGCGGCTAAGCGGCGAAGCACTCCAGATCGGCGGGAACGCCTGGCACTGGCCTGGTCCGCAGACGCCGAGCGACACGGCGACATCCTGCACATAGCCAGGCCACCAGAGGTCGAGATTCATGTGGCCCCAGAACTGGACGTTGCCGCTTTTCAGCGTGTCCCATTTCTGCTTGTCGCTCGAGCCGACATGGATTGTCGTGTTGGCGCTTTCCGTATGGAATGACATCGATTTTATGTTCGCCTGCTTGGCGAAGGCGGGCGTGCCTGCAAGCGAGGCTGCGATCAATGCACTGGTCGCCACAGTTCGGAAAAGACGTTTGGCTGAAGGCATTTCTCTCTCCTGATGGGTTGATGGGGTCCTTCAGGAGTTTGTCGCTGCTGACTGCCGTAAGGTTCATGCAAGCCGCCGAAATACAGCGCTGCCAAAGAAAGAACCCGCCGGATCGCTCCGGCGGGTTTTGGGTGACGCGAACCATCACCGTTTGAAGTTCCGCGCGCGATCCTCGCGATCCTATTGCTCGAGCTGCGGCTTGCGCCTCCTTGGCACGACCTGCTGAAGAACCTTTGGATTCAGCAGCAGGTTCGGTTTGCGGATCGGCTGGCACCGGCCATTGATCGGCCGCGCGCCCGGTGCGCATTCCAACCGTGGTTTGCGGCAGGCGCCGTCGCGCAGCTCTGTCCCACGCGGGCAGACGCATACGCCACGCTTGTTGTGGATCTGACCAGGTATCGGGCACTCCACCACAACAGGCTTCTTGCGCCTGCAGGCATTGCCTTGCACTTCCGTACCCCGCGGGCAGACACAATCGCCCTCGGCGTCGTGGATCTGGCCGCGGATGGTGCACTGCTCCGGCTTCGGCTGGATTGGCCGGCAGGCATTGCCTCTGATTTCCGTACCCCTCGGGCAGACGCAATCGCCAGCGGCGTTATGGATCTGGCCACGAATGGTGCACTGCTCGGGCTGCGGCTGGATTGGCCGGCAGGCATTGCCTCTGACTTCCGTACCTTTCGGGCAGACACAATCACCACCGCCGTCGTGGATCTGGCCACGAATGGTGCACTGCTCGGGTTTCGGCTGGATTGGCCGGCAGGCATTGCCTCTGACTTCGGTGCCCCGCGGGCAGACGCAATCGCCGGCAGCGTCGTGGATCTGGCCACGGATGGTGCACTGCTCGGGCTGCGGCTTGCTGCCCACGCAAGCGCCGTTCTCCAGCTCGGTTCCGCGCGGACAGACGCAGCGTCCGTCTTCGGTACGGATCTGGCCTTTGAGCAGAACGCAAGGTTTTGGCTTCGGCACGATGACCGTGCCGCCGCCGGACGAGCATTGGCCATTGCGGAAGGTCGTGCCGGGCGGGCAGACGCAGTTGCCGGCGTCGTTCATGACGAAGCCTTGCGAGCATTCCTTCTTCACCTCATTCTTAATGGTGAAGGGATGGCAAGCATAGGCCTTGCCGCGATCACCCTGCACGTCGGCCGCACCGCGGGACAACACGTCGCCACCGCCTTGCACCGGCGTGTTCGGAGACAGCACGCCGACGCAGTTCTGGCCGTCGACAGTGCCCTGCAGATTGGCCAGACGGCCGTCGTCGGGAATGGTCACGGTCACTGTGTGCACGTGGCTTTCCCCGGCGCCGAGCGTCAGTTGAGCGATGCAGGACAGAGGCAAGATTGCCGGCTCCGGCGAGCAGCCGAAGGGCGGATCGATCGAGGTGATCGCAACGCCTTCCAGCCGGCCGAGGCCTTCGACGCCGATCGCATCGCCGACGCGAACCGGACCGGAGAAGGCGCTCACGCCATCGTTCGTGATGGTGATCTCGAACGAGCAGGGCTGGCCGGGCTTGCACTCGGCGTCGCCGGTCTTCTCGACGCGGATGGTCGAGGCGCCGCCGCCCTTGGCGCAGGCCTGGCCGATCGGATAGACGATGTCGTCTCCCGGAGCCGGGCCGTAGGAGCCGCGTGCGCAGTTCTCGAACTCGCCGTTCGCGGCAACCGTCACGTCGAAATGGCGGCTGGTTCCAGACGTCATAACGGCGCCGGGAATCTGGCACGACTGCGCATTGGCCGGAACCGGTCCGCAAGTCCATTCCGCGCCGTCTGGGGTGACGGTCTGAATCTGGACCGGCGCTCCGCTGGCTATCAGCGTCGCGGCATCGTTGACCCGTACCGGACCGGTCGGGGCAGTGGTGCCGAGGCTGATGACGGTAATGCGGCAGGAAACGACCGCAGCACCGGCCAGCGAACCATTGCACACCTTGGTGATGCGCAGGGCCGGCTGGCCGCCATTCGGATGACGGATGCGTTCCTTGGCGCAGGCCCTGTTGTTGGTGATGTCGTTCTCACCGGGAATAGCCTTCACCTCGGCGCAGTTCTCGACACTGTCGGGCCGGTAGTTGGCCGGCATCACCGCCCTGACGAAGATCGGCGTCGAGGCGCCAGGCAACAGCACGATGCCGGCGTTGTCGCAGCGGAACTGGCCGGGGCCGTTCGGTCCGCATGTCCATGGCGGCGTCGGGCCGAAGGTCGAGGATGCCGGCGCGCCGCCCGGATAGGTATCGACGACCGTCAGCGGCCCATTATAGGGGACGCTGCCATTGTTGATTATGTCGACCACGAAGGTGCAGACGCCATCGGCCGAACAGAATTCGGTGCGGGCGCGCTTCTTCAGGATCAGGTCGACCTTCTTCTCCACCGGCGGCCGGCAGTCGCGGTCACGATCGCCACGCCGGCAGACCGGGATCGATGCACAGCCGCGATCGTTTTGCTGGCTGCCGAAAAGCGGCTTGCCGCTGGCGCCGTAATTGTAAGTGGCGCAGTTGCGCAAGACGCTGCCTCGCCAGCCTGCGGCCGGCTTGAAGCCGAGCTTGAGGTCGACAGAGGCACCCGGATTGAGCGTGGTCACCAGATGAGTGCAAATCATCGGGGTGGTTCCAGGCGCGCAGACCCAAGGTGGGTTCGGCCCTGAATCGAGGGTGGAGCCGGCCGGCAGGGTGACTTCGTCGAGCACGATCTTGCCGTGGTAGGGTGCATCGCCGACATTGGTGACCCTGATGGTGAAGTCGCAGCCGCCGCCCATCGTGCAACGTTGCACGTCGGCGCGCTTTTCGACTTTCAGATCCGGTTCCTTGTCCTTCGGCGGGCAGCGCTGATCACGTGGGATGACGATATCGATGGTCTGCGTACAGCACCGGCCCCAGCCCTCCCTCGGGCCGGCATAGGTTTCGATACCGGTGACGATGATGTGGATGACGTCGCCGGGTGAAGCGCCGACGATCTTCCAATTGAGCACACCGCCGCCGGCCGGCACCAATTGCGTGTCGGGAATGATGGTGATGCCGGGTGTCGTCGTCGAAAGCTGCACCCATTTGCCGGCCATCTCTGGGCCGACCGGCATGTGGTAGATGAAGGCGCCGCCGCCGGGCAAGCAATCGACCGTGCCGCGCTCCACCTTGAAGCATTCCTTGCCGGGAGGTGGAGGCGGCGGGTTGCACCTGGTGACGTCGATCTTGATCGACGTCTTTGCACCCGTGAGATAATTGCCGTCGTCCGGCTTGCCCGGATCCTGCGACGGGATTTCGATGCCGGCGCCGCGTTCGCGGCTCACCTTAACCGCGCCCTGGTTGTGAACGATCGTCGGCGACGGAAACGCCGCATGGTCGATCTTGGCGGTGATCTGGAACGTGATGACGCGCTGGTTCGCAGCGCCGATGCCGTCGAGATCGCTGGCGGAAATCCGGAAATCGGACACCGTCGCGGTATCGTCCGGGCCAGCCGAACTGCTGATCGCAGCGCCGGGCAGCGGTCCGCCGGACGCATCGGTGCCGTCGCCGGTCACATGCACGCCGACGATGCGCAGGCCGTGCGGGAGCTGGTCCCTGAAATCGAGCCTGACCTTTTTCAGCATGGCGGCGAGGTCCGGGCTGGCAAAACCCTGCGGATTGCCGCGCAAGCCAAAGCTCAGCGAGTATACGACATAGTCGCAGCCTCTCTGGGTGCCTTTCTTGGTGAAGAAGGGCACGATCCGGCCCGGCTCCGGATTGACGGTGCGAGGATTGTCGAAATCGAGCCTGGGATCTGGAACGGCAGTGTAGATGCCCGCATCGGCAGGCTTGGTCTTGGCCGGAGCAAGGTCTTCAGCGAAGCCTTGCAGCGGACTCAGCATGGCGACCGCGATACCGGCCGCCATCAGCCAGCGCACGCCGCGCCTGGCGAGTGACAGGGGTTTCATGATGGTCTCCATGACGGATGATTGTTTGCCGGTTGATGGGCTGCTTGTCGCAGGCGGGAAAAATGCGAGATTGCTCATCTTCCCCTCCTCACGGTTCGCAGCTGACGGCTGGGGTTCTGAGCCGCAAGGTCATCTTGCAGCAAGGGTAGTAGCCACCCTTGTCGCTATCGGACTGCCTGTAGAAGCAGAGCCCGACATCGACCGTATCGCCAGGGTAATGGCCGGTGATGCCGATCGTGTATGGCGCGCCGGGCGCATGCGACAGAGGTGAAGTCACCCCAACGCCAGGCGTCCTGGACAGAGCCTTGATCGAATCGCCGCCAAAGCCGGCATGGTCATGGAGATAGAGATCGGCCTCGAGGCCGGAGGGCGTGCAGAAATACCTGACATCCTCGACATCAAGGCAAGGAGGCAGATTGCCGGGGGGCGGAAAGTCCGGCGGATAGAACGGTGGCAGATAGCCGCCCGGCACCTGCTCGTAATAGCCGGCACGGCCTTCGCAGGGGCGCCAGACCTCGACGTCGCCGACATGGCCTTCGACTTCCGGGTCTTCGAAATAATTGTCGAAGTCGACGAACCACGAGCCGAAAGGCGGCATGTTGGCCGGCTTGACCAGTGCCGTCGGCGTGATTTGCACGCCGTGCACGGCGAGCGGCCCGCCGGCTGCGAGTTGTTCGGCAAGCTCCGGGTTGTCGCGCAACTTGTCGCCGGTATCGACCAGCGTGTCGGTGCAGACGCCGGTATCGAGATTGCCTTCGGCATCGTAGCCATATTGCAGGTCGAGGCCGCCGGCCGACTGTCGGTTGTCTTGCGGGAAGCCGACCGCATATTCCTGCGGCACTTCCACCCAGGCCGATTCCGTCGCCGGATCGTCCGGATTTTCGCGCCAGTAGCGGATGACCTCACCCTTGCCGGAATCGGCGAACTGGCTGTAGTCGTAGCGGTTCTCCACCGGGCCGCGCTGGGCCAGGTACATGAAGCCCTCGTTGTCGAAGGCGATGTCGGTGACCGCGTAATCCTTGTCGGCCTTGACCGTCAGTTCCCAGCGCGGGTCGCCGGCGAAACTGCCGTCGCCGGCAACGCCCACCGACCAGATCTCCGCCTTATCACCGACCGAATAATAGAGCCGGCCGCCACGATAGGCGACCGACCAGACGCGGCGCTCGTCCTGCGTGTAGCCCCAGCTGTCGGGGTCCTCGCTGTCGAAGGCAGCACCCTGGATGTCAATCACCGAGCCGTCGTCGGCAAGGGCGGCAAGCCCGTGCGCCGGGCGGCCGGCTATGCCGTGGTCGAACGTGTCGAGCAGCGCGCCATTGGCGTCGATGCGGTGGATGAGGCCGGTGTCGAGATCGCTGGCGAAGAACTGGCGGTGGATATTGTCGAAAGTGACGTCGCCGATGCCGGGACCGCTATTGGCGTCGATATCGGCGAATTTCGAGACGGCGCCGGTGATGCCGTCGATCTTCCAGATCGTTCCGGAGCCGCCGCCGTTTTCGGTGCCGAACTGGCCGTCCATGAAGACCGCGTCAGCCGTGCCGCGGCGCTGCCGCTCCGGCCGGCCGTCGGCGTCGCCGTCTGGCGTGACTATGCGGATGCCGTGCAGCGACGTGGCGCCGGCATAGAGGTTTGGAATGGCCGATGGAACGCCGTCGCGCACGCCGTCGTCGTAGGTGATGCCGAACACCTGGCCGATTTGCCCGGCCGTGACCTCGAACGGTGGCGGGGTGAAGACCAATTGGCCAGACGCCGGCCCGCCCAGCCTTGAGACGTCGAAGATGCGCAAGGTCGCGCGCGCCGTGTCGATGAAGGTTTCGTCGACGGGATCGACGCCCGGCGGCAGGCCTTCCTCGAAATTGGGAATGATGGTGCCGGAGAATCCGGTCACTGCCATTGAGCCGGGATAGATGATCTGGGTTTCCTGAGCCTGGGCCGAGCCACCGAGCCAGAGCCCAGCGGCGAGCGCCAAGATCGACAATCCGCTGGCAGCCTGGATGGCGCGGCGCAAACGGCCGGCACGAGAGCGCACGAACGCGCCGTGGTCGCAAGACATGGATCTCCCCCCACAGGTCATGGGAGAAGCATCCGGTCCCGGCGCGCAAATCAGGGCAAGGCGCGGCGTTCCGGCACGTTCATCCCTGATCGAATTGTCTGCTTTCCTCAACGTCACGATACGCCTGCGTCCGCGCAGGGTCAACGGAACCAGCGAAAAGCCCAGCGCATCGACCCGGTCCCGAAGGCGATGGTCGCGCTGATTTCCTGCTGTTCCCGGAGACCATGGAGCCTCTGGATCTGTGGTCATGGGGCTTTCCTTTCCGGGGCCGCACCACGCGGCACCTGAGCGTCAGTCGCGGGGCGAGGCGGAAAGGTTCATGGGCCGGGGGCCGGGCCGGCTGGATCACCGCCGGAAAATACGGGCCTGCCGGTCCCGAATCCGATCAACCGCGATGAAAGGTGAACGCCTTGCGCAGAATGCTTGCGCGCCACGCAGCCTGTTCTTATATACGCGCCAAGCCGTCCAGCGCCGAATGCCGGTTGCCGGAGCGGAATTTCTTGTGAACAGGGGCTTTCGTCGGAACGCCTGTACGGGTCCTGAGAGCCTGCTTAGCGGAGAGATTAGAGAAATGGCAAAAGTAATCGGTATCGATCTGGGAACAACCAATTCCTGTGTCGCCATCATGGACGGCAAGGAATCCAAGGTCATCGAGAATGCGGAAGGCGCGCGCACGACCCCTTCCATCGTCGCCATCAACAGCGACGGCGAGCGCCTCGTCGGCCAGCCGGCAAAGCGCCAGGCGGTTACCAATCCTGAGAACACCATTTTCGCGGTCAAGCGCCTGATCGGCCGCCGCTACGACGATCCGGTGACGGAGAAGGACAAGAAGCTTGTCCCCTACAAGATCGTCAAGGGCGACAATGGCGACGCCTGGGTCGAGGCCGGCGGCAAGAAGCAGTCGCCTAGCCAGATCTCGGCGATGATCCTGCAGAAGATGAAGGAAACGGCGGAGGCCTATCTCGGCGAGAAGGTCGAGAAGGCGGTCATCACCGTTCCGGCCTATTTCAACGACGCCCAGCGCCAGGCGACCAAGGATGCCGGCAAGATCGCCGGCCTCGAAGTGCTGCGCATCATCAACGAGCCGACGGCGGCCGCGCTTGCCTATGGACTGGACAAGAAGGAAGGCAAGACGATTGCCGTCTATGACCTTGGCGGCGGCACGTTCGATATTTCGGTGCTCGAAATCGGCGACGGCGTGTTCGAGGTGAAGTCGACCAATGGCGACACCTTCCTCGGCGGCGAGGATTTCGACATGCGTCTGGTCGAATATCTGGCAGCCGAGTTCAAGAAGGAACAGGGCATCGACCTGCGGAACGACAAGCTCGCCCTTCAGCGCCTCAAGGAAGCGGCTGAAAAGGCCAAGATTGAGCTGTCGTCCACCACGCAGACCGAGATCAACCTGCCCTTCATCACCGCCGATGCCACCGGCCCCAAGCACCTGACGCTGAAGCTGACGCGGGCGAAGTTCGAGAGCCTGGTCGAGGATCTCGTCCAGCGCACGATCGATCCTTGCAAGGCGGCGCTCAAGGATGCCGGCCTGAAGGCCGGCGAAATCGACGAAGTCGTCCTGGTCGGCGGCATGACCCGTATGCCCAAGATCCAGGAGATCGTGAAGCAGTTCTTCGGCAAGGAGCCGCACAAGGGCGTCAACCCGGATGAAGTCGTCGCGTTGGGCGCCGCTATCCAGGCCGGCGTGCTGCAGGGCGACGTCAAGGACGTGCTGCTGCTCGACGTGACGCCGTTGTCGCTCGGCATCGAGACGCTGGGCGGCGTGTTCACTCGGCTGATCGAACGCAACACGACGATTCCGACAAAGAAGAGCCAGGTGTTCTCCACGGCCGAGGATTCGCAGTCGGCGGTGACCATCCGCGTCTTCCAGGGCGAGCGTGAAATGGCCGCCGACAACAAGGCGCTCGGCCAGTTCGATCTGGTCGGCATCCCGCCTGCGCCGCGCGGCGTGCCGCAGATCGAGGTCACCTTCGACATCGACGCCAACGGCATCGTCAACGTCTCGGCCAAGGACAAGGGCACCGGCAAGGAGCACCAGATCCGCATCCAGGCGTCCGGCGGCCTTTCGGACGCCGACATCGAGAAGATGGTCAAGGACGCCGAGGCCAATGCCGAAGCCGACAAGAAGCGGCGCGCGCTGGTCGAGGCCCGCAACCAGGCCGAGGCGCTGGTGCATTCCTCGGAGAAATCTCTGAAGGAATACGGCGAGAAGGTTTCCGAGGCCGACCGCACGGCGATTGCCGATGCGATCGCGGCGCTGAAGACCGCTGCCGAAGGCGACGATGTGACCGAGATCGAGGCCAAGACGCAGACGCTCGCCGAAGTCTCGATGAAGCTCGGCCAGGCCATGTACGAGGCTTCGCAGAAGGAAGCCGCCGAGGCCGACGCCAAGGCTGATGCCGCCAAGGACAGTGACGTCGTCGATGCCGACTTCGAGGAAATCGACGAAGACGACGAGAAGAAGAAGTCGGCCTGAACCGCCTGACGGTACAGGTAAGGGAAAAAGCCCGGCGCACAGCCGGGCTTTTTTGCAACCCTTTGCCGGAAAAACGCTGAGCTGCCCGAAAAAATGCGGACAAAGCCTCGTAGACACTGGCATCGCGGCTCCATCACACCTAAATCGGAACAGCGTGCCGGCAAACGACGCAACGATGCTTCAAGACGTTGACTATCCGGACTGCGGGAAAACATGAAAGCTGATTTTTACGAAACGCTAGGCGTGCAAAAGGGCGCCGACGAGAAGGAGCTCAAGAGCGCTTTTCGCAAGCTCGCCATGCAGTTCCATCCCGACCGCAACCCAGGCGACCATGCCTGCGAGCACAAGTTCAAGGAAATCAACGAAGCCTATGAGACACTGAAGGACCCGCAGAAGCGCGCCGCCTATGATCGCTTCGGCCACGCCGCCTTCGAGCACGGCGGTATGAATGGCGGGGCGCAAGGCTTTGGCGCCGGCGGTTTCGCCGACATTTTCGAAGACATTTTCGGCGACATGATGGGCGGGCGCCAGCGCCGCTCGTCCGGCGGCCGCGAGCGCGGCGCCGACCTGCGCTACAATATGGAAATTACGCTGGAAGAGGCATTTTCCGGCAAGACCGCGCAGATTCGGGTGCCAGCCTCGATCTCCTGCTCGGAATGCTCGGGCAGCGGCGCCAAGCCTGGCACCCAGCCCGTCACCTGCTCGATGTGCAACGGCCACGGCAAGGTGCGCGCCACGCAAGGCTTCTTCTCGATCGAGCGCACCTGCCCGCAATGCCAGGGGCGCGGCCAGACCATCAAGGATCCGTGCCCGAAATGCGCCGGCCAGGGCCGTGTCACCGAGGAGCGCTCGCTGTCGGTAAACATCCCTGCCGGCATCGAGGATGGCACCCGCATCCGGCTGGCCAATGAGGGCGAGGCCGGCCTGCGCGGCGGCCCGTCGGGCGATCTCTACATCTTCCTCGCGGTCAAGCCGCACGAATTCTTCCAGCGCGACGGGGCCGATCTTTATTGCAAGGTGCCGATCTCGATGACGACGGCAGCGCTTGGCGGCTCGTTCGAGGTGACGACACTGGACGGTACCCAGACGAAGGTGAAGGTGCCGGAAGGCACCCAGAACGGTCGCCAGTTCCGCCTCAAGGGCAAGGGCATGCCGGTGCTGCGCCAGCCCAATATCGGCGACCTCTACATCCAGACCGTGGTTGAGACGCCGCAGAACCTTTCGCGCCGTCAGCGCGAATTGCTGGAGGAATTCGAGCAGCTTTCCTCAAAGGACAATTCGCCTCAGTCGAGCGGATTTTTCGCCCGCATGAAAGACTTTTTCGAAACGTTCGGCGAGCACTGAAGCTGATCCCTGGAAAACGCTTCCCGAGCGTCATCAACACCTTATCCGGGGATTCGACTTGTCTTGCACCTCGTAACTGTTAAGTAGCATGCGAGGGAGCGTTGAGGAGGACTTTCGATGACGCGTAGTCCCGGACTGCGAAAGACGCTGGCGGAAAAGTTCGACGACGAGCTGAAGTTCTTCAAGGGCTGGATCGACAAGCCGAAGGCGGTCGGTTCGATCGTCCCGACCAGTTCCATCACCGCAGGCAAGATGGCCTCGATCGTCGATCCGACATCCGGCCTGCCGGTGCTCGAGGTCGGGCCCGGTACAGGCGTCATCACACGCGCCATCCTCGCCCAGGGCATAAAGCCTGAGAACCTCTACGCGGTCGAATATTCCACTGATTTCGTGCGCCATCTGCGCCAGCTTTATCCAGGCGTCAACGTCATCGAGGGCGACGCCTTCAATCTCGACGCGACGCTTGGCGACAAGCGCGACCTGATCTTCGATTCTGTGATATCGGGCGTGCCGCTGCTCAATTTCCCTGTCGCCCAGCGCATCGCCTATGTCGAGAGCCTGCTCGACCGTATCCCGGCGGGCCGGCCGATCGTGCAGCTGACTTACGGGCCGCTGTCGCCGATCCCGCCGGGCCGCGGCGACTATACGGTCGAGCATTTCCATTTCGTCATCCGCAATATTCCGCCGACGCAGCTTTGGATCTACCGACGCGGGGCCGCATGAATTGAAGCGTTGGGTTTGAATAGCACTTGTCTTATACCCATCGGGTGACAAGGCAGACCCATGGCTGTGATCCCGAAAATTCTCGTCGTCGCCGGTTCGTTGCGCAGCGGCGCCTATAGCGGCAGGACCGCCGACGTGGCACAGAAGGAACTTGCCATGCAGGGCGCCGAGGTGACCCGCATCTCGCTCGCCGACTATCCGCTGCCGATCCTCGACCAGGATTTGGAAAAGGACGAAGGCATTCCCGACAACGCCGTCAAGCTCGGCCGGATGATCGCCGCCCATGACGGGCTGCTGATCGCGACGCCCGAATATAACGGCTCCATTCCACCGCTGCTCAAGAACAGCATCGATTGGGTGAGCCAGCTGCGCAAGGATGGCGGCCGGACGTTCAGGCCGCTTGCCGGCAAGGTCGCCGGCCTCTGCTCGTCTTCCAACGGACCCTTCGGCGGGATACGCTGCATCAACCATCTGCGCGCCGTTCTGGTACGCTGCCGGATGGAGGTGGTGACACCGGAGTGTTCGGTGCCGGAGGGCGGCTACGCCTTCGACGACGAGGGCAACTTCCGGGACGAAAGACTACGCCAATCGATGGAGCACCTATGCCGAACGCTGATCGAAACCTCGCGCATGCTGTCGACGCGGATCGAGGCATGATCCCGGACGCCGCGCATGCCGACACGATGCAGGAACGGCTGATCGTCGGCCTCGACCTGCCGACGCTGAAGGAAGCCGAGAAAGCGGTGCGCGAGCTCGACGGGATCGTCTCCTTCTACAAGATCGGTTACCAGCTCGCCTTTGCCGGCGGGCTCGATTTCGCCCGCGAGCTGGCCAGCGGCGGCACTAGGATCTTTCTCGACATGAAGCTCCTCGACATCGATAACACCGTTGCCAAGGGGGTCGACAACATCGCCAGGATGGGCATGAGCATGCTGACCATCCATGCCTATCCGAAGACGATGAAGGCGGCGGTCGAGGCCGCGAGGGGCAGCGACCTTTGCCTGCTCGGGGTCACCGTGCTGACCTCGATGGACGAGCAGGACGTGATCGACGCCGGCTATGAGTATGATCCGCATACACTGGTGCTGAGGCGCTCCGAGCAGGCGCTGCATGCCGGCATGGGCGGCATCGTCTGCTCGGCCGAGGAAGCTGAGGCGGTGCGCCGCATCGTCGGCCCCGACCTGGCGGTCGTGACGCCGGGAATCCGGCCGAAGGGCAGCGACCATGGCGACCAGAAGCGGGTGGTGACGCCGGCGCAGGCGATCCGTAACGGCTCCAGCCATCTCGTCGTCGGCCGGCCGATCGTCGGTGCGGCCGACAGGCGGGCGGCGGCGGAAGCCATCCTTGACGAAATGCGCTCCGCGTAACATCCCCAAAACCATTTCGGAGAAATGCCATGCCCAAGGGATACTGGATCGCTCGCGTCGACGTGCGCGATGCGGAAGGCTACAAGGACTATGTCGCAGCTGCCAAACCGGCCTTCGACCGCTTCGGCGCCAAGTTCCTGGCGCGCGGCGGCGCGCATGAGAAGGCCGAGGGGCCGGGCCGCGACCGCAACGTGATCATCGAGTTTCCGTCGCTTGCGGCGGCGCATGACTGCTACCACTCTCCCGAATACCAGCGCGCCGTCGCGATCCGCCAGAAGGTGGCCGAGGGCGAAATCGTGCTGGTCGAGGGGATTTAGGCGAGAAGCCGGTTCGCCGCTGCCTCCGCCATCGCATCGGCGAGGCTCAAGCCCCATTGCTGGCGACAGTAATCGCGGAAATCGAAGCAGGGCAGGCCGGGGCAGACCTCGAACTCGATGAGGTGGACGCTGTCGTCGGCTTCGACCCGGAAATCGATGGAAAACACATCCCGCAGGCCAAGCCCGACCATCAGGCTTTCGGCGATGTTGCGGATCCTTGCATCAGCCAGAGGCTGGCTGCCGGCGACCGGCAGCAGCAACGGCTCGGCGTAATTTCCCGTGGCTTTGGCCGCTTCGCCGGTATTGCCGTAAAGCGCCAGGCTGTCCTGCATGGTCTGGAAATCGCCGCCTGAATCGACAAAGGCGATGCCCAGCGCCTCGACGCCGGTATCCGGCCTCAATCCGAGAAAACTGGCGCGCGCGTTGCGGCCGGCGACATAGGGCTGGACGACGACATCGTCGCGATAGGCGGCGAAGACGCGCCGGCTAAGCTCCAGCGCATGGC
Organism: Mesorhizobium sp. M0698; assembly: GCF_040320455.1. Lineage (NCBI taxonomy): Bacteria > Pseudomonadati > Pseudomonadota > Alphaproteobacteria > Hyphomicrobiales > Phyllobacteriaceae > Mesorhizobium > Mesorhizobium sp. M0698. The sequence continues at coordinate 88,414 of NZ_JAMYPQ010000012.1, read as the reverse complement.
CGAGATCGTGGCAGCGCGAATCGGGCCAGATACCGATCTTGGCGCCGAGCCGGTTCGGCTTGACGAACCAGCCGGCGGGCGAAGCCGGCGGCGCGACCAGCCAGGCGCCGTCACGGGCAAGGCCCGCCTGCGGCACCGGCAAGCCGAACGCGCCGAGCACGGCGCCTGAACGGAACTTGTCCTGGCAGAGCGCGAAAAGCGCATCGTCGGCGCCGATCGCCTCCAGGCCGTTCAGCCGTGCCAGAGCTGGTGCCGCGCCGCCGCGGAAATAGGCGATGCCGTCGGTCAGCGTCCAGACTAGCGTGGTCTTCGGGTCCTCGCCGGCGAGAACGCTTGCGGCGTCGTCGAGCGCCACCGGCGCAAACGACGGGCCGCGCTTCTGGCAAGCGGCGGCAAGTGCGTCGAATTCAGCAGCGATATCGGTCGATTGCGCCAGATAGGAGGCAATTTCGGCGGCACGCTCCGGCACGTGGTTATCGGCAACCAGCCGATCGAAGCAAGCCTTTTCTGGCTCGTAGACAAGGATCAGCTTCGGCTTGCGGCTTGACATGATCGAACGATTTCCCGGCAGCACGATTGCTAAAGCAATTCCAGGAAAAGTGTGAAACGGTTTTCCGTCCGGAATTGCGTCAAAACAAAGAGATAGAGCGGTTCAGCGTTCCCGCGAAACGATGAACCGTTCTAGCATCGCACGGCGAATGCATTCGGCTTTCGCGGAACCGACGTCAGCCGGACGCCTGCACGACAGCAACGGCGCCATCTTCCTGTTTGACCATGATCTTTTCCGAAAACCGGTTCCCACTTTTCGGCATCATGGTCAGCCAATCAGCACACGCGGCTCGAAGCGACCATTGACTGGAATGTCGAGCATAAATGTCATGCCGGCTTGCGGGTCGAGCAGGCGCTGCTTCTCGCTCTTGCCCGACCAGGCGGAGGTGACCGCCAGCCGGTCGGCATTCCTGCCGACGAAAGCCGGACAGGAAGGCTGCGTCGCCGGCATCGCCACCGAACGGACGAGCTTGCCGTCGGGTCCATAGGCTTCGACGACGCTGCCGCCCCAGCAGGCGTTCCACAATATGCCGTCACGGTCGAGCACCGAACCATCGATATAGCCCTTGGCCGAACGGTGGTCGACGAAGACCTTCGGTTCGCCAACCGGCAGGCCGGTCGCCGGATCGCAGCCGACGCGCATCAACAGCCCGGTGCTGGTGTCGGTGTAATAGGCGATCGTCCCATCCTCGGAAAAGCAGATCGAATTGGGCACCGTGACGTCGGCATAGAGCCGGCGCAGCTCGCCCTTGAAGAACCAGTAGATCGAACCGGCGGCCTTCTCCTCGCCCTTGCCCATGGTGCCGACCCAGAGGGCGCCGCAAGGGTGAACGCGTGAATCGTTCGAGCGGGTGACCGTATTGTCGGCCTCGATCGGCGTGTGCAGCGTCAGCTTGCCGGTCGCGACGTCGCGGACATGCAGACCGGTCTCGGTGGCGATCAGCTGGCGTTGGTCGTCGATGATGCAGATGGCGCTGGCCATCTGACCGAGCTCGTGGATTTTGACGGCACCGCCCGACAGGCGCTGTTCGAGGAGCTGGCCGTTGACGATGTCGAACCAGTAGAGCGTGTCGGTGGCAGGGTCATAGCTTGGTCCCTCCCCGAGTTGGCAGACATGGTCGGAAAAAACCGAAACAATGGTCTCGCTCATCATGCCACTCCAAACGCCGCGTCCCAGGCCTGAACTGCGGCTTTCGCTCGCGCTGCCACTTCGTCGACGCTCATGCCCGGCTTGAACAGGCTCGAGCCAAGACCGAAGACGCTGACGCCGGCTGCCTTGTAGCCGGCAAAATCCTTATCCGAAACGCCGCCGACCGCGCCGACCAGCACACTGGCCGGCAGCACCGCGCGCATCGCCGAAATGCCCGCCGCGCCAAGCACGCTCGCCGGGAAGAATTTCAGTGCCGAGGCGCCGAGCCGGATTGCTTGAAATGCCTCGGTCGGCGTGAACACGCCGGGCATCGTCACCATGCCGTAGTGCATGGCACGGCCCATGACCTCGGCATCGATATTGGGGCTGACCAGCAGCCGCCCGCCGGCCTTGTGCAGGCCGTCGACATCGGCGGCGCTGAGCACCGTGCCGGCACCGACCAAGGCTGTTGGAGGAAGCGCTCCGACAATGCTGGCGATGGAGGCGTAAGGATCGGGCGAGTTGAGCGGCACCTCGATCGCTTCGATACCGGCGCCGAAGATCGCCTGGCCGATCGCCACCGCCTCGCTTGGCTTGAGGCCACGCAGGATGGCGACCAGACCCCGCTCGAGCTTTGGAAAAGGTGCGGTCTCTGTCATGCGGCAACTCCATTTCCGGCGATCATGCCATTTTCGCGCGCGGCTTCGGCAAGACCGGCACGCACCGCCTCGTCGGCGTCGACCACCCTGACCGCGAGCCCGGCAAGGCCGAGCGCGTCGGCATAGAGCGTGCCAAGTGCGCCCGACGCGATCAGCACGACGGGCACGGCACTCGCCCCATAACGGCGATTTGCCGAAGCGATCTCGCCGCCGATCAGCAGGCCGGACAGGCACGCGGCGGCATCCTCGGGCTTCAGATCCTGCAGCAGGCTGGCGGCGCGGATCGAGAACAGTCTTGAACCGATGTCACCGCCTTCGGCCAACGCCTTCAGGCACCACTCCCGGAAAAATGGATTTTCGGCGGCAACCGGCTTCGGCGGCTCGCCCAGCGAATGGCGCAGGATCGAGTGCGCGGCCAGCACCGAAAACAGCTCGCCGGTCGGCCAGGTGCCGAAACCGGCAACGGCACCGTCCTCGACCAGCACCCATTTCGAATGCGTGCCAGGCATGCAGACGACATGGCGTCCCTTTGCCGGCAAACCGGCGCCGGCAAGCTGCGTCTCCTCGCCGCGCATGACATCCGGGGCGTCGGCCAGACGCTGGGCAAGGCCGGGCACGATGCGGATGTCGCGGCGCTGGCCGGGGATGCGGGCAGCGCCGGCGAGAATAGCGCCGATCGGCGCCGGCACGCTGACATAGGGCGCCTCCAGCCAGCCCTGGCGCGAACCGGCCATGCCGCAAATGATGACCGGCAGCGCCTCGGCTGCGCCCAGTGCAGCCAGATGCCCTTCAAGAATGGACGAAAATCCTTTAGCCTGGGCGGTGATCAGCCCGTCATCGCCGCGCCGCTCGGCGAGAACCTTGCCGGCGCCGTCGAGCAGCCAGACCCTCATACGGGTGGTGCCCCAGTCGACGGCCGCGACGGAAGCTGCCTTGCTCGATGAGATCACAGGAACCCCCCATCGACGATCAGCATCTGCGCGGTCAGCATGCGTGAGGCATCCGACGCCAGGAACAGCACGGTGCCGACAATGTCTTCCGGCTGCATCACCTCTTTGATGCACTGTTTGGCGACATGAGCGGCGAGCGCTTCTTCGGTGACCCAGAGCTTTCTCTGCCGCTCGGTGATCACCCAGCCGGGCGCGATCGCGTTGACACGGATGCCGTCGACGCCGAGCTTGCCGGCAAGACCCTTGGTGAGACCGACGATGCCGGCCTTGGCGGCGGTGTAGGCCGGCATATCGGGATGGTTGATGAGAAACGACGTCGAGGTGAAGTTGATGATCGAGCCGCCGCCGGCCCGCTTCATGCCCGGCGCCACCGCCTGTGCGCTGAAGAAATGCGGGCGCAGGTTGATGGCATGGTTGTTGTCCCAGAACTCCACCGTGACGTCTTCGACGGCATGACGGTCATCCTGAGCGGCATTGTTGACCAGCACGGTCACGTTGCCATGCGCCTCGGCGGCTTTGGCGATTGATACCCGCAATGCCTCGATGTCGCGTATGTCGGTCTTGAGATAGAACGGCCGCCGGCCGAGCTCCTTGTCTAACCGATCGGCCAGCGCCAGGCTCGGACGGTCGGCGATATCGATGAAGGCGACCTTTGCCCCCTGGCGGACAAAACCTTCGGTCAAGGCAGCACCAATGCCGGAGCCGCCGCCGGTGATCAGCACCGAAGCGCCTTCGAGGTCGGCAAAGCGTGCCGATGGCATCATGAAATTCTCTCCCGGTCCAATGATCGCGGTCGGCCGGCGCGCATCCTATCCAGCCATGTCGGGCGGGCAAGGGCGAAAGAGTGGATTGTCAGGACTTATGTCCGACAAAAGGCCGCACGGGCCGCCGATCGATCAGTTGCCCAGCCGGACGCGGTACAATTCGACGGCGGCTCCGCTGGTCCCGGCAACCGGCTCAAGCCATTCCGGCACGCTGCCGCGCATCAGCCCGGCAAGAAAGCCTGCCGGCGCCTTGGCTGCGAGGAGCTTGCTTTCGGCGCTGCCGGGGCACAGCGCGACGAGGCCGACGTGATGATCCGCCACGACCGTCCTGGCATCGGCATCAGACCCAAGGAAGGCATCGAGCGCCAGCAGGTTGCCGGCGACATTGCGATGATAAGGCCCAGCGAAGACGCGATGTCCGGAATAGGCCAGGATAGGCGATCCGAGATTGGAAATTGCCAGTACGGTGGTGCCGGGCAGGCGGCCGAGTGCCGCAAAGGAGGCCATGCGCTGGCAAGCGACATCGGTGCCGTCGCCATTATCCGCCGTGGTGTTGCTGTCGTCGAAGGCTACCGAGGTCGCCGCGGCAGCCCCAGTCCAGACCGCATTCACCGAAACCAGCCAGACGGCAGCCATGCGCAGCGCCACCCCGCGCGACGCGCTGGCCTCGGCCCGTTGACGCCATTTGGCAATCCAGGCGGCAAGCGGGATGACGGCGAAGGCGATCGAGAATGTCGAACCGCGTACCTGCCAGGCGCTGACGATGAAGGCCACGACAAGCAGCGCGCCGACAAGGCTGTCCTGCCGCCGCCAGCCACCGCGGCCAAGGCGAAGCGCCATCAGCACGAGCGCAATGAGCGGCGTGGCATAGCGCGCCACCACCCCGGCCGGATCTTCAGCGAGCAGCTTGAACAGCGATTGCGCCTCGTCGATGTGATCAAGCCATAGCTCCTTGAGGCGCGGATCGAGGTTGGCGTAGGGCGCTGCCAGGCATTGTGGGAACAACAAGACGACGACAGCGCCCAATAGCAGGGCAAGCAGGCCAAGTGAGGCGATGCGCCGTTGGCGCGTGCGGCCGGCCGGCTCGATCGACGCTATCGCCGCAAGGCCGGTTCCGGCAATCGCCGCGACGACGAACTGCACGGTCGAAAAGGCGTCGCATTGCGCCTGACCCCAGGCAGACGGCGCAATGGTGGCGACAAAGACGAGAGCGGACACGCCGGCAAAGCCGAGGCCGAAATCCCTGGCGATCAGCCTCTCGCCATTGGCGCCGAGGGCGAACAGCATGGCGACAGAGGCGCCGATGGTGGCCACATAAGGGGCGGTCTCCATACCGACGGCCAGCATCAATCCGGCGCACAGGCCGGAGAGCAATGCCGCCGGCCTGCGCATTGGCGCTTCAAGCAATAGGCTCAGGCTGGCCATGCTCAGCATCAGCTGGATATTGTGGTGATCGAGCGCGCCAGGCGAAAAAATGCCAATGAAATACAGTGCGGCAGCGCCGACCACGACAGCGGGCAGCACGGCGCTGTCACCGGCAAAGCTGCGTGCGGCGCGGGCGGTGAAAAACACGGTCAGGCAGAAGAGCAGCGTCGGCCACAGCACTTGCGCAACATTCTCGGCAAAGGCCGCGCTGCCGGTCAGGGCCGATACGGCGATGATGATGGCGGCGATCGGCGCATCGACCAGCCGCGACCAATGCATGACGAAACCGCCTTCCAGGCCCATCCTGTACTGGTGCAGATCGAACCAGCCCTGGCTGGCCAGCATGTCGCGAACTTCGACAAGGCGCAGCAGATTGTCGTTGTCGCCGCCGGCATTGGTCAATTCCGGGAAGCCGGCAAGGGCATTGACGGCAAGTGCCGGCAACGTGGCAAGCAGCGCCAGCGCGATATCGGACCTCCAAATGGAGGCGCCATCGTCGGCTGTGCTCATATCAGGACCTTTGGAAGGAATACGGTGCGGTTTAAACCTAGCCTTAACAGCTTCAATAAATAGTAAAGCCGCCCGAGCGAGGCCGGCGCTTGAGCGGTCAGGGGCCTCACAGGGCATCCGGAGACGAAAAATGCCACAAGAAGTGCGCCATGAGCCGAGCATCGCCGTGCTCCTGCCTTGCTACAATGAGGAGCTGACGATCGGCGAAGTGGTGCGGCGCTTTCGCGAAACGCTGCCTGCCGCCGCGATCTATGTCTACGACAACAATTCGCGCGATCTGACGGCGCTCCGAGCCCGCGCCGCCGGCGCCATCGTGGTGCGCGAGCCGCGCCAGGGCAAAGGCAATGTCGTGCGCCGCATGTTCGCCGACATCGAGGCCGACATCTACCTGATGGCCGACGGCGACGGCACCTATGCGCCGGAGGACGCGCCGCAACTGATCAACACGCTGCTGACCGAGCGCTCCGACATGGTGGTGGGCACCAGGCGCGGCGTCGCCAACGACGCCGGCAGGACAGGCCACGCCTTCGGCAACCGCATCTTCAACAGCCTCTACAAACGTTTGTTCGGCTCGGACTTTACCGATATCTTCTCGGGTTACCGCGCCTTCACCAGGCGCTTCGTCAAGAGTTTTCCCGCCGTTTCCGGCGGTTTCGAGATCGAGACCGAAATGTCGGTGCACGCCTCGCAGCTCAAATTGCCGGTCAGCGAGATCGGACTCGACTATGGCCGCCGGCCGGAAGGCTCCTCGTCGAAGCTGTCGACCTTTCGCGACGGCGCGAAGATCCTGTGGATGTTCGCCATGCTGATGAAGGAGACGCAGCCGCTGCGTTTCTTCGGCGCTTTTTCGGTGTTCTTCCTGGCATCAAGCCTGTTTCTGATGGCGCCGGTGCTGATCGAGTTCGCCGAAACCGGGCTTGTGCCGCGCATGCCGACCTGGGTTCTGTCGGTCGGCCTGCTGCTGCTGTCGATGCTGGCGGCGGTGACCGGGGTGATCCTCGATTCGGTGTCGCGCGGCCGCGCCGAGCAGAAGCGCATCTTCTATCTGTCGATGCCTTCCGGTCGCGTCGAACGTGAACGTGCAAGCGCGCTCGCGACTTTGAAGGCCGGACCGCGCAAGACCCCGCGCGCGGCCTAGAGCCTAAATGGGACGCCTCGCCCGCTTCATTGTCGCCGGCGGCATCGGCTTCGTCGCCGACGCGGGTGCGCTTTGGCTGGTGCTGGCGGCAACGCCGCTTGGCCCCTTGGCAGCCCGCATCATTTCGATCGGTTTTGCGCTGTCCGCCACCTGGCTGATCAACCGCCACCTGACCTTCTCGCCTTCCAGCCGGGGCATCGCGCATGAGGGCGCCCGCTACGGCGGCGTCGGCATTGCCACCAGCGTCGTCAATTATCTCGTCTATTGCGTCATGTTGTTCGCACTGCCGATGGTGTCGCCGCTCATAGCCCTTGCGGTCGCCTCGCTGGTCGCCATGGCGCTGTCCTTCCTCGGCTATTCCAAGCTGGTGTTCGACCGCTGAAGGCACATCGCGTTGGGATCTGCGCCAAGCGAAGCGCAGCCTCATCATGACCTTGGCCGATTGGCAGAGGCCGCCGATTTCCTTATATCGCTGTCGTCGATGCATCGGCCCGAAAAATCGGAATCGATTTTCGGAAAGCACGATGCATGGATTCAAGAAATGTTGGAGCGTACTTTGTGCGTCCAAGTGGATCGCTCCAAGTGCGCCGGAGAGCTGCCATGCCCCTGAAAGTCGCCGTCCAGATGGACCACATCTCCACCGTGTCGGTAGCCGGCGACACGTCGTTTGCACTGTCGCTGGAGGCGCAGCGGCGCGGCCACCAATTGTTCCACTACACGCCCGACCGGCTGTCGCTGCGCGACGGCAAGGTGTTTGCCCGTATCGAGGCGATGCAGGTCCGCGACGAGAAGGGCAATCATTATTCGCTGGGCGAAGAAGTCCGCACCGATCTTTCGGAGATGGACGTCATCCTTTTGCGGCAGGATCCGCCCTTCGACATGAACTACATCACCACCACGCATATTCTCGAGCGCATCCATCCGAAGACGCTGGTGGTCAACGACCCGGCCTGGGTGCGCAACAGCCCGGAAAAGATCTTCGTCACCGAATTTCCCGACCTGATGCCGGACACGCTGATCACCAAGGACCCTCTCGAGGTCGCAGCCTTCCGCAAGGAGTTCGGCGATATCATCGTCAAACCGCTCTACGGCAATGGCGGCGCCGGCATCTTCCACCTGCACGAGGCCGACCGCAACCTCGCCTCGCTGCTCGAAATGTTCGACCAGTTGTTCCGCGAACCCTACATCGTGCAGCGCTACCTCAAGGAGGTGCGGGCTGGCGACAAGCGCATCATCCTGGTTGACGGCGAGCCTGTCGGCGCCATCAACCGGGTACCGGCCGAGCATGATTCCCGCTCCAACATGCATGTCGGCGGCCGCGCCGAAAAGACCGAGCTGACGGCGCGCGAACGCGAGATCTGTGCCCGCATCGGCCCCGCGCTGAAGGAGCGCGGCTTCATCCTTGTCGGCATCGACGTCATCGGCGACTACATGACCGAGATCAACGTGACCTCACCGACCGGCATACGCGAAGTGCAGCGCTTCGGCGGCGCCGACATCGCCAGCCTATTTTGGGATGCCGTCGAGGAGAAGCGCAACTAGCGTACATTGCTTCTGGAAGCGGCCGCGTTCCGGACCATTGCAGCCGTGGCGCTCAGCTGTTCCCCAAATGTTCTTGCCTTCGCCGGAAATCTGTGGTTGTCTCCGGTGACGCCGTTCGCGGCATGATCGCAAAGGCTTGGGGCAAAAGCCTGCATCCGGGGTGAAGACATGGTGGCGCGGGTTCGCACGGTTGCTTTCCAGGGCATCGAGGCCGTGCCGGTCGACGTGCAGGTGATGATCGCGCCGGGCAAGGTCAACATGCACATCGTCGGGCTGGCCGACAAGGCTGTAGCCGAAAGCCGCAAGCGGGTGCAGGCAGCGCTGCATGCATCCGGCCTGTCGATGCCGTCGAAGAAGGTCACCGTCAATCTGGCACCCGCTGACCTGCCCAAGGAAGGCAGCCACTACGATCTGCCGATCGCCCTCGGGCTGATGGCGGCGCTCGGCGCCATTCCGGGCGACATGCTGGCCGGCTATGTCGTGCTTGGCGAATTGTCGCTCGACGGAACCATCGCCGCGGTGGCTGGCGCGCTGCCGGCGGCAATCGGTGCCAACGCCGAAGGCAAGGGCTTGATCTGCCCGTTCGCCTGCGGGCCGGAAGCGGCCTGGGCCGGCAAGGACTTCGACATATTGGCGCCGCGCAGCCTGATCGCCATCGCCAATCATTTTCGCGGCACGCAGGTTCTGTCACGGCCGGAAGCCGGCATCCATGCCGCGGCGCGCGACCTGCCCGACCTTGCCGACATCAAGGGCCAGGAGACCGCCAAGCGGGCGCTGGAGGTGGCGGCCGCCGGCGGCCACAATCTTTTGATGGTCGGACCGCCGGGGTCGGGAAAGTCGATGCTGGCGCAGCGGCTGCCGTCGATCCTACCGCCGCTGGCGCCCAGGGAATTGCTCGAAGTCTCGATGATCGCCTCGGTGGCCGGCGAACTCGGCGAAGGAAAACTCACCGACCGGCGGCCGTTCCGCGCGCCGCATCATTCGGCCTCGATGGCGGCGATGGTCGGCGGCGGGTTGCGCGTACGGCCGGGCGAGGCTTCGCTCGCCCATCACGGCGTGCTGTTCCTCGACGAGTTTCCCGAATTCTCGCCGCAGGCGCTCGATGCGCTGCGCCAGCCGCTCGAGACCGGCGACTGCATGATCGCGCGCGCCAATCATCGCGTTACTTATCCGGCACGTATCCAGCTGGTCGCGGCGATGAACCCGTGCCGCTGCGGCATGGCCGGCGAGCCCGGCTATCGCTGCCTGCGCGGCGACCGCTGCCGCACCGACTACCAGGCGCGCATTTCCGGCCCGCTGCTCGACCGTATCGATCTCAGGATCGAGGTGCCGGCGGTCTCGGCCAGCGATCTGATCCGGCCGGACCGGGCGGAGAAAAGTGCCGCCGTCGCACTACGTGTTGCCCGCGCCCGTACGATCCAGCGCGAGCGCTTCGAGCGGCTCGGCGCGACCGCCACCACCAACGCCCATTGCTCGCCGTCAGTCATCGAGGAGATCGCCATGCCCGATGCCGCCGGCCTGTCGCTGCTGAGGGATGCCAGCGAAAAGCTCGGCTTTTCCGCGCGCGCCTATCACCGCGTCTTGAAGGTGGCGCGGACCCTGGCCGATCTCGAGGCCAGCGAGACGGTCGGCCGCATTCATCTGGCCGAAGCGATTTCGTACCGCATGAGCTCGGAGCGGATGGCGCAGGCGGCGTAGCGTTTTCCCTCCCCCTGAGGGGAAGGTGGCCGCGAAGCGGCCGGGTGGGGTCGCCGGTGAGACGCTCGGCCTGTCGCATTTCGAAACCGACCGAGGTGCGGAGCGTTGCGATGCTCCTCCTAAGGCGCACCGTCAGAATTGGGTTGGCGCACTGCATTGGCGACCCCACCCGGCCCTTCGGGCCACCCCCCCTCAAGGGGGAGGGAGACGCCGGCGCTTACCCTTGGCCGGCGTGCATCGTGCTTTCGGTTCAGCCGTTATCCCGCGCCTTCAGCTCCAGCCGCCGCGCGTGCAGCACTGGCTCGGTGTAGCCGTTGGCCTGGACGCGGCCCTTGAAGACCAGATCACACGCGGCGAGGAAGGCGATGGACTTGTCGAAATCCGGCGCCATCGGCCGGTAGAGCGGATCGCCTTCGTTCTGGCGGTCGACGATCGCCGCCATGCGTTTCATCGTCTCCATGACCTGCTCGGGCGTGCAGACGCCGTGATGCAGCCAGTTGGCGATGTGCTGCGAGGAGATGCGCAGCGTGGCGCGGTCCTCCATCAGGCCGACGTCGTTTATGTCCGGCACTTTCGAACAGCCGACGCCCTGGTCGATCCAGCGCACGACATAGCCCAGAATGCCTTGCGCGTTGTTGTCGAGTTCCTTCTGGATGTCCGCCTGAGACCAGTTCGGCCGCACCGCGACCGGCACCGACAGGATGTCGTCGAGTTTTGCCTTGGGCCGGCTCTTCAGTGCCGCCTGCACGGCATGGACGTCGACCTTGTGGTAGTGCGTGGCGTGCAGGGTTGCCGCCGTCGGCGACGGCACCCAGGCGGTGTTGGCGCCGGCCTTGGGATGCGCGATTTTCTCGGCCAGCATCGCCGCCATCAGGTCGGGCATCGCCCACATGCCCTTGCCTATCTGGGCGTGGCCGGCCAACCCACATTCCAGCCCGATGTCGACGTTCCAGGCTTCGTAGGCGGCAATCCAGGCGGCCTGCTTCATGTCGCCCTTGCGGATCATCGGGCCGGCTTCCATCGAGGTGTGGATCTCGTCGCCGGTGCGATCGAGGAAGCCGGTGTTGATGAAGACGACGCGTTCTTTCGCGGCGCGGATCGCCTCCTTGAGGTTGACGGTGGTGCGCCGCTCCTCGTCCATGATGCCCATCTTGAGGGTGTTTTTGGGCACGCCGAGCAGCGCCTCGACACGGTCGAAAATCTCGACGGCGAAGGCAACTTCGTCGGGCCCGTGCATCTTGGGCTTTACGATGTACATCGAGCCGGCGCGAGAATTGGTGCGGCGCCCGTTCACGCCGATGTCATGCAGCGCGATCAGCGCCGTCAGCGCCGCATCCATGATGCCTTCCGGCACCTCGTTGCCGTCGCGGTCTGATATCGCCGGATTGGTCATAAGGTGGCCGACATTCCTGACCAGCATCAGCGAGCGGCCGGGCAAGGTCAGCGTGCCGCCATCCGGCGCGGTGTAAGTACGGTCGGGGTTGAGCCTTCGGACAAAGCTCTTGCCGGCCTTGGTGATCTCTTCCGCCAAGTCGCCCTTCATCAGGCCGAGCCAGTTGCGGTAGACCAGCACCTTGTCCTGCGCATCCACCGCGGCGACCGAATCCTCGCAGTCCTGGATGGTGGTCAGCGCCGATTCCAGCACGACATCGGCAATGCCGGCCGGATCGGTGCGGCCGATCTGGTTGTTGCGGTCGATGACGATTTCAATGTGCAGGCCGTTCTTGACCAGCAGGACGGCTTCGGGGTCGGCGGCATCGCCGCGATAGCCGGCAAACTGTCTGAGGTCGGCAAGCATGGTGGCGCCGGCACCCTCGCCCAGCCGCAACATGCCATTGGCGACCGAAAGCCCGTTGACGCCGGCCCATTTGCCTGTCGTGAGCGGCACCGCCTCGTCGAAGAAGCTTTTCACCCAGGCGACGACCTTGGCGCCGCGCGCCGGATTGAATTTGTTGCCTCGCTCGGCGCCGTCCGTCTCCGGGATGGCGTCGGTTCCGTAGAGCGCATCGTACAGCGAGCCCCAGCGCGCATTGGCGGCATTCAGCGCATAACGCGCGTTCATCACCGGCACCACCAGCTGCGGCCCGGCAACCAAAGCGATTTCCGGGTCGACATTTTCGGTGGTCACGCTGAACGCCGGCCCCTCGGGCAGGAGATAGCCGATCTCGCGGAGGAACGTCTTGTAGGCCTCCATGTCGACGGGCGCGCCATTGTCGCGATACCAGCGGTCGAGCTTGTCCTGCATGGCATCGCGCTTTTCGAGCAGCGCCCGGTTTTTTGGCGAGAGATCATAGACGATCGCCGAAAAACCGTTCCAGAATGCCTCCGCCTCGATGCCGGTGCCCGGCATCGCTTCGTTCACGACGAAATCATGAAGCTCGCGGGCAATCCGCAATCCGGCGATCTCGACGCGATCAGTCATCAGGGCTTCTCCAGGGCTTGGCCGGCTTGCCGGCCTCGGGCCTTTGACATGGCAAGGTTGTAGGGTCAACTCGGCCTAAGGTGAAGGTAGGGCGTTTTCGCTGCCGATCTCCCCCCTTGAGGGGGAGATGGCCGGCAGGCCAGAGGGGGTCGCCTCGCGTGGAGTGCAACCTCTTCTTTGCACCAAATCGCGTCGCGCTTCATGCGAGGCGACCCCCTCTGTCGCCTTCGGCGACATCTCCCCCTCGGGGGGGAGATTACGCGCTCACACCGCAATCCTTGGCCGTCCCGACGCCACCGCCACGACATGCGCCTCGATGAACATGCGCTGGCCCTCTACGGTGGAGACGCGGAACTCGCTGGCGATTTCGATCTCGGCGCTGTCGGTGCCGGCGTCCTTAGCCCGCCCGGCGGCAATCGCGCGCACATCCTTCTCCGCCGCGGCGATTGCCGCCGCCTCGTCGTTGAAATCGCGCACGCTTTCACCGGAAGCAACGCGGAACAGCCCTTCCTTGGGCTGGCTGACCCGCGCCTCGGCCGAAACCCGGACCTGGCCGACGACGGCGCCGAGCGCGTTGGCGACATCGGTATCCTGCGGCACCACGCATCGATTGCCGACCAGCTCGGCCAGGCCGACATAGTGCAGCGGCGCCGAGGCGCCGAGGCCGATGACCGGACGGTCGAGCGCGACGCTGAGCCGGGCGATGCCGGGATGCGCGTCGACGGCGCGCTGGACCAGGGCATGGGCGACGGTCGCCGCGCCATCCAGCCCGTCCTCGGCAAAGGCGGTCTCGAGGATGACTTCCGCCGACAGGCGGGTCAGCGCGGTCAGCACCCGTTCCGAGATCGCCTCCGGCGAGGCGGCGATGAACTGGCCGCGGCCGTCGCGCCTGCGCGCGAACAGCTCGGCACCCAGACGCGCCGCGGCCGCATCCCAATTGGCCTGCCTGCCCAGCACATGCGCGGCGTCCGACGGCGTGAAGCCGGCGACATGCACCAGCCCGCGCGACACCAGCCGGTTCAAGGTGGCGTTCTGGGCGTTCGAGGTCAGCAATCTGTCGAGAGCCTGCGGCACGGCGCCGATCAGCTCGTAGAGCTTGGCTTCGGCGCCGGTCAGTCCGGCCGCCAGCCGCTCCGGCACGCCGGTACGCACCGCCAGGCGGCCATCCATGCGGCCGGGATTGGGCGCGCGCAGCTGGCGCTCGAGCTCCGCCGTGACGGCCTCGCCATGCATCAAGCCGGCCAGCGCCAGCGGCACCAGGCGGCGCGGGCCGAGCAGGATTCTCGGATTGAGCGCGCCGTCCTCCAGCGCCACTTCGGAATCGCCGCCGAGGCCAAAGGTGCGCATGGCGACGGCCTCGACCATGGTGCGGAACCCGCCGACGGTGGCGCCTTCCGGATCAAGCCGCGGCCGGCCCTTGTCGAGCACGGCGACGTCGGTGGTGGTGCCGCCGATATCGGAGACCACGGCATCGTCGAGGCCGGTCATGTGGCGGGCACCGACGAGGCTGGCGGCGGGGCCGGACAGGATGGTCTCGATCGGCCGCTGGCGGGCAAAGGCGGCCGAGACCAAAGCGCCGTCGCCGCGCACCACCATCAGCGGGGCGGCGATGTTGCGCGCGGCCAAAAAGCCTTCGGTTGCCGCGACCAGCCGGTCGATCATCGAGATCAGCCTGGCGTTGAGCAATGTCGTCAGCGCCCGGCGCGGGCCGCCGAGCTTGGCCGACAGTTCGTGGCTGGCGGTGACCGGCAGGCCGGTCCTGTCGCGGATCAGGTTCCGCGCGCTTAGCTCATGCGCCGGGTTGCGGGTGGCGAAATAGGCGCAGACGGCAAAGCCGGACACCGAATTTTCCAGTTCCGGCAAAGCTGCCTCCAGCCCGGACAGATCGAGCTTTGCCGCATTGCCATGGACATCGTGGCCGCCGGGGCAGAACACCACCGGGTCGGTGCCAAGCGCCGCCTTTAGCCCGTCGCGGGCAAGGTCGCCCTCGGCAAAGCCGATCATCACCAGCGCCACGCGGCCGCCCTGGCCCTCGACCAGCGCATTGGTGGCTAGCGTCGTCGACATCGACACCAGTTTGATCGCTGCCGGGTCGGTGCCGGCCATTTCGAGCACCGCATCGACCGCGCCGGAGATGCCGACCGCCAGATCGTGCCGTGTCGTCAGCGCCTTGGCCTTGGCCAGCACTTTTCCGCCGGGGCCGCCGGCTTCCGACCACAGCACCGCGTCGGTATAGGTGCCGCCGGTGTCGATGCCGAGGAACAGGGGTGGCGATTTGATGTTGGCGGTCATTGGCGGGTCCGGAGAATTGCTGCCCCGCCCCTTAGCCGATACGGGCCGGGCGATAAAGGCACGAGCGCTGGGCCAAGGCAGCGTAATCTCCCCCCTCGAGGGGGAGATGGCCGGCAGGCCAGAGGGGGTCGTCTCGCGTGGAGCGCCGGCATTCTCTGGCCGCGATGGCGTTGGCGTCAGGACGTACCGACCCCCTCTGTCGCCTTCGGCGACATCTCCCCCTCAAGGAGGGAGATAGCGGCGCCGCCTACCCCACAAACCCCACGCGCTTGTGCGAGCCATCGCAGAACGGCTTGTTGGCGGAGTGGCCGCAGCGGCAGAGGAAGGCGCGTTGCGTACGGTCGACCGTGTGGCCGGTGCCGGTGACGATTTCGACATTGCCTTCGAGCTTGAGCGGGCCGTTGGTCGTCGGCGTCACCGTCAGCGGGCCATTCCGCACCTCCAGCGCCGGCGTGTCCTTCAGCGCCGGCTCGCCGGTGGCGGTGAAGCCCGATTTGGCGTGGCTGCCATCGCAGAACGGCTTGTTTTCCGAGGCGCCGCAGCGGCAGAGCGTGGCGCGGTAAAACGTTTCGCCGCCCAACACGATCTCGGCATGCAGCGCAAGCGGACCGTTTTCCCTTATGCGCACAATGTTGACCACCGGCGGCTGTTCCTGCGGCCCGCCATCCTTGCGGATATAGGTGATGGCGCCGGACGGGCAGGCTTCGGCGAGCGCCACGATCTTCTCGACGCTGGCCGCCTCCGGATGGATCCACTGGCCGGGCGCGTTGGGCACGAAAACATGCGGATCGCCAAGCACGCAATTGCGCGAATGGATACAGCGGCGCCCGGAAAAGCCGATATCGATCTTTTCGCCTTCGACCACTGCCATGGATGGGGTCTCCTGTCGGACTACGCTATGGCCACGGTCAGGACGACGTCAAGGTAGCATTCTCCCCATCGTGAGGGCCGACCTCGGGTGCGGCGGGGAGGGATTCGCATTTTTTGCTCACCGCGCCACATTTTGTTCTTGCTTTGTGCCGGCAGCTATGCTACTAATTTGGGTATGGTGCCAATTGGCTCCAACGACCCGCCTGCCGAGGCGGGTTTTTTGTTTCAGCTTTGAAATTCCGTTGCCGGCCTGCACTCGCGGGACGGCCCTCTCCCCCCTCGCGGGGGAGATGGCCGCGCAGCGGCCAGAGGGGGTCGGCACGACCGGACTCGGCCTACTGCTGCAGAACAGGTTGGCGCTCTATGCGCGGCGACCCCCTCTGTCGCCTTTGGCGACATCTCCCCCTCAAGGGGGGAGATCTGCCACGTCACGGAACCAGATCGATTTCCTCGGTCTCGCCGCCACTGCAGGTGTAGCAGCAATCGTCGCACTTTTCCGTATTGCCGGGGCCGACGCCCCAATAGGTATTCTCGTCGCCATCGACCCAGGCGCCGTAGCAGATCGATTCGCCGTCCTTGCAGGACAGCGGGATCGCCTTGGTCTCGCCGTCATTGAGATAGTAATCCTGATTGTTGCCCGGCCAGACATGGTCGCGGTCCTGGCTGTAGAGCTCGACGCGCATGGCGTTCGGATGGCTGTTCCTGATCTCGAAAGTGACATCGCCGGCATGCGCGACGGGCGCAAACAGCATGACAATGAACAGCGACGCGGCGACGCGGCGCGCGAAAGCGTAAGACGACATGATGATTTCCCCCCGGAATGACACGGCCTGCCCGGCCGCGACGGGAACATGGCATGGCGGCGGGATGGGTGGAAGAGGTGATTCCCGCATTTGCGCTCCGCGTGACGCGCGAGGTTGCCAAGGAAGACCCCTCTCCGGTTTGCTTCGCAAACCACCTCTCCCCACTTCGTGGGGCGAGGAATGCCAATCACCGAAGCCTCACAACACCTGGGTTCCTCGCCCCCACAAAGTGGGGGAGAGGTGGCCGCGAAGCGGCCGGAGAGGGGGCGGTCCGACTGGACTCAACGCCCGGGCTTCAGCAGCGTCCAGATCCAGCCGATGAATGTGAGCACCAGAAAGGGATATCCGGCAGCAGGCAGCGGCGCCGAGGTCGGCAGCAAAGGCGCCCCCCACAGGATCAGGCCGGCCGACACGACAAACAGCACGGCGGCCACGACAGCCGTGAGCCGCATCCACAGCGCGAAGGTTTTCGGCGCGCTGACCATGACCAGCGCCGCCGCCCAAAGCGAGATACCGCCGACATAGGAGGGCACGCTGGCCTCAAGCCCCGCCGCATTGCCGGAGAGCAGCAGGCTTTCGCCGGCGAGAAAGGTCAGAAATCCGGCCGCCACGCAGTCATTGCCCAGCCGCTGATATTTCATCGTCAGCAGCGCGGTCGCCACCACGAGCGCTACGCCGTCGATTGTCCAGAGCGTTTCGCGAAGGGGCGCGCTCTCGACGAAGGTGCCGGCGAGTCCGAAAGCGCCGCCCATGGCGAGGCCGATCGCGGCGACGATGTCCAGAGTGGAGCGCATGTGATGTCTCCCCCGAAGCCGCAAGGATACTTCAAGGCGGGACATTCTCCAATGATGGTCCGCTGTCCTGAAGGGTCGCAATGGCCGGCGCGTATCCAGCTTGCTGACCTGTCGCACGCTTCTGCCCAATCTTCACCATGCAGCTTCAGCGCCGCGCTGGCGGGGGGCCCGCTGCCTCCGGCAGCTCCCCCGCTTTCGAAGCCTGCCATCGATTCACTGGATCGATGGCTTGGCGCGCTGTGCGCGCCAACCGGCTTCTCAATCCCCCATCTTCAGCGCCTGGATAAACGCCTCCTGCGGGATATCCACCTTGCCGAACTGCCGCATCCGCTTCTTGCCCTCTTTCTGCTTGTCGAGCAGCTTGCGCTTGCGTGATACGTCGCCGCCGTAGCATTTGGCGGTGACGTCCTTGCGCAGCGCCGAGATGGTCTCGCGGGCGATGACCTTGCCGCCGATCGCCGCCTGGATCGGGATCTTGAACAGATGATGCGGGATCAACTCCTTCAGCTTCTCGCACATCTGGCGGCCGCGCTTTTCCGCCGCCGTGCGGTGGACCAGCATCGATAGCGCGTCGACCGGCTCCTCATTGACCAGGATCGACATTTTGACCAGGTCGCCCTCGCGATAGTCGGTCAGGTGATAGTCGAAGGAGGCGTAGCCCTTGGAGATCGACTTCAGCCGGTCGTAGAAGTCGAAGACGACTTCGTTGAGCGGCAGGTCGTAGATCAGCATGGCGCGCTTGCCGACATAGGACAGGTCGGCCTGGATGCCGCGCCGGTCCTGGCAGAGTTTCAGGATGCCGCCGAGATAGTCGTCCGGGGTGAGGATGGTGGCGCGGATCCACGGCTCCTCGATGGCCGAAATCTTGACCACGTCGGGCATGTCGGCCGGGTTGTGCAGTTCCTTGACCGTGCCGTCGTTCAACAGCAGGCGGTAGACGACGCTAGGCGCGGTGGCGATGAGATCGAGATTGAATTCGCGCTCCAGCCGCTCCTGGATGATTTCGAGATGCAGCAGGCCAAGGAAGCCGCAGCGATAGCCGAAGCCGAGCGCGGCGCTGGTTTCCATTTCAAAGGAGAAGGAGGCGTCGTTGAGGCGCAGCTTGCCGACGGCGGCGCGCAGATCCTCGAAATCGGCGGCGTCGACCGGGAACAGGCCGCAGAACACCACCGGCTGCGCCGGCTTGAAGCCGGGCAGGGCCTGTGCCGTCGGGCGCTTGTCCTCGGTGATGGTGTCACCGACGCGAGTGTCGGCGACTTCCTTGATCGAGCCGGTGAAGAAGCCGAACTCGCCGGGGCCGAGCTCGTCGACATTGATGCGGGCGGGCGTAAAGACGCCGGTGCGCTCGACCAGGTACCTGGCGCCGGTGCCCATCATGCGGATGGTCTGGCCCTTCTTCAGCACGCCGTCGATGATGCGGACCAGCACGATAACGCCGAGATAGGCGTCGTACCAGCTGTCGACCAGCATCGCCTTCAGCGGGGCCGCGATGTCGCCCTCGCGCGGCGGCGGCAGATCGTTGACGATCGCTTCGAGCACGTCGGGAATGCCGAGGCCGGTCTTGGCCGAAATCAGCACGGCGTTGGAGGCGTCGATGCCGATCACCTCCTCGACCTGTTCGCGGATGCGCTCGGGCTCGGCGGCGGGCAGGTCGACCTTGTTCAGCACCACGACGATCTCGTGGTTGTTGTCGATCGCCTGGTAGACATTGGCCAGCGTCTGCGCCTCGACGCCTTGCGAGGCGTCGACGACCAGCAGTGAACCTTCGCAGGCGGCGAGCGAGCGCGACACTTCATAGGCGAAGTCGACATGGCCGGGCGTGTCGATCAGGTTGAGGATATAGTCCTCGCCATTGTTGGCGCGGTATTTCAGCCGCACCGTCTGCGCCTTGATGGTGATGCCGCGCTCGCGCTCGATGTCCATCGAGTCCAGCACCTGCTCCTTCATGTCGCGCAGCTCCAGCCCGCCGGTCGACTGGATCAGCCGGTCGGCAAGCGTGGATTTGCCATGGTCGATATGGGCAACGATGGAGAAGTTGCGGATGTTTTTGATCGGCGTGGTCATGCGGCGCGCTTTAGCAGGGGCACGCTACATCGGCAAGCGGCGGGGCGCGGGTGCGGCGGCGGGGCGGCAAAGTCGTTAAACTTTGATCCATGAGATTAGAGCATAGTTCGCGCCCGGCGTGATAGCCCACTGGCCATCGCCGTTTCGGGGGGATCGGAATGCCGTTGTCAGCACGCAAATTTCTCAGATCGGTGAGCGGCTCGTTCGCGCCATTGCTCGCCATCTTGCTTATCCCGATGGTTGCCGCATTGGGTTTTTCCATCGACTATACCTCTGCGGTTTCAACCAGGGCATCGATGCAGAACGCCCTCGATGCAGCGTCGCTGTCGATCACGACGCTTTCGACGGACACCTCACTGGCGGACCGCCAGGTAAAACTGCAGGAGGCATACCTGGCCAATGGCGGGCAAGGCACGGCCAAGCTCGACAGCTTCGTCGTCGCCACCGACGGCGCCGCCAGCATCAAGGCTTCGGCCGGCTTTGCCATGCCGACGAATTTCATGCAGATCGCCAGGATCAACACGGTGCAGATCGGCGTTGCGTCGGCAGTGACAAAGCGGCCGGCATTGGTGCAAGCCACGTTCAAGGTCGACAAGATCTCTGGCTGGTGGGACAAGACGGTGACGCTCTACGGCACCAAACCAGGTGACGCGGCGGCCAACAAGCTGATGAGGATCTCCTACGCGTACAACAGGTTTGGCGATCCCAAAGGCTACGGGACGTCCTCTGTTTACACGATCAACGGAACGACGGAGACGCTGGTCCAGAAACAAGTATGCACGACCGTCACGGTGACCAGCTTCTATGGCTTGCCCACCGGCACAATCACTCAGATCAGCGGTACCAGGAAATACGCAACCACCTGCGTCAACACGATGTATCCCGCGACCGGCGCCGGTGCGGTGATCGACGTGAAGGACATGGATAACCTGTCTCTGGAGATGAAGATTCCGAATCCCAATCCTGGTCTTGGCGGCGGCTATCTGGCCTCGGGCACGAAAGAAACCCTGCGATCGGACGATCCGGCCACGTCCGACCGATTGTTTATCGACAAGGTCAAGACGCTGGCCAATACGACTGTCGACATCTTTGAGGCCGTGCCGTGCGGCATCACCAGCAGTCAAGCGTGGGAAGATGGCGGATCACTTACCAACAACACCATAGACGATGCCGATTTTTCCTATTTTGTGACCGGCAAGTGCGCGTTCAACAAGCGGCCTTCGGAAACCGTGCTCACACAATAGGGGCGACTTGAGTGCCGATCTCCCCCTTGTGGGTCCTCAAGGGGGGAGATCGGACATCCCCTCGGCTCTCGCTAATGCTCTAGGAACTCGGACTTCTCCTCAATCACGAAGCGGTGATGCTGTAACGAACCGTGTGTCGGCGGCGAAGTGTGGACATGGAACCGCACAGGAGAACAGCGATGACCGGATCGGAACGAAGCACAGCCCTGATGGGGCTCGCCGCGGCACTGTTTTCCGCGACTGTGCTGTCGGCAACCAGCGCGGCCGCCGGCCAGACGCTGACCGTCGTAGAGCTGTTCACCAGCCAGGGCTGCTCGTCCTGTCCGCCGGCCAACGCCAATCTGATCAAGGTCAAGGACCGGCCCGGCGTGCTGGCGCTGTCCTTCAACGTCACCTACTGGGACTATCTCGGCTGGAAGGACACATTCGGCAAAGAAGAATTCACGCAGCGCCAGGTCCGCTATGAACCGTCGCTCGGCCGTTCCGGCCCGTTCACGCCGCAAGTGGTGGTCAACGGCAGGGCCGATGCCGTCGGCGCCAGGCCGGGCGAGATCGAGCAGCTGATTTCGAGTGGCGGCCACGCTGACGGACCTTCGTTGTCGCTCGCCGGCGGAAAGGTCAGCATCGGCGCCGGTCCGGTGCCCGGCGGCAGGGCCGATGTCTGGCTGGTGCGTTACGGCAAGGGCGTCGTCGAGGTGCCGGTGGCGCGCGGAGAAAACACCGGCCGCACGCTGCCGCACGCCAATGTCGTGCATTCGCTGACCAGGCTGGGCAGTTGGACCGGCGACGCCACCGCACTGCCGCTGCCGGCGGCGACGGGCGGCCTCAGCACAGCGGTGCTGGTGCAGGTGCCGGGCGGCGGGCCGATCCTCGCTGCCGCAGCGAATTAGAACCCGTTCCGAAATTTGCGCAACGCCGCAGCGGCGCCGCTGCATGCCGTCAACCCCTGCCAAACCCTAGGAGATCATCATGACCAATCCTTTGACCAATCGCCCGACCCTGGCGGCACTCGCCTTCGCACTTTGCTCGACGGCGCTGTTCGCAGGAGGCGCGGCGCGGGCCGAAGATGCGATGAAGCCGGCGAACGCCATGGCAACAAACGCCATGAAACCGGCAACGGACGCAATGAAGCCGGCCGGCGCCATGGCGGCTGACGCGATGGCCACGACCGCGATGAAGGCGACAGATCCGATGAAGGCCGACTGCATGGCCAAGGCCGCCGCCGAGACGGACGCCATGAAGAAAGCCGAAGCGACCAAGGCCTGCGATGCCATGGCTCCGGCCAAATAGGCGATGCGCACAGCAATGTGAGAGCCCGGCGGACCTATCCGTCGTATAATCCACACCAGCATCATGGGAGATCAGACATGACCGGAGCCCTGAAACGATCGTCGAATTTCGCAAAAGCAGCACTTGCCGCGCTCATCCTCACGGCCGCCGCGGCCGTGCTCTGGCAGACGCCGGCAGTCTCGGCCGAAGACGCGGTGGTGATCCCGCCGCCGGCATTGGACGAGAAGGCCACCGCCGGCACCGAAAAGGCGGTCTTCGCCGGCGGCTGCTTCTGGGGTGTGCAAGGCGTGTTCCAGCACGTCAACGGCGTCACCAGCGCCGTTTCCGGCTATGCCGGCGGCGACAAGGACACGGCCGTCTATGAAATGGTCGGCACCAGCCGGACGGGCCATGCCGAATCCGTCGAGATTACCTACGAGCCGTCCGAGGTGACCTACGGCCAGCTGCTGCAGGTGTATTTCTCGGTCGCGCACAATCCGACGCAGCTGAACTACCAGGGGCCGGACAGCGGCACCCAGTACCGTTCGACGATCTTTGCCGAAAACGACACGCAGAAAAAGATCGCCGAAGGCTACATCGCCCAGCTCGACAAGGCCAAGGTGTTTCCCAAGCCGATCGTGACGACGCTGGAGACCGGCAAGACCTTCTATCCGGCCGAGGACTATCACCAGGACTTTCTGACGCTCAACCCGACCTATCCCTATATCGTCTACAACGATCTGCCCAAGGTCGAGAATCTGAAGCGGCTGTTCCCCAACCTCTACAGCGAAAAGCCGGTGCTGGTGCTGGCCGCCAACAAGAGCTGAGCTTTTGCGGGGGGCCTGCTGATCTCCCCCCTTGAGGGGGAGATGGCCGGCAGGCCAGAGGGGGTCGGTTCGGTTGGCGCGACGCGGTCCAGCATATCGAGGAAGACGAAGTTGGCACTCCACGCGCGGCGACCCCCTCTGTCGCTTTCAGCGACATCTCCCCCTCAAGGGGGGAGATCAGCAGTTTCCGCGCTTCGCACTACTCCCCCTTTTTCCAGGGCAGGCTCCAGCGCACCTTCTCCAGCGTCGCCTTTGCCTCGGCCGAGTCCGGGTCGGGTTCTGTCTCACGATAATGCGCCGAACCCTCAGGCGGGTAGGCAAGTGTGTTGTTGAACGCGAATTTGTCGATCTGGCTGAAGTCGGGGAAAGGCAGGTTTTCCGTCTCGCGCCAATCGCTGACCCTTTTCTCCGCGGCGATGCGTTTTTCGTCGTCGACCGGAAGGTCGGTGGCTCTGTATTCCAGTGACGAAGGGAAGGCGAACTGCGCGCCGGCATCATCCATGATGTTGATCATGGACAACAGGATGTCCTCGCGGATGGCTTGAAAATCGGCCACGTCGGCGGTTTTGATATAAGTGAACACGTCGATATCGAGCGAATAGGCGCCGAAGCCGGCAAAGCGCACGCGGCACGGCTCATCGATGACGCGCGGATGGGCAATCAGCAGCTTGCGCAGCTCGGCCAGGACGTAACGTAGCTGATCGGGCGTCGTTTCGTAGCGCAGCTGCAGCGTCGTCGCGAACCGGGTGCGGTCGCGATGCGCGTAGTTCTCGATCTGCATGCCGGCGAAATCCGAGTTTGGCACCGAGATGATCGTGCGGTCGAGCGACCGGATGCGGGTGGAGCGCATGCCGATATGCTCGATCGTGCCGGACTGGTCGCCGAACTTGCAGAAGTCGCCGACGCTGACCGGCCGATCGGCATAGAGCGTCAGGCCGGAGAGGAAGTTCTGCAGCGTCGGCTGCGCGGCCAGCGCCACCGCCAGACCGCCGATGCCGAGACCGGCGATGACGCCTTCGTAGGGGATGGCGAGCACTTCGGCCAGCAGCAGGAAGGCGACGACCAGCACGGCGACGCGCGCCACGCCGGTGGACAGCGAAATCAGCGTGTCGTGATAGCCGGGCACCTGCCACAGTCCACGGTAATGGTCGGCGACCTTGCCGATCAGGTGCCAGACCACCGGCACGGCGCCGATCACGACCAGGCTCCAGGCGATTGCCTTGACCGGGGCGGCGACCACTTGCGGCAGACCGAGCGGGCGCAGCGTCAACAGCAGGAAGAAGCCAAGCACGATCGAGCGCACCGCCCATTCGACAATGCGGAAGAAGGCCGGGCTGTCCGTCCTTCGCACAAACAAGGAAATCAGCGCATTGGCGATGAAGCCGAAGACGATGCCGGCCAGTGCGGCAAGGCCGAGCATCGACCATTGCCAGCGCTCCATCGGGCCGGCGCGGGTGAGCAGGCCGGGGCTGATCTCGCGGGCGAGGCCACGGGCGATGAAGAACGGGTCGGTGCTGGCGAAGGCGGCGAATTCCGGCGCCACCGGCACGTCTT
Organism: Mesorhizobium sp. M0698; assembly: GCF_040320455.1. Classification (NCBI taxonomy): domain Bacteria; kingdom Pseudomonadati; phylum Pseudomonadota; class Alphaproteobacteria; order Hyphomicrobiales; family Phyllobacteriaceae; genus Mesorhizobium; species Mesorhizobium sp. M0698. The sequence goes on along the minus strand of NZ_JAMYPQ010000012.1, from coordinate 63,911 downwards.
CGACATCGGCGTAGAGCGCGCGGATGTGGGCGAGCGTCTCGGGCGTGAACTGCCAGATCTTGCCCTTCTCAGTCTCGACCGGGCCGATGACGATGTTGCCGACGGGATGCTCGAAATAGACGAAGGGGGTGTTGCTCTTCGGATCGTCGGGGATCTCCTGCCAATAGACGTAGCCGATGCGGTCGATGACCTTTTTGAGATAGCGCTCGAGCAGGAACGCCTCGTCGCCACGCACCGCCTGACTGTAGTTGCGCAGGTCGAGCGCCGCCTGCGCCGGGTCGCCGGCTTCGGTGAGGCCGCTCAACAATACCTTGAACGTGTCGCGCGGCGAGGCGAGCCTGCTCGGATCGTCGACCATGTCGACGGCTTCGCCACGCGCTTCCTGGAATTCGGCGAGCTTGGCCTGGAGCTGGGCAAGTGGCGGCCCGACGATGAACCAGTCGCCATTCTTGCGACGAAAAGTGACGTCGAAGGAGATCCTGGTGCCGTATTGCGGCAGCGTCGCCGTCACCTCGTCTCCGGAAATCGCATCATGCGGCATGCTCCACAGACGGAACGTCGCGTTGTCGATGACGGTGAACAGAAGCTTGGTGTAATCGGGCATGTTGAGGCCGCCGCGGTCGGCCTCGGTGACGTCGACGAGACCCGCTGCCAGACCGGCAAGACCCATGCCGCCACCGGTGGCGCGCGGCACATTGTCGGCGCCGCTCTCGTTCATTGTCTGCAGGAACGAGCGCATGGTGCTCATCGGGCTCGACTGGTCGACACGGACGTCCTCGACGGCGCTGACGCGCACACCTGTCCACCATTCGGCGGTGGCGGCATCGAAGCGGCCCATGAAGCTGCCGCCGTCAGGCGATTGGACGAAGGTGAAGGCGCCCTGGCGGTCGCCTTCGAACCAGTGGCCGACAAGCTTGTCGCCTTCGGCCTTGGCCTCGATACGGCCGTTATAAAGCGGGTACACGCCCTTTACGTCAGTGCCCGTCTGCTCGAACTTGATCTGGGCGCCGCCGCCGCGCCACTTCGTGTCCCACACGCCCGTCCAGTTGGCCGCGTCCTGGGCATGCGCCTGCGGCATGGCCGGCAGCAGGCCGGCAAGCGCGAGTGCGCCGATCAGCGCGACCGTCCGGATCAGCAAAAGCAGCAGCCGATCCTGTCCTGCCGCAGAAAAGGGGTTCATTCTGTTGCCCTTCTTCTTGCCGGCGATTCTGCTGGGCCGGCCAGAGAAGGTTATTCCGCTTGAAGATGAATATTCTGTTTCAGGCGACGGCGATACCGGTCAGTCATAGGTCAGATCCGTCGCCTTGCCGGCGAACACCCGGTAGGCAAAGAACGAATAGAAGATGATGATCGGCAGCACGACGACCGTCCCGACCAGGATGACGGCCAGGCTTTCGGGTGCCGAAGCAGCCTGCCAGATGGTCAGCCGGTCGGGCACCACGAAGGGGTAGAACGACCAGGCGAGGCCGGCAAAGCCGAGCGTGAAGATCGCGGCCAATGTCAGGAACGGGAGCAGCGCGTGGCGGTCGTCGGGCTTCGGCAGATGGAAGGTCTGGCGCCACAGCCACAGGAACAGCACTGCCGACAGGATCGGCAGCGGCGACAAATAGAGCATGGCCGGCCAGACGAACCATTTGTCGAAGATGCGCGCGCTGGCAAAGGGCGTGGCCAGCGATACCGCGACCATGCCGAGCGCGGTCAGCACCAACGCCGTGCGCAGCCACAGCACCGCCTTCTTCTGCAGATCGCCTTCGGTCTTATAGATGACCCAGGCCGCGCCCATCGCCGCGTAGGCCGCGGCAAGGCAGAGCGCCACCAGCGCGCCGAACGCCATGCCGCCAGGGCCGACGTCGAGGCCGAGCACATAGACGCCGAGCATATAACCTTGCGCCAGCGAAGCGATGACCGAGCCGAGGAAGAAGATGCGGTTCCAGCGGTGCTTCCTGCCGGCCGGCACCTTGGCGCGGAAATCGAAGGCGACGCCGCGCAGGATCAAGCCGACCAGCAGCACGAAGACCGGAATGTAGAGCGCCGTCAGAATGGTGCCGTGCGCCAATGGAAAGGCGACCAGCAGCAAGCCCACCGCCAGCACCAGCCAGGTCTCGTTAGCGTCCCAGAACGGGCCGATGGCGGCGATCATCGTATCCTGTTCGGTGTCTTCGGCTGCGGCGAACAGGATGCCGATGCCGAGATCGAAGCCGTCGAGGATGACGTAGATCAGGATAGCGAGGCCCATCAGGCCGGCGAAGATCAGAGGCAGCAGGGTCGGCCAGTCGAAGCTCATGATGTTTCTCCTGGTTGCGCAACCGGCTGCGACAGCGGCCTGTTCATGACGCCCGGTAGCGGCGAGGTGTCACCATCCTTCGCCGCCTTCAATGCCAGATGCACCAACACGCCGAGATAGGCGATCAAGAGCAGCACATAGAGGATGAGATAGACCGCGAGCGACAGTGCGACATGGCTGCCGGCGACCGGCCCGACAGCATCGGCGGTACGCAGCACGCCGGTGACCAGCCAGGGCTGGCGGCCGATCTCGGTGGTGTACCAGCCGGCCAGCGTCGCCAGCCAGCCGGACAGCGCCATCGGCACCATGACAAGCGCCAGCGGCTTGGGCAGGCCGTGGCGGCGCTTGAGGAAGAAGGCCGCCGACCAGGAGACGGCGAGCATCAGGAGGCCGGTGCCGACCATGATGCGAAAGCCCCAGAACACCGGAAATACCGGGGGATGGTTGCCGGTATAATCGTTCAGCCCCGGTACGATGCCGCCGGCGCTGTGCCTGAGGATGAGGCTGGCGCCGTCGGGAATGGTGAGCTCGAACCTGTTCTCCTTGGCCGCTTCATCTGGAAGCGCAAACAGCACCAGCGGCACGTTGGGACCGGTGTTCCAGTTGGCCTCCATCGCGGCGATCTTCTGCGGCTGGTGTTCCAGCGTGTTGAGGCCGTGCTGGTCGCCGGCAAAGATCTGGATCGGGATCAGGATCGCGGCGGTGAAGACGCCGGTGCGCAGCGCCTTCCACATCGATTCCGAGCGATCGCCGTAGAGATAGCGCAGCGCCGACAGGCCGGCGACCAGGAACGAGACGGTCAGGCCCGAAGCAAGCAGCATATGGACGAGCCGGTAGGGCATGGACGGATTGAAGACAACGGCCCACCAGTCGGTGGCGTGCGCAACACCATCGCGCATTTCGAAGCCGGCCGGCGTCTGCATCCACGAATTGAGCGCGATGATCCAGAAGGCGGACAAGGTGGTGCCGCCGGCCACCAGCACCGTCGCCAGCGTGTGGACGCGGTTCGAGACACGGCGGAAGCCGAACAGCATGATGCCGAGGAACGCCGCCTCGAGGAAGAAGGCGGTCAAGATTTCGTAGGCCAGCAGCGGGCCGGCAATGTTGCCGACCGTCTCCATATAGCCCGGCCAGTTGGTGCCGAACTGAAAACTCATGGTGACGCCGGAAACCACGCCCATGGCGAAGGACAGCGCGAATACCTTAACCCAGGTGAAATAAGCGCGCATCCAGGCGGAATCGTTTGTCGCGTTGTAGCGGAGCTTGAAGAACAGCAGCACCCAGCCGAGCGCGATGGTGATCGCCGGGAACAGGATGTGGAACGAGATGTTCGCGCCGAACTGTATGCGCGACAGAATGAGCGGGTCCATGGCGGCTCCGGCTGCTGCTTGTTTGTTGAAGGATAGGCTTGATGCACCGGACGGTCAAAGCGGCGTCCCGCCGCGAGGCGGAACGCCGCAGTGCGGTTAATCTGCTTTTGCGTGGAATTTGGCTGGACGACCGGGCAGGTGTTGCCTATTCCGGCGAACCTCGATGGTCCAGAACTGTCAGGAGCGCCATTGACATCCGGATTTGCGAACCGACATTCAGCGGATTAAATCAACAACTCTGTTTCAAGCAGTCGTTTTCAGCCATGCAGCCGATCATCTCGATTTCCGGGGTCACCAAGACCTACGCCACCGGCTTCAAGGCGCTGAAGGAGATCAATCTCGACATCGTGCGCGGCGAGATCTTTGCGCTGCTCGGGCCGAATGGCGCCGGCAAGACAACGCTGATCTCGATCGTCTGCGGCATCGTCAACCGCTCGTCGGGTTCCGTCACCGTCGACGGCCATGACATCAACCGCGACTACCGCGCCGCGCGCAGTCTGATCGGGCTGGTGCCGCAGGAACTGACCATCGACGCCTTCGAGAGCGTGTGGGCGACGGTTAACTACAGCCGCGGCCTGTTCGGCAAGCCGGCGGACAGGGCGTTCGTCGAAAAGGTGCTGCGCGACCTGTCGCTCTGGGACAAGAAGGACGCCAAGGCGATCACGCTGTCCGGCGGCATGAAGCGCCGGCTGATGATTGCCAAGGCGCTGTCGCACGAGCCGCGCATCCTGTTCCTCGACGAACCGACGGCAGGCGTCGATGTCGAACTGCGCCAGGACATGTGGGCGATGGTGCGCCGGCTGCGCGAAGACGGCGTCACCATCATCCTGACCACGCATTACATCGAAGAAGCCGAGGCGATGGCCGACCGCGTCGGCGTCATCAACCGCGGCGAGATCGTGCTGGTGGAGGACAAGGCCGAGCTGATGCGCAAGCTTGGCCGCAAACGGCTTGTGCTGGAACTGCGCAGTCCCCTGGCCACCGTTCCCGATGCTTTTTCGCACTACGCGCTGGAGCTTTCGCCGGATGGCGGACAGCTGACCTATACTTATGACAACCAGAGCGAACGGCCGGGCGTCGCCTCGCTGATCCGCGAGCTCGAGGCGGCCGGCATCCAGTTCCGCGACATCGATACGGAAAACAGCTCGCTCGAGGAGATCTTCGTCAATCTGGTGAGGAAACCGGCATGAACCCGCGCGCGGCCATGAATCTTCATGCGGTATGGGCGATCTATCGGGTGGAGATGGCGCGCGCCCTTCGCACTGTGCTGCAGAGCATCGTTTCGCCGGTCATTTCGACGTCGCTCTATTTCGTCGTCTTCGGTTCGGCCATCGGCTCGCGCATCACCGAGATCGACGGCATCAGCTACGGCGCCTTCATCGTACCGGGGCTGATCATGCTGTCGCTGCTGACGCAATCGATCTCCAACGCCTCCTTCGCCATCTATTTTCCGAAATTCGTCGGCTCGATCTACGAATTGCTGTCCGCGCCGGTGTCCTATCTGGAGATCGTCATCGCCTATGTCGGGGGCGCGGCGACAAAGTCGATCGTGCTTGGCCTGATCATCCTGGCGACGGCCTCGCTGTTCGTGCCGCTGACGATCGAGCATCCGTTCTGGATGCTCGCCTTCCTGGTGCTGACGGCGGTGACCTTCAGCCTGTTCGGCTTTATCATCGGCATCTGGGCGAAGAGCTTCGAGCAGCTGCAGCTGGTGCCGCTGCTGATCATCACGCCGCTGACCTTCCTCGGCGGCAGCTTCTATTCGATCAACATGCTGCCCGGCATCTGGCGCACGGTGACGCTGTTCAACCCGGTGGTCTACCTGGTCAGTGGGTTCCGCTGGAGCTTCTACGGCAAGTCCGACGTTTCGGTCGGCGTCAGCCTCGGCATGACGGTGGTCTTCCTGCTCATCTGCATAGCGATCGTCGCCTGGATCTTCAGGACCGGCTACCGGCTGCGCAACTGATCGAACGGGCCTCGTCCAGGCGAAGCAGCCTTATCGATCGACCTTTCCTTGCCGAAGGCGACATAGGCCTGCGCCCGATGCCTGGAACCCGCGCTTGAATGCCTCGATCTTGCTTTTCATGCATTGTTATATATCATGTTATCGATGTTCATGGGATGAATTGACCTATGGAAGACGTCATACGATCGCTTGGCTTCCTGTGCCTGGGCAGCAGGCTAAAGCGTATAGGCGAGCAACTGCAAGCGGAGGCGCAGCGCTTGCTCGACAGGCTGGATGTCCCGGTTCAGGCGAGCCAATACCCGCTGCTGGCCGCGCTCGACAGGCTGGGTCCGCTGTCGGTCGGGGAACTGGCGCAATCCCTTGGCATCGCGCAGCCAGGCGTAACGCGAAGCGTCTCGCTTCTGGCCGGATTGGGACTGCTCGAGGTCAGTCCGTCGACCGATGACCAGCGGCGCAGGATCGTCTCGCTTACTCGGGACGGCCGGCGGCTGGTCGATGTCGCAAAGCGCGACGTCTGGCCTTGCATCGAGAACGTGGTCGCGGATTTGTGCGCAGGTTTTTCGGGGCCGCTTCTTGAGCAGCTGGCTGCCATCGAGGACGGCCTCGCCGCTGCCCCTCTCGACCGTCGTGTAAATAAGCCTGAGGGTGCCGCGCAATGAGACATCTGCTCGACCGCCCTATCTGGAGCGCGCTTCAGACGCGACATCGGGCCTTCGCGGAGGGTGACAACCTCGCCATGCGATATCGGCCGTCGATCGTCCCTTTCGCCGCCACTGGCGCGGACGACCCGGAAAGCCTGCGGGCGCTCGAAAACCTTGTCTCCCCGGGCGAGAGTGTGATCCTGCTTCAAGCGGACGCGATTGCTCTGCCCACGGGGCTTTCCGCGACTTCGACCGCAGCCGGGGTTCAGATGATCGCCGAGCAGCCATTGCAGATCGTCTCCGCCCCGCGCGTGCATCGTCTGACCCGAGACGATGCTGCTGAGATGCTCGCCCTGGCATTGCTCACCAAGCCTGGCCCATTCACGCTCGAAGCCTTGAGCCTGGGCGATTTTTGGGGTGTGAAAATCGAGGGCAGGCTTGCGGCAATGGCCGGCGAGCGCATGAAGCAACCTGGCTATACCGAACTCAGCGGGGTGTGCTCACATCCGGAATTTCGCGGCGGTGGCCTGGGCAAGCTGCTGTCCCTATTCGTGGCAAACCGGATAGTGGCGCGCGGCGAAGTTCCCTATCTCCACGCCTATGCCAGCAACGCCGCGGCCATTACACTATACGAGTCCATTGGCTTCAGATTGCGAAGCACAATGAATGTGGCCGTGGTTCAGCGCACCGAATGATTAGTCGGCGCATGATGCCCAGCATGGATGCATCCCGTATCGGAAGGAAGGATTTCGTATGGCCGAAATCCTTCCTTGAGACTGCAAGACCTTGCTGCGTGTCAGACCGCGATCTTGCCGCCGCCTTGCCTGGTGATGGCAACGACCGCCGGGCGCACCGGCACGTCCGGCTTGAAGTCGGGCCAGCGCGTCGACAAATCCTCATAGTAGGACGGACGGCCGAAAGCCTCCCAGTCCTCGCCGCCGTCGCCCGGATGCTGGACGGCAACGAAGGCGGTCTGGTCGTCCGGCGCAAACAGGGGACCGCACATTTCGGCGCCGATCGGCACGCGGAAGAACAGCTTTGATGTCGCCCGTGCCGTCCCCTCCGTATCGACAGCCCACAGACCATCGGTGCGGCCGGTGGCTTTCGGGCCTTGGCCGTCGGTGGCGACCCAGAGGCGGCCGGCCGAATCGACCGCGCAATTATCCGGCATCCCGAACCAGCCATTGGCGGTGGTTGCGGTCGAGAAGGTGGCGCCGACGTCGGCCACAGCGGGATCGCCGCATTTCAGCAGGATTTCCCACTTGCCCTTTGTCGCAGTGAAATCGCCGCCGTCCTCGACGATCTCGATGATATGGCCAAAGGCGTTCTCGGCACGTGGGTTGGCGGCGTCAACCTGGTCGGCTTTTCGTTTCGAATTGTTGGTCAGCATGACGTAGACCTTGCCGTTGGCGGCATTGGGCTGGATGTCTTCCGGACGGTCCATCTTGGTGGCGCCGAGCAGGTCGGCGGCGCGGCGCGTCTCGATCAGCACATCGGCCTGGCCGGCAAAGCCGTTCTCCGCCGTCAGCGGCCCCTGGCCGAAGACGATCGGCAGCCACTCGACCGAACCGTCGTCGGCAAACTTGGCGACATGCAAGGTGCCGTCGTCGAGCAAATCCATGTTGGCGGCGCGGTCGTCCGGATTGAACTTGCCTGTGGTAACGAACTTATAGGCGTAGTCGAAGCGCTCGTCGTCACCGAGATAGAAGACGACACGGCCATCCTTGGCGACGATCGATTCGGCGCCCTCATGCTTGAAGCGCCCCATCGCGGTGCGCTTCCTCGGCGCCGAAGTCGGATCCTGGACGTCGACCTCGACGATCCAGCCGAAGCGGTTCGGCTCGTTCGGCTCCTTGCCGATATCGAAACGGTCGTAATGCGCTGCCCATTCATAGGCACCTTCGGGAATGCCGAGGCGCTTGTAATTGGCGGCTTCCTTATGCCCCTGCGGCAGCTCGCCCGAGAAATAGCCGTGGATGTTCTCCTCGGCCATGACATAGGTGCCCCATGGCGTGACGCCGCCGGCGCAATTGTTGATGGTGCCGATGACCTTCGTGCCGGTCGGATCGGCGCTGGTCTTGACGCGGTCGTGGCCGGCGACCGGGCCGGAGAGCGCGATCTCGGTGTTGGAGGTGATGCGGCGGTTGAGCTTGCCGTCGCGAACGACCTGCCATTTGCCTGATACCTTGCGTATCTCGACGATAGTGCCGCCATGCGCCGTCATCTCGACGTCGACTTGTTCCTTGCTGAGGGGCGCCTGCTTGGCCTTGCCGTCGACGATGGTGACGAGGCCCGGAAACATCAGGTGCGGATTGGTGTATTCGTGGTTGACCACCAGCAGGCCGTGCTCGGCCGAGCCGTCGATCGGGATATAGCCGACATAGTCGTTGTTGTAGCCGAATTGTCTGGCCTGGGCTTCCGCCGACTGTTTTGTCGGATCGAATTCCGGCGAATCGGCGAACAGCGGATCGCCCCAGCGCAGCAGTACATCGGCGTCATAGCCGGGTGCGACGTGATGCTTGTCGTCGATGCCGGCCTCGAGCTCGTCAAAAGCGAAGGCGGAGCCTTCGGCGGCGCGGGCATTGTCGGCGGTGATCAGCGCCAGCGGGCTGACGGTAGCGGCTATGGCCGAGACGGCAAGCGAGCCCTTGAGGAAGCCGCGGCGCGAGAACCGCGCGGCGATGATCTCACCCATGGTGCGGTTGTCGGTGGGATTGGCTCCTGGCCCATCGTTTTCCTCGAGCAGGCTGGTGCGGAAATGGGCGTCAGGGGAGCGATGTTCGGTCATAGTGGGCCTGCCTCTGGCTGGATGGATTGCTGGAGCGTGTTGCCTGGCCAATCCGGTATCGCCGGCAGGTCACAGTTTGATGACATGCCGGCTAATTACCATCTGCGATTTCGTGTCCAACATCGGGCCCGCTTGACCGCGACCGGCGCTTCGGAAACAAGAGCTGCGGCAGGCGCGTAGGGACACATCGGGAGAGAACAAAAGTGAGTTTCTGGGGACTTGGGCAGCTCTGCGTTTCGACGGTGATCTTCCTGCTGGCGGCGATGGCCGCAAAACAGTGGGGGCTGGCGCCGAGCCTCGGCAAGATTGTGCTGACGTTGGCGCTCTATTCGCTGGGCAATCTGATCATGCTGAGGCTGATCCGTGAATTCGGCATGTCGGTGTCGTTCAGCCTGTCGGCGGTGATCCAGCTGGTGTCGGTGAATGTGGTGGCGCTGGTCTTCTTCGGCGAGCGCGTCAATGCCTTACAGGCAACCGGCATCGTGCTTGCCATCGCAGCTGTGGCGCTGATCACGCTCGGGCCCTATCTGCAAAGGCTGTAACTGCGATCGGGCCGATGAAGAAGATTGCAAGCAGACTGCGCAACTGGCTGGAGTTCCCGGTTCTGCTTGCCGGGCTGGTCATTGCCGGCGGGCTGTGGGGGTTCGAGGAGCTGATGGAGCTGGCGCGGGCCACCACGCCGCATGCCTTCGACACCGAAATCCTGCTTGCCTTCCGCGAGGCCGGGCAGCCTGACAATCCGATCGGACCGGCGTGGCTGGAAGGGGCGATGCGCGACATCACCAGCCTCGGCAGCGCCAGCGTACTGGTGCTGATCACGGCAGCAATGATCGTCTATCTGCTCCTTATCCGCAGGCCAGGCGCGGCGCTTCTCATGTTCGTCGCGGTAGCGGGCGGCCAGCTCCTGTCAAGCGTGCTGAAATTCGATATCGACCGACCGCGCCCTGATCTGGTCTCGCATCTCGCCGATGTGGCATCGCTTTCGTTTCCGAGCGGCCACGCCATGCTGTCGGCGGTGACATATTTGACGCTGGGCAGCATGGCGGCGCGGTTTTTGCCCGGGCGGACAACGAAGATCTATGTACTCGGGCTGGCGGTGCTGACGACGGTGGTGGTCGGCATCAGCCGCATCTATCTCGGCGTCCACTGGCCGTCCGACGTATTGGCCGGCTGGTGCGCCGGCTTTGCCTGGGCGATGCTGTGCTGGCTTGCGGCACGGTTCCTGCAGCGATGGCTTGGGCGGGCCGACGGCACCTGACTCAAATCAGCCTATTGATCAGGCCATGACCGCAGCCTGCCAGCAGGAAAACCATCGACAGCAAGGCTGTCGAGGTCGCCAACGCTTTGAATATCTTCACCCGCTCATCCTTTTGAAGTCGTGCCTGTGAAATCGGGATCGCAGTGGATGTCCCGCCAAACGATGCCGAGGTTTGTAGCATGACAGCGCATCGGCTGGCAAAGAGTGCTGCATGTTTGGAGGCAGACGATCAATCCTTGGCGCAGGAAGACGTCGCCGACCGCGCCAGCGCAGGAACTTCATCCTCGACTGTTCGGCGGTGCCGTTCTTCGATTCAACGGCGGCCAATGTCATCGAGGGTGCGGCCCACAAGGCGAGCCGCGCCGGCGTTCGCTTCATTATATCAGGCGCTTCGCCGCAGATACGCCGCATGCTGATCAACCACGGCGTCAAGCAGCCGCTGGTGACTTATGCCGCCTCGATCACGGATCGCGGGCGCAGCTGAAGAAAGCCGCGCCCGCCGCCTGAGCCGATGGCTGGCTTAGTCGAGGCCCAATGCCGCGATCTCGCCGTCGTTCATCAGCGGCACGAAGATTGTCGACTTGCCGTCGGTGCCGATGTCGGCGCTGCCCGGCTTGAACGTCGCAACCGCTTGCGGCGTGCCGCCGGCTTTGTAGCGGTAGAGCGTGCCGGTCATATACGCGGTGGCGTAGATGCTGCCGCCGATGGCAACGACGCCATCGAGGTTGGCAAACTTTTCCGCGCCGGGCAGTGGCGAAACGGCCTTGGTAGCAAGATCGACCGAGAGCAGGCCGCCCGGCTCCGCGGTGCTGAAGTCGGGCTTGATGCCCTTGCCCCAGGAAGCGACGATCAGCCGGCCGCCATCGGCGAAGATGCCATTCGGCGAAGCAAGCGCCGCATCCCTGACGAACGGTTCGGGCCGGTCGCCGTCGATGCGATAGATCGTATCGGCAAGCATATCCGTGACATAGATCTTGCCGGACGCGTCGGCGGTCACGTCGTTGAGGAAGACCGCGTTCGGCACGTCGATCGTCGATGTTAGCTTGCCGCTTGCGAGATCGACGACGCGCACATGGGTGAGGTCGGCGACGTAGAGTTTGCCGCCGACAATCGCCATGCCCTTGGGCGCGTCCATGCCGTCGGTCCAGTGTTGCGTGACTAGCTTGCCGTCCATCGACAGGATCGACAGATAGCCGTTGCCGTCGGCTTCGCCGGGATTGCCGACGATGTTCGAGACGACAACGCGCTGGCCGGCGGCGTCGAACAGCGCCGATTCAGGCTGCTCGAGGCCGCCGGTGCGCCAGAGTTCAGCGGCCTGAACTGCCGGCGCGGCTGCGATGCCGACCAGGGCGAGAAGTATCGAGGTGAAGAGGCTCGTCATGGCTAGTCTCCTGTAATGGACTGGCGGAGAGCTAGGCCTTTCGATACTTTTCGGGAAGAGCTATCAGGACTAGTACCGAAGGCTGATACCAAATCGTGCAAAAGAGGTGCATCCCATGAACGGCCTGATCTTCGAAGCGCTGAAGCGGACGCTTAAGGCAAAGGGCATCACCTATCGCGTCCTTGCCGAGCGGATGGGTGTTTCCGAGCCGACGGTGAAGCGCATCTTCCACGAGCGCAACTGCAAGCTCGACCGGCTGATGGAGATCTGCACTGCCGCCGGCGTAGAGTTGGAGAACGTGCTCGGCTCTATGAACAGAGGACCAGGACCCGCCAACCAGATCGCGCCGGAGATCGAGCGCAAGCTCGCCGGGCGGCCGGCACTGCTGTTCGTCTTTGTCATGCTTTCCGAGAAATTCACGCCGGAAGGCATCATGCGCTCACAAGGATTGAGCGAGGCTTCGATGTTCCTCTATTTGCGCGACCTCGAGGAACTCGGCCTTATCGCGCTCGGTCGCGGCCTGTCGGCGAGGCTGCTGGTCGAGGCGCCGATCCAGTGGAATTTCGAGGGGCCATTGCGGCCGCTGTTCGAGACGACCAACAAGAATTTCATCGGCTGGGCCATCACCCATCTTGAGCGCGAGTCGACGTTCGTCAGCTTCTCCAGGCGGATGCGGCCGGAAACGGCGGAAATGGTCAGGCGCGAGGCGGAGGAATTGGCGGAGCGCGCCAAATTGCTTGCTCATCACGACCAGCACACGACGCCCGAAGACGGACTGGTCGGCTACAAGTGGACGTTTGCGTTCGGTGCAACGCCGTTCCCGGTGATCATGCCGATCGGGCCGCATCCGCGCGACGCAGGCGCACGGACGGACGATCGAGTTGCGGCTGCCGCAAACGGACGACGTCTGCCGGCCTAGGTCAAAATGCAGAACGACCGAGTCCGGGCTGTTGGCGGCAGCCAGTCTGACTGAGCTTCTTACCCCTGAATATCGGCCGCAAACCGGTTCTCAGAGGGTCCCCTGCTCAAACACAAGATCGAGCGGCTATTCGGCGGTCTTGTTCGCCACCTTGTCATCCCAGACCATCTGCCGGTAGTCGAAGCCGTATTCCAGCGTCGGCTTGACAATACGGAAATAGGGCGACAGGTCGAAATCGCGCGGCGTGTAGAGCGAGTGATGGCGGATGTGCAGGATTTTCCCTGCGCGAATAGCTCGACTGGGCCGAGGCACGGCCAGGCGCCCGGGTAATCTCCGGCAGGATCGGGTAGCGGATCAGGCCATACGCCTCGGCGATCAGCGACGAGCAGATGGCGCGCGTCGGGTCGCCGGAACCGAAAGCCAGCATGCGGCGGCGCCAGCACACCGGCACCGGCGGCGTCGTCAAGAAGTAGCGCAGCATGTCGAATATGTTCTTGAGATCGTATCTGAGACCGAGCCTGCCGATCATGAACGCGACGACCGCTTCGCGGTCATCCGGAGCCAGGCCACTCGCACGGCAGATGCGGGTGTTGTAGCTGCGATAGCGCGACAGCGGCACGGCGATGCAGCCATCGCCGAGCGTGACCTCGATCAGGCGCCGCCGCTCCGATCCGTCCTCAGGCTCCGGTAATGCATCGCCGATATAGAAGGCGGCATGCGACCAGGTCGACTGGGTGAGGTATTTGATCGCCGCCGAGATCTTCTGGTTGCCTTCGATGAGCAGGATGTCGCCGGGCTCGAGCGTGCGGCGCAACGTTTCGGCGTCCGACGGCGTGTAAGACTCGTAGCCGGACGATTCCTCCTGCAGCCGGCTGCAAGCCAGCGGCCAAGTCGGTCAGAAGCGTGTCGCCGGGCTCGGTCATGCCAGACGGCGATTACCACAGGGCGGCAAATTAGACCATGATCAGCCCACGCCAGGCGCGCCGGCGTCTTCGTGCTGCGGTGCCGCTGTGAGATCTTCGCGCACCTTGCGGGCGAGCTTCCTCGTCGAGCGCTTCGGACTGTCGCCGAAAAGCTCGGCCGCCTCGGCGAGGCAGGTCTTTTTCAGCCCCTTTTCCGAGCGCTTCAGCAGCTTGGCAAGCAACAGCGTCTCCTCAGGGGGGCCGAGCGGTTGGTCCTCGGCATCTAGAAGCGCGCGCATGACGAACACATCGTGGAGCTCGCCAAGCCGCTCGCCCAATTCGTCGACGGCCTTGCGCCGCGTCTTGATCGGCGTCGGCCACAGCCTGCCGAGCAGCGACAGGTGCATGCCATGCGTCTTGGCCGCCTTGCGCAGATCGTGAAAGTCATCGGCTTCGCCGCGCGAAGCCGCCTTGTCCAGCGCTTTCCTGGCGCGGCGCAAAGTGGTGCGCGCGCCTTCGGCGAGCACGTCGGCAGCCTGCTCCGGCTGGTCGGGCAGAGCGAGCTTGTCGATCCGGGCGACACCTTTCTCGCAAGCGGAAATCGCCGCGGCTATCGCAGCATCGAGGCCTGCTCCGCCATGCAGTTCATGCTGGCGCGCGACGAGCCTGTCACGCACGGCACCGAGGCCATCGCCGGCACTTTGCTCGGGAAAGCTTGCCGCCAGCCGGTCGATTGTTTCCACCAGTGCGGTCGCCTCGCGCGGGCCGGCAAGCAGGGCCGCCACCTGGCGGTAGCACTGATTCTCCGTCACGCAGAATGTTTCGTCTCCGGAACGGACAAGGCGCAGCAAGGCTCGGACGTTCTTCAGCCGTTTGCGGCATTTGTGCAGCCCCTGCTCGGGCCTGTCACGCGCGGCGTCCAGATGGACAAGCGCCTTGCCGATCTCCTCGGCGAAGATGCGCCTGACCTCTCCGGTCAGCGACATGCGCGGATCGATACGAAAGCTCATGCGACGATCTCCGGAATCCCCCTAAGGGCGAGCGACGCGTTGTAAAATCTCGGCTCGCCGGTGACTTCACGGCCGAGCCAATGTGGCAGCATTTCGTCCTGTACATCATCCGGCGTCTCGAGCTCGGCGATCACCAACCCCGCAAGCGTCCCGCCGAAGACATCGACTTCGTAGCGATAGCCGCGGTGTCTAACATGGTGGCGTGTCTTCTCGATGACATGTCCGATGGCAAAGGCCTGCATCTCCTGCGCCTCCGCCAAAGGTACCGGATATTCGAATTCATCGCGCTCGCGTGCCTGGCTGCCGAACTTGAGCGTCAGCTTGGCGGCCGCATCGTTGCTGATGCGCACACGCACCGTGCGGCTGGGTTCGGCGACTAGGTAGAATTGACGGATATGAATGTCCGCCTCGACCATTGCCCGCCATTCGTCACCTGAGACCAGGAACTTACGCTCGATTTCCTTGCCCATGGCCAGGCACTAAAGCGCGCACGGCCAGAGTTGGCAAGCCGCTTGACCGCACTTGACTTTAATCATTCGATTGATTAAATTGTTGACCATGATCAAATCGCCCAGCGCCAGCGGCCTTCCTTATGAGGCGCCCAAGACCGCCGCGGATATGACGCGGACGGCACTCGTGCGCGCGGCGCTGAAGCTGTTCGGACGCCAGGGTTTCGACGGCACGTCAACGCGCCAGATCGCGGCCGAGGCCAAGGCCAATATCGGCTCGATCGCCTATCATTTCGGCGGCAAGGAAGGGCTCCGCAACGCGGCGGCCGACTACATCGTCGACACCATCCAGACCGTTGCCGGCCAGGCGATCGGCAATCTGCAAGCGCCGGCCGCGGCATTGGCGGACACCGAGGCCGCGCGGGCACATTTGGCCGTCGCGCTGGAGCGGATGGTCGCCTTCATCGCGGCAAGGCCGGAAGCTGGCGAGATTGTACAGTTCGTCCTGCGTGAGCTGTCGCATCCAACCGCCGCGCTCGACCGTATCTATGATGGCGTGTTCGAACCGGCGCATCACCGACTCTGCCTGATCTGGGAACAGGCGACGGGCGAGCCGGCCGAGAGCGAGCGCACAAAACTCACTGTGTTCACGCTGATTGGCCAGGTCGTCTATTTCCGCATCGGCCGCGAGGCGGTTATGCGCCGGATGGGCTGGCGCGAGATCGGCAATGACGAGGCCGGAAAGATCGCGGCGGTGGTGACGGATAATCTCAGCGCGATTTTGGCTCGGCGCGATTTGGCTGCCCGAAAGGATCGTGGATCATGAGCCTGCTCTGTTCTTTGCCGCTTGCCGCCCAGCTTTTCAGCGCCTGCGCGCCGGCAGCACCGCTCGCCGTCGGCTACGTCGAGGGCGACTACGTCCTGCTCGCGCCGATCGAGGTGGCGCAGGTCGAGACGATTGCGGTCAAGCGCGGCGACCGCGTCGCGCCCGGCACGCCGGTGGTGACGCTGGAAAACGCCGACGCCAAGATCGCCATCGCACAAGCCGAGGCGGCCCTTGCGCAGGCCCAGGCGCAACTTGCCGACCTACAGGTCGGCAAGCGGCCGGAAGAGATTGCGGTGCTCAAGGCGCAGGTCGACATGGCCAAGGCGCAAGCCGCCGACGCCAAACGCCGTTACATCCGCGCCAGCGATCTGTTCAAACGCGGCACCGGCACACAGGCCGACTACGACACGGCTTCCGCGACGCTGGAGACGGCCAACGCGCAGGTCGGCCAGGCGGAGGCCAATCTCGCGGTCGGCGGCCTGCCGGCACGGCCCGAGACTATCAAGGCCGCCGACAATCAGGTCAGGCAGGCGCAATCGGCGCTGGAGCAAGCGCAATGGCGGCTGTCGAAGCGCGTGCTGACGGCGCCTTCGCCCGGCCGGGTCAACGACGTGATCCGCAATCCCGGCGATACGGCCGGGCCGACGGCACCGGTTATCTCGATACTGCCGGACGGCGCGGTGAAGCTCAGCGTCTATGTGCCGGAAAGCGCGTTCTCCTCGGTCGACGTCGGCACGCTGCTCAACGTCCATTGCGACGGCTGCGGGTCGGGCGTGAAGGCACGCGTCAGCTATGTGTCGCCCGATCCGGAATTCACGCCGCCGGTGATCTACTCGCTCGAGACCCGGCAAAAGCTGGTCTATCTGGTCGAAGCGCGGCCGGAGGGCGACGCCAGCGCCTTGCAGCCCGGGCAGATCGTCGACGTCGATCTGGCGGACATCGGAAAATGAACGTCATCGACGTGCACGGCCTGGTCAAACGCTTTGGCGACAAGACCGTCGTCGATCATGTGACTATGGCTGTGGCCGAGGGCGAGATCGTCGGCTTCCTCGGGCCGAACGGCTCGGGCAAGACGACGACCATCCGCATCATGTGCGGCTTGCTGACGCCGGATGAGGGCGAAGGCACGGTTCTGGGCTTCGACATCCGCACCGACAGCCTGCGGATCAAACGCGAAGTCGGCTACATGACGCAGAGATTCTCGTTCTACGAAGATCTGACGATCGGCGAGAATCTCGAATTCGTGGCTCGGCTGTACCGGCTGAAGCCGCTCGACGAGCACGTGGCTAAGACGCTTGAGGAGCTCGGCCTGACATCGCGCAGGAACCAGTTGGCCGGTACCCTGTCCGGCGGCTGGAAGCAGCGGCTGGCGCTGGCCGCCTGCATCATGCACAAGCCGAAACTGCTGCTGCTCGATGAACCGACGGCGGGCGTCGACCCGAAAGCGCGACGCGAATTCTGGGACGAGATCCACCGGCTGGCGAGCGGCGGCCTGACCGTGCTGGTCTCCACCCATTACATGGATGAGGCCGAGCGCTGCCATCGCATCAGCTACATCTCCTACGGCAAGATGCTGGCCACCGGCACGGTCGAGGACGTGGTGAGGAATGCCGGGCTGACCACCTTCGTCCTGCAAGGGCCGCGGCTCGATCAGGTCGCTGCCGCACTTCATGGCCGCCCCGGCGTCGACCAGGTGGCGCCGTTCGGCGCGACGCTGCATGTCGTCGGCTCCGACAGGACGGCACTTCAGGCAGCGCTCGCCGATGTCGAGAAAGAGCACGAGGGCGTTACGGTGACGCCCGGCGAGACCAGCCTGGAGGATGTGTTCATCCAGTTCATGTCCGGTTCGAAGGACAACATGGGATGAAAAATGGGATAAACAGCATCTTTTCGTTCGCCAGGCTAGGCGCGCTGCTGATCAAGGAGTTCATCCAGATGCGGCGCGACCGCATCACCTTCGCCATGATGCTCGGCGTGCCGTTGATGCAGCTGGTGCTGTTCGGCTATGCCATCAACAACGATCCGAAGAGCCTGCCGGCAGCGCTGGTGGCGATGAGCAGCGATCCTTACACACGAGCCATGGTTTCGGCGCTGCAGACCACCGGCTATTACCGCTTCGACCACGTCGCGCAAAGTGCCGCCGAAGCCGAATTCCTGATGGCGCGCGGCGACGTCGCCTTCGTCGTCACCATTCCCGCCGATTTTGCCCGGCGGGTCGAGCGCGGCGACAGCCCGCAGATTCTGATCGAGGCGGATGCGACCGATCCGGCCGTCGCCAGCGGCGCCATCTCGACGCTCGGCACCGTCGCCAACCAGGCGCTGCTCAGGGCACGCGGCATGCAGGAAACGGCGGCCGAGGCTGCCCGGGGCCAGCTCCAGGTGGTGGTGCACCGGCGCTACAATCCGGAAGCCGTCTCGCAATACAACATCGTGCCCGGCCTGCTCGGCGTCATCCTGCAGATGACGATGGTGATGATGACCTCGATCGCGCTGACGCGCGAGACCGAGCGCGGCACGATGGAGAACCTTCTGGCGATGCCGTCAAGCCCGCTCGAGATCATGCTGGGCAAGGTGCTGCCCTATCTGGCGGTCGGCGCCGTGCAGGTGCTGGTGGTGCTGGCAGCCTCGAAGCTTCTGTTTGCCATCCCCTTCACCGGGTCGATGTCGCTGCTGTTGACGGCGGTCCTGATCTTCGTCTTGGCGCTGGTGCTGCTCGGCTACACGATCTCGACGATCGCCCGCACGCAAATGCAGGCCCTGCAGCTCACTTTCTTCTTCTTCTTGCCGTCGATCATGCTGTCCGGCTTCATGTTCCCCTATCGCGGCATGCCGGACTGGGCGCAGGTCTTTGGCGAGGTGCTGCCGCTGACGCACTTCCTGCGCATCATCCGCGCGGTGATGCTGAAGGGCGCCGAACTGCCGGCGGTGGCAACGGAAATCGGTTGGCTGGTGGTGTTCGTGGCGCTGTTCGCCGGTATTGCGCTGGTGCGGTTCCGCCGGACGCTGGATTAGGGTCGAACTCGATCCGCTTGTGCAAATGATCGAGATTCACACGGACTCGGCCTGGCCCGGGACCGGTGTCAATTCAGGCGCATTGAGCCCTTCGAAGGGATCGCGCCAGGCGTCGATTTCTTCGAGTTGAAGATACCAGCGACTGACAGAGGGATAGTCATCGAGCGGCAATCGGGCGACATCGTTGAAGGGCAGAAACGTCGCCATTCGAAAGTCGGCGTAGGAAACCGAATTGCCGACCAGCCAGTCGCGCTCAGAAAGCTCGGCATCAAGTATTGCAGCGGCGGTACTGAAGTCCCTCAGGCCCTCCTCAACCCGCGCCTGATCTATCGGGCCGAGCCCATAGCGCTGTTTGGTCCCGCGTTCGAAATGCACGACATCGCAGGCTCGTGCGAAGTTCTCTTTCCCCCAACTCAGCCATCGGATCATCTCGGGCTCGTCGTCGCCAGCGCGCCAGAAATCCGAATGCATATCGCGCGAAAGCCGACAGGCTATGGCGTCGGCCTCCCAGAGGCTTTTTCCCGAACCTATAAGGATGGGCAATGAAAGATTAGGATTGAGCGGCCGAAATCGCTCGGCCTGGCCCGGAGCGAAGGGAGAGGCGAATTCAAACTCGACCTTGGCGTTGAGATACCGTGCCACCGCGACCGCGAGGCGAGGATTGGGATTGCGGCTGAAGAACAGTTTCATTGATCTCAGTCTTTGAAGGGTACCGGTTCGACCGGGTGCAACGGACGCTTGAGCACCTCGAATCGGCACATGAGCTGGAACTGGTTGCTATCCTAGCCGGCAGCAATGATCTCGGCATAGGTGCTGAGATCGACATTGCCGCCGGAGAGCACCACGGCAATGCATTTGCCGGCAAGGTCGATTTCGCCTGACGACAGCGCGGCCAAGCCGACGCAACCGCCAGGTTCGACCACCAGCTTCAGACAAGCCATCGCGTCGCGCATCGCCTGTGTCACCGCGCTGTCGGAAACGGCGATGGCGCCGGCGAGATTCTTGCGGTTGATTTCGAAAGTGATCGCGCCGGGCTCGGCGACGAGAAGGGCATCGCAGATCGAGGTGTGGCCGGGCGCGTTCGACACCCTGGCGCCTTTGATCAGCGAGCGGCGTGTGTCGTCGAAATGCTCGGGTTCCACGGCCAAGACGGCGGTGCCCGGCGAGGCGTCCTTGACCGCGATCGAAATGCCGCTGCTCAACCCGCCGCCGCCGCAGGGAACCACTACCGCATCGAGGCTGACGCCAAGCGCTCTTGCTTGGCGCATCAATTCGAGGCCGATCGTGCCCTGGCCGGCGATGATGGCCGGATCGTCGTAGGGCGGCACCAGGACCATGCCCTTTTCCACGTAAGAACGGACGACGGCAGTGCGATCGTCGCGGACCCGGTCGAAGGTGATCACTTCGGCGCCCATCTTCCTGACATTGCCGACCTTCATCGCCGGCGCGTCGGTAGGCATGGCGATTACGGCCTTGACGCCGAACATCGCCGCCGCGGCGGCGACGCCTTGCGCGTGATTGCCCGACGAGAAGGCGACGACGCCGCGGGCGCGTTCTTCCGCCGAGAGCGAGGAGAGCTTGTTGTATGCACCGCGGAACTTGAACGAGCCGGTGCGCTGCAACGTCTCGGGCTTGAACAGGATCCTGGCGCCGAAGCGCTTGTTCAACTCCGGCGATTCGATCAGCGGCGTTTCGACGATCAGTCCGGACAATCGCGCTGCTGCGCTGTGAATATCGGCGATGCCGGGAGGGGTGGTCATGGCTAGGGTCCTGCAAGAGATGAGACCGCCTATGCTGCACGGAAAGGGAGGCGGCGCACCAATGAAAAAATGTGACCGTTACAATTCGTCCTTGGAGGCAGGAGAGTGGGGCGTGACTGTCCCCACCGCCTCCTCGGCCCTCTGCCATGCATTCGTCGCTTCAGTCGACAAATCGTTGTCGATTGACCGGCATAGCCTGCCGCTCCTCACCCCAACAGCGTCTTTTGCCGTTTGGGGCCGCCCATCTTGCGCCAGGTGTTGAAGCGGTGGGTGGCGGCGGCGAAGGAGATCTTCATCTGTTGGGCGACCGAATAGCGCGACTTGCCCTCGTCGAACAGCCGATAGCAGCACTCGACGCCCTCCTCGGTCAACTTGCCGTCGGGAGCCTTGTTGTGCGGATTGGCGGGATCGAATTTTTCGACCTGCTGCTCGACTAGGCCTTTCAGGCGCTGCAGATCCGCCTCAATATTAGCGATAAGGTCGAGAACCGGTTTGGGATCAAACAGCTGCTGTTTTTCCGGCATCTGCGGCGTTCCTTTCTCTTGGTTGAGATTCGGTTATATAAGTGAACGTTTGCCGATAGCAACGGCGATGTGTTCGGGATTTTGAAGCCTGTACCTTTTGAGCATGAGTGGAGCGCACACGATTGACCGGCGACGTGCGAGGTCATAGTTTAGAACTATTCTAAACTAGGGTGAATTTCTCATGCTTTCCCGCGTTTTCGGCTTCGGCCGCCGTCCCTTTGAATCGCTCTCGGAACAGGAGATCCTGGCGCTCGCCATCTCCTCCGAGGAGGATGACGGGCGCATCTATCGCGCCTATGCCGACGGGCTGGCGGAGAGCTTTCCGCAATCGGCCAAGGTGTTCGAGGAGATGGCGGAGGAGGAGGACGGCCATCGCGATTCGCTGATCGAGCTTTACCGCAAGCGTTTCGGCGAGCGCATACCGCTGATCCGGCGCGAACATGTGAAGGGCTATTACGAACGCAAGCCGGACTGGCTGGTGAGGCCGCTCGGCATCGATCATGTGCGCAGCCAAGCCGAGGCCATGGAGCGGCAGGCCTACCTGTTCTATATCGAGGCGGCCAAACGCACAGGCGATGCGTCGACGCGAAAGCTGCTCGACGACCTGGCGATCGCAGAACAGGGCCACGAGACACTGGCGCAGCGGCTGGAGCAAAAGCATGTGCCGGGCGCGGTTAAGGACGAAGAAACGGCAGCCGAGCAGCGCCAGTTCATCCTGACCTATGTCCAACCGGGGCTGGCCGGGCTGATGGATGGCTCGGTGTCGACGCTGGCGCCGATCTTTGCCGCCGCCTTTGCCACGCATGATACGTTCCAGACCTTTCTGGTCGGGCTTGCCGCCTCGATCGGCGCTGGCATCTCGATGGGTTTCACCGAGGTGGCTTCCGACGACGGCAAATTATCGGGCCGCGGCTCGCCGGCAAAACGCGGGCTGACCGTCGGCGTCATGACGACGCTGGGCGGGCTCGGCCATGCGCTGCCCTATCTAATCCCGCTTTTTTGGACGGCGACCATTGTCGCCGCCGTGGTGGTTTTCTTCGAGCTGTGGGCGATCGCCTTCGTGCAGAACCGCTACATGCAGACGCCATTCTGGCGCGCCGCCTTCCAGGTGGTGCTGGGTGGCGCGCTGGTGTTTGCGGCAGGGGTGCTGATCGGGAATGCCTAACAGTCCTTAACCATTTACCGCCTGGCTGTCCTGAGGCGCCTCGGCGCGTTCGGTCAGGCCGTAATCGCGCACGACATGGGCGATGCGCAAACGATAGTCCGCAAAGATACCGCCGCGCCCGGCCTTCTGCGCCTGCCGATGTTCCTGCGTGTTGCGCCAGGTCTTCACCGCGTCCTCGTCGCGCCAGAAGGACAGCGACAGGATGCGGTTCGGATCGGCAAGGCTCTGGAAGCGCTCGATCGACAGGAAACCGTCGATGCCGTCGAGCAGTGGGCGCAGGTCGGCGGCGATGCCGAGATAGGCATCGCGCTTGCCCGCCGCCGGCTCGACCTCGAAGATGACGGCGATCATGGCTTCACCGAAGGAGCATGCGGCCCGGAGGCCAGCTTGAGGAAGATGCGGTCCTCCTTCAGAATGAATTTTTCCCGTCGGGCGAACTCGTAGTTCGCCTTGCCGGCGGGATCGGCGGCGAGCCGGGCGCGGTAGGCTTCGTAGGCCGCAAGACTGTCGATGTTGTAGGCGGCATAAGCCGTGGTGGCCGAGCCTTCGTGCGGCGCGAAATAGCCGATCAGATCGGCGCCGCAGCGCGGGATCGCCTGCCCCCAATTGCGTGCATATTCCTCGAATGCCGCCTTGCCGAACGGATCGATCTCGTAGCGGATGAAGCAGGTGATGGTCATTTTCGCCTCCTTGGCGGTGGATGTTTTCTGGCGGTCACAGTTCGAGCCGGGTCGAAACGTTCCGAAGATCGATATGCTAGGCAAATTCGCTGGCCGGTCAGGTTTGCCAGAAGGATTTCGCGCACTCGCGACGGACGTCTTCGGGTGTCAGGCCAAGGTCACGCAGCAGATGATCGTCGATCTCGGCGAGGTCGAGACGCTGCAAATGACGGTCGTACCACCGCTTCAGGAGCCGCAGCCGCAAGCGGCGCAAGACAATGAACGGGAACGGCCGGCGAGCAGGCGCGGCGCTGAGAATGGTCCTTGCAGGCATCGTTGTCTCCTTGATTTGCATCGAGACTAATGCTTTATCTGACGAGGATGCTTCGATGAGGAACGAACTATGCGCGAAGGACCTGACATAGCCCGCATTGCCAGCCTGGTGGGCGATCCGGCGCGGGCAAACATGCTGTCCGCACTGATGGGCGGCACGGCACTGACGGCGAGCGAACTGGCACTCGAAGCCGGGGTGTCGCTTCCGACAGCGAGCTCGCATCTGTCGAAGCTGATGGAAGGCGGGCTGCTGACACTGGCGAGCCAGGGGCGGCACCGCTATTACGGCCTCGCCGGCCCGCAGGTGGCGGGAATGATCGAAGCCATCACCGGCGTTGCCGCTGCGGTCGGACCGCAGAGGGTGCGACCCGGCCCTCGCGACGCGGCCATGCGCGTGGCGCGGGTCTGCTACGATCACCTCGCCGGCGAGCAGGCGGTGGCGATGCTGGACCGTCTTGTGGCTCGACAAGTGCTCCTGCGCGACGACGAGGTGATCCAGCTTGGGCCGTCGGCCGCCTCGCATTTCGCCGCGATCGGCATCGACATCCATACCAAAGCGCGGCGACCGGTGTGCCGCGCCTGCCTCGACTGGAGCGTGAGGCGTTCGCATCTTGCCGGCGCGCTGGGCGCCGCCATTCTCGACAAGGTCCTCGCCGAGAAATGGGCACGGCGCGAGAAGGACAGCCGTGCCGTGATCTTTTCACCGGTAGGCAAGCAGGCCTTCGAGAAGACGTTTCTCGCCTGACGGCGCGCTTCGATGCGCGTTCGGCGTTTCACGGGAACGCCGAACCACTCTATCTTTTTGTTTTGACGCAATTCCGGACGGAAAACCGTTTCACACTTTCCTGAAATTGCTCTAGCCGCGCTTGAGCGGCTTTGCCTGCTTGAAAAAATCCGCCCAGGGATCGGCTTGCCCGAGCCGCTTCAGCGTCGTCTTGTCGCCGATCGGAAAGGCGTTCGGCGGCAATCCGGCCTCGATCTCCGCCCAGGTCACCGGCATCGATACCGTGGCTCCCTTTTTGGCGCGCGACGAATAGGGCGCAACCGTGGTGGCGCCGCGGCCGTTGCGCAGATAATCGACGAAAATCTTGCCGGTGCGCGCCCTCTTCGACAGCGTCGCCGTGTAGCGGTCGGGCGCGGCCTGTTCGAGCGCTCGGGCGAACTCATGGGCGAAGCCTTTGACCTCGTCCCAATCCGCCGACGGCTTCAGCGGCACGACGACATGATAGCCCTTGCCGCCCGAGGTCTTGACGAAATTCGGCAGGGACAGTTCGTCGAGCCGGCCGCGGATATCGAGCGCCGCGGCACGCACCGCCTTCACGTCGACGCCCTCGTCCGGATCGAGATCGAAGATGATCTGGTCGGGTTTTTCCAGCTCGTTGGTGGTCGAGCCCCAGATGTGGATCTCGACGACGCCCAGTTGCACCAGCGCCGCGACGCCGTCGAAATCGCGGATGAACAGGATTTCCTCGCCGTCCGTCGGATCCTTCATCACGGCTATTTTTTCACTCATGCCCGCTGAGGCATGCTTCTGGAAAAAGCGTGGGCCGCCGACGCCGTCCGGCGCCCGCACCAAGCTGAGCGGCCGATTGACGATGAACTGCTTCATGCGCGGCCAGACCAATTCATAATGATCGACCAGATCCTGCTTCGATACCTTCTCCTGCGGCCACAGAAGCTTGTCCGGGCGAGACAGCGTAACCGACGTTTTCGCCGTCCCGGCGGGTTTGGCGGGCTTTGCCTTGGGCTGCTCTGCCGGCGCTGAGTGTGCTTTCGGTTTCTCCTGCACGACTTCCTCCGCCGGCTTGTCCTCGCGCAGTCCCTGGAACGACGCGTGGCGTATTATACGGTCCGACGTCCAACTGCGAAACTCCACCTCGCCGACAAGTTCGGGCTTGACCCAGACCAGCCCCTTGCCCCTTGGCACCGCCCTGTCGAAGGGCGAGGACGTCGTCTTTAGCGCATCAAGCCTCTTCTTCAACTCGTTGGTGCTTTTGGCCGTGAAGCCGGTGCCGACGCGGCCGGCATAGCGCAGCTTGCCGCCCTCGTAATAGCCGACCAGCAGCGAGCGCAGGCCGCGCCCGGTCTTGTCCGACGGCATATAGCCGCCGATGACGAATTCCTGGCGCGCCGTGCATTTCGACTTCACCCACGAGGGAACACGACCGCTGCGGTAGGGCGCATCGGCACGCTTGGAGACGACGCCTTCGAGCCCCAGCCGGCAAGCATGCTCCAGCATGATCTTGCCGGGCTCGGCAAAGTGGTCGCTGAAGCGCACGGCCTGATCCTCGGCCTGTCCGGCGAGCAAAGTGCGCAGCCTTTCCTTGCGCTCGACCAGCGGCTCGGAACGGATATCCTCACCGTTGAGACGCAACAGGTCGAAGACATAGTAGATGAAACGATCCGTACGGCCCGCCGACAGATCCTGCTGCAGCAGCGAGAATGACGAGACGCCGTTATCCGCCAGCACGACGATTTCGCCGTCGATGATGGCGTCGGTGCATTTCAGGCCGCCAAGTGCGGCGACAATCGCGCCACCGAATTTGTCGGTCCAGTCGAGGCCGGTGCGTGTCAAAAGCCGCACCTCGGTGCCGGCAAGCTGCGCCTGCATGCGATAGCCGTCGAACTTCACCTCATGCAGCCAGTCCTTGCCGGGCGGCGCGTCCCGCTCCAGCGTTGCGAGCGCCGGTTCGATGAATTCGAGCCGCCTTGCCGCGACTGCCTTCTTGCCGGTAGCCGGCCTGTCGGACTGCCAGACGCTTGGCTTCTTGCCGTCGGCGGTCTTGCCTTGGCCGACCTCCTCGATGGTCAGGCCGGATTTCACCGATTGCGGCGCCTCCTGCAAAATGTCCTCGCCCGGACGCGCGGCGGCATCGTCGGATTTGATCAGCAACCAGTTGTCACGCTTTTCGCCCGGACGCGGCTTCAGCCGCACCAGATGCCATGCGCCATGCAATTTGTGGCCATGCAGTTCGAAACTGATATGGCCTTTCTTCATCGCCTTTGCCGGGTCGCCATCGGGGACCCAAGTTCCCTCATCCCAGACAATGACCGAGCCGCCGCCATATTGGTCCTTCGGGATGGTGCCTTCAAACGGCGCATAGTCGATCGGGTGGTCCTCGACATGCACGGCGAGCCGCTTTTCGTGCGGGTCGAGGCTCGGGCCTCGCGTCACCGCCCAGCTCCACAGCACGCCGCCGTGCTCGAGACGAAGGTCGTAGTGAAGCCTGGTGGCGGCATGCTTGTGGATGACGAAAATGCCACCCGGCACGGCTTTCTTGCCGCGCGAAACCTTGCCGGCTGGTTCGGCCGTCTTCTTGAAATTGCGCTTGGCGTGATACTGCTCGAGGCTGGCCATGGGCGGATCCTAAGCAGATTTGCGCCGGGCGGCTTTGGACTTGGCGCCTTTTGCCGGGCGTCCGGTCTTTGCCGGCGCACCGGCTTCCGACGAAAGGCTCTTCTTCAGCGCATCGAAGAGGTTGACGACGTTGGAGGGCCGTGGTTCCGCCTTGGTCTTCGGTGCCTTCTTGCCGGCCTTCTTGGCGCGGACCAGCTCGATCAGGGCGTTTTCGTATTTGTCCTCGAATTCGGAAGGATCGAACTTCGCCTGTTTGTCATCGACGATGTGTTCGGCCAGCCTGATCATCTCGGCGTCGGTCTTCACCGGCTTGATGTCGCCGAACACCATCTCGGGCCTGCGAACCGTATCGCCATAGCGCAGGGTCGTCAGCAGCAGACCCTTGCCCAACGGCTCAATGACCACCGGACGTTCGCGGCGATAGAGCACAATGCGGGCTAGCCCCGCCGTCTTCTTGGCGGCCATGGCGTCGCGGATGACGGCGAAGGCCTCTTCCGAGACCTCGTCCGCAGGCGTCACATAATAGGGCGCATCGAGATAGATCTGCTGGATCGAGGATTTTTCGATGAAACCATCGAGGCTCATCGTATGCGAGGATTCGATCTGCACGGCTTCGATCTCCTCCTCCTCGATTTGGACGAAGTCGCCGTCGCCGATCTCGTAGCCCTTGATCTCGTCGCCTTCATCGAGCGGCTTGCCGCTTGCCGAATCGACATAGACGCGCTTGACGGTATTGCCGGTCTTGCGGTTGAGCACGCGGAACGAGACTTTCTCGGCCTGGGTGACGACATTGGTCAGTTCGACGGCGCAAGTGACCAGCGAAAGCTTGAGATACCCTCTCCAGGCCGGGCGCGGCGCCATGACAAACTCCCTGCGCGACAATGTTCAACCGATAACGGCGTTCAACCGAGAACGGGCAAAGTCCGTTCCGGTTCCGGCGGCGCAAAAGGCAAGTCCGAGCTTTCAACCCAGCCTTGCCTTGTTCTCGCTCACTGCCCTACTCGGCGGCTTGCAGGTTGACCTTGCTTTCCGCTATCTCGGTAAGCTTGCGGTCGGTTGCCTGCTCCTCCTTGAGGTTGTTGGCCAACACATTGGCGCAGTCGCTGCGGCCCAGTTGCTTGGCCCAAGCAATCAGGGTGCCGTAACGGGTCATCTCATAATGCTCGACCGCCTGGGCGGAGGCGATCAGCGCAGCGTCGAGGACCTCCTTGTCGGCGATGTCGCCGCTGACGTCGTCGGCTTCTTCGAGAATGCCGTCGATGGCCGGGCAGTCGACCTGCTTGGCCTTCACGCCGTGCAGTTCGAACACCTGCTCGACACGCTGGATATGACCCTTGGTCTGAGCGAGATGTTTCTCAAAGCCGGCTTTCAGCTGCGCATCACTCGCCTTGTCGATCATCTTCGGCAGCGATTTCTCGATCTGTTTTTCAGCGTAATAGATGTCGCGCAGCGTGTGCACGAAGAGGTCGTCGAGGGTTTTGATATCCTTCGAAAAGAAACCCATGGCCTTTGCCTTTCCATTGCTCTTGCAGTTTCGGATTTTTTGGCTGCGGCCCACCCGAGCACCGCAGCCTGCGGAGCCGGTTCGTCCCGGCACTGGGAAATCAACGTGCGGCTGACGGGCCGGTTCCTGGTTTTCCGGCCGCGTGCACGGAAATTTCGCGGTCCGGCAAAACCTGAAACAAAACCGCGCCTCTGCGACATTCAGGCGAAACATATGTGATGCAAAAGTCACACTGGACGAAATGCCGACGGACTGCATGGAAACACCGCGAATCAGCCGCATTCCAGCCATGAACAAAGGCATTTTCGACCAGAGATTAACATCGCGTTCACCGACTATTCACGCCTGGACGCTATGATCCCCGCAATTCGGAAGGGACATCCGAAACGGGACAGGGACCGAGTAAAATGAGCTTCTGGAATCAAATCGCCGGCTATGCCGCCGCCATCCGCGAATTCGTCGCGCCGACCTATCGGCCTGAGCGCTATTATATGCGCGGCCCAGGCCCCGCCTGCGCGCGCCGTGGCAACACGCTTGGGATCAGCGTGCGCTGATGATGAGCATGGAGAACCGTCACGACAGCCGTATCTGCCGGCCCGACGCCGACAATCGGTCAACGACTTATCGCGCCGAGCGCCCTGCGCTGACCGGAAGACGGCGTGCGACAACGCCAAGCCTTCAGCATTCCGGGCTTTGATCCAGCCGCCGGCAGGCCTAGTGTCGCCTGACACCAGCTGCCGGGCGTCACGTGATCGTCAAGCCGAACCATTCTCCTGAGCCGCCAGAATTCGAATCAAGTCGCCCGTTGATCGTGTTCGACGGTATTTGCGTGTTGTGCTCGGGCTTTGTGCGCATGGTGGTGAAGCTCGACCGCAAGGGCCGCTTTCATTTCGTAACGGCGCAGTCGCCCTTCGGCGAGATGCTGTTCAAGAAATACGGGCTGCGGACGGATCGCCACGAGACCAATCTCGTCATCGTCGATGGCGCGGCTTTCACCCGCCTGGACAGTTTCGTTGCCGTCATGGCCGAACTCGGCTGGCCGTGGCGGGCGGCGCGGATCCTGCTGCTGTTGCCGCGCCCGCTTCGCGACTGGCTCTACGACCGCATCGCAAAGAACCGCTACGCCCTGTTCGGCAAGAAGGACAATTGCGAAATCCCTTCCGCCGAGGTGAGGGCAAGATTGATCGGCTAGGTTCGTTGCCGTGGCCGGGAGCGGGCGGGGCATTTTTGGGGGAACTGCGGATGAAGGTTCTTGTCGTCGGCGGCTATGGCACCTTTGGCGGTCGCACCGTCGAGCTTTTGGAGGGCGAGCCGCATCTGATCCTCTTTGTCGCCGGGCGCTCGCTCGCCAAGGCTGACGCGTATTGCAAGAAGCGCGCCCCGACAGCAGCCCAGCTGGTGCCGGCACTGTTCGACCGTGACGGCGATCTCGCCGCGCAACTCGCTGCATTTGAGCCTGATATTGTAGTCGACGCGAGCGGTCCGTTCCAGGCCTATGGCGAGGGACGCTATCGCCTGATCGAGGCCTGCATCGCCCGGCGCATCAACTATCTCGATCTAGCCGACGGCTCGGATTTCGTCGCCGGTGTCTCTGCGTTCGACGAGGCGGCGCGAAACGCCGGCGTCTTCGTGCTGTCCGGCGTCTCGAGCTTTCCGGTGCTGACGGCGGCGGTGGTGCGTCGCCTGTCTTCGGACCTGACGCGGGTCGACGGCATTCGCGGCGGCATCGCGCCTTCGCCCTTTGCCGGCGTCGGCGGGAACGTCATCCGGGCTATCGCCGGTTATGCCGGTCGGCCGGTGCGGCTTGTTCGCAATGGCCGTCCCGAACAAGGCCGTCCGTTTACCGAGCAGCTGCGCTACACTATCGCGCCGCCGGGCCGGCTGCCGCTTCGAAACGCGCTGTTTTCTCTGGTCGACGTTCCGGACCTGCGCGCCTTGGCCGCGCTTTGGCCGGAGGCGAGGACCATCTGGATGGGAGCCGGGCCGGTACCCGAGGTGCTGCACCGCGCCCTGATCGGCCTCGCCTGGCTGGTGCGCGCCGGATTGATCGGTTCGCTTTCGTCACTGGCGCCGCTGATGCATCAGGCAACGAACCGGCTGCGCTGGGGCGAGCATCGCGGCGGCATGTTCGTCGAGGTGGAGGGATCGGACCGGGCGGGCGCCATCGTCAAGCGCTCGTGGCATCTCTTGGCCGAGGGCAATGACGGGCCGCTGATCCCGTCGATGGCGGTCGAAGCACTGGCCCGCAAAGCGCTGGCCGGACATCAGCCCGCGCCGGGCGCACGGCGGGGGTGCGCGATTTGGAGCTCCGGGATTATGAAGCCCTGTTCGCCGGGCGGACAATCTACACCGGCTTCAGGAACGGGGCGGCGGACGAGGACAAGCCGCTTTATGCCGAGCTGCTCGGTGCCGCCTGGCAAGGCCTTCCCGAGGCAATTCGGTCAATGCATGACCGTACGATCACGGCCGCAGGCCGCGCGCGCGTCGAACGCGGGCGCAATGTTCTTGGCCGGCTAATGGCCTGGACGGTCGGCTTCCCCGGGGCAAGCGAGGACATCCCGGTTCATGTCCGCTTCGACACCGACAAGGACGGCGAGACCTGGACCCGGACATTCGGCAAGCACAGTTTTTCGAGCCTACAGTCCGCAGGCCGGGGTCGATCGCAGCGCTTGCTGTGCGAACGCTTCGGCCCGCTGACCTTCGCGATGGCGCTGGTTGCCGAAGACGGCCGGCTGGCGCTGGTCTTGCGCCGCTGGAGTTTTTTTGGCCTGCCGCTTCCGATGTGGCTCGGTCCACGCTCGACTTCCTACGAAACGGTGAAGGATGGCCGCTTCCGCTTCCATGTCGAGATCTCGCATCCGCTTGCCGGCATGATCGCCCGCTACCGCGGCTGGCTGGAGCCCTCCGGCCCGCACGGCTCCAGCGAGATCGTGCCGCCTGCCAGCTTGGCCAGTTCGCGACAGTCCTGCGCCGTGCACAGCGTCCAGCCCTGACCCGTGGCGCCCGAGGCGGCGAGCGCGAGGCGCCGCTGTGGCCCGACCTTGGGCGCATAGACCCACCAGCCGTTTCTCAGCACCGAGCCTTGCGGCGGCTCCATCCCGGCGCCCGATCCCTTGATGCGGGCCTCGACGAGCTGCAGGCCGGACGGCAGCACCTTCCAGTCTTCCTGCCACTGGGTCTTCTCCACCGAATGCACCCAGGAGAGCGTGAAGGCAGCGACCGCGAGCGTCACCGTCTTGCCGGCCGCGACGATGCAGAGACTCATGCTGAATTAGCCAGCGAAGCCTGCCGCGCGCGCCAGCAGTGCCAGCCGATCCAGGCAAGGGACAGCGCCCAGCCCGCCTCGTCGGTGAGCGGCAGCGCCGCAACCAGCAGCACGCCGGCGGCGAAGGCGACGAGGCGTTCCCACCAGGCCATGCGCCGGGCGAGAAATCCGACGGCCGCGGCGCCCCACAGGACGATACCCATGCAGGCTTTGATGACGATATAGGCGACCTCGACGGGATAGCCGAACTGGGCGGCGATCGGGCCGGGGTCCTGCAGCATCAGCGCCGGGGTATAGACCGCCATGAACGGCACAACGAAGCCGGCAATGGCAAGCTTGGTGGCCTGGATGCCGATCTTGAGGCCGCTTTCCTTGGCCATGGGTGCGGCGGCGAAGGCGGCCAGCGCCACAGGCGGGGTGAGATCGGCCATGATGCCGAAATAGAAGACGAACATATGGCTGACCACCAACGGCACGCCGAGCGACAGCAGCGCTGGCCCGGCCAGCGACGAAGTGATGATGTAGTTGGGAATGGTCGGTATGCCCATGCCGAGCACCAGGCAGGTGAGCATGGTCAAAAGCAGCGACAGGAACAGATTGTTCTCGCCGATCGAGATGATCCAGCCGATGAAGGTCGAGGCGATGCCGGTAAGCGTCAACGTGCCGATGACGATGCCGACAATGGCGCAGGCAATGCCGACCGGCAGCGCGTTCTTTGCTCCTTCGGCAAGGGAATCCACGCATATGCGCAGCGTCTCGCGCCCGCCCTTGAAGGTGAGGCAGGCGGCGACCAGCACAGCGATGACCAGGCTGAGGATGTTGACGCCGAATTTCATGAAGGAAGCCGCGGCAAGCCCGAGCGCCAGCCAGAAGACGATGCGGAAGGCGAGCGGCCCGATCGATGCTGCCAGCGGCGTGCCGAGGATAAGCACAATGGTCAACGCCAGGCCCATGGTGCCGGCGAACACCGGTGTGTAGCCGGCAAACAGCAGGTAGATCAGTGCTGCGAGAGGCAGTACCAGCGGCCAATGTTGTCTCACCGCATTCCACGGATTGGGCAGGTCGGCCTTGGCCATGCCGTGCAGGCCGGCCTTGCCGGCTTCCAGGTGCACCTGCCAGAAACAGGCGCCGAAATAGAGCAGCGCCGGAATGATCGCCGCCTTGACCACCGCGGCATAGGGGATGTTCAGGGTCTCGGCCATGATAAAGGCGACCGCTCCCATCACCGGCGGCATGATCTGGCCGCCCATCGACGAGGTCGCCTCGACGGCGCCGGCGAAAGCCGAGCGGAAACCGAAGCGCTTCATCAGCGGGATGGTGAACTGGCCGCTGGCCACCACATTGGCGACGCCGGAGCCGGAAATGGTGCCCATCAGCGCCGAGGACAGCACGCAGACTTGCGCCGGGCCGCCGCGCCATGAGCCGACCAGGCCAAGCGCAAAATCGTTGAACAGCGCGATCATGCCGGCGCGCTCAAGAAAGGCGGCGAAGACGACGAAGATGAAGATGTAGGCGGCCGAGACATAGATCGGCGTGCCGTAGATGCCTTCGGTGCCATAGGCGAAGGTGTCGACGAGCTGGGCGAAATCATAGCCGCGATGGATGAACGGCGGCGGCAGATGATTGCCGGCAAATGCGTAGGCGAGAAAGATGAAGGCAATGACGGCGAGCGGCAGCCCCATTAACCGCCGCGCCGCCTCGAAGACCAGCACGACCAGCACCGCGCCGACGATCAGGTCAGGCGTGGTGAGAAAGCCGGAGCGGCGGATGAGGTCGGCATAGAACACCCAATTGTACAGACCGGTGGCGAAACCAAGCAGGCCGAGCGTCCAGAACACTGCTTTCGCCGGGACGCTTTTGGCGCGCAGATTGGCGATTAGGGCAAAGCCGAGCAGCAGCAGGAAGCCGACATGCATGGCGCGTATGACCTGGCTCGGCAGGCTGCCATAGGCGGCGATGTAGATTTGGAAGATAGAGAAGGCGATGGCGATAAAAAAAGCCGCCTTGCCGGCGATGCCTTCGCCGAAGCCAGGCGGCAATCCTTCGACAGGAGCTTCCGCTGTGGGGGAAAGAACGGTCGGGGTTACGGTCATTAGCGGGGTTCCTGGCGGGGCGGTCCCCTCCTCGAGGGGAGGGTGCCGAGCGAAGCGAGGCGGGTGGGGTCGGTGCGGCAGTGCGCGGCCTCAACCGACCCTACCCGTCCATTCGCCTTCGGCAGCCGTTCACCTTCTCCTAAAAGGGGAGGGATGGCTCCTTACTTCACCAATCCCTTTTCCTTGTAATACCTCTCGGCGCCCGGATGCAGCGGCACCGGCATGCCGTCGAGTGCCTTGGCCGGGTCGATCGCCTTGGCGGCTGCGTGGGCAGCGGTGAGCTGGTCGAGATGCTCGAACAGCAGTTTCGTCATCTGGTAGGCGGTCTCGTCGGAGACATCGGCGCTGGTGATCAGGAAATTGCCGACGGCGGCGGTCGCAACATCCTCGGTCTGGCCCTCGTAGGTGCCCTTGGGGATGACCACGGAAAGATAGGGCGAGCCGATCTTGGCGACGTCCTCCGCCGGCACGGCAACGATGTTGACCGGCACCGAGGTGGCGAGGTCACGGATCGACGCGACCCCAAGGCCAGCCGATTGCAGCGTGGCGTCAAGTTGGCGGTTCTTGATCAGCTCCACCGATTCGGCGAAGGGCAGATATTCGATCCGCCCGAGGTCTTCGTATTTCAGCCCGGCTGCAGCGAATATCGTGCGGGCGTTGAGCTCGGTGCCCGAGGCCGGCG
This sequence comes from Mesorhizobium sp. M0698, assembly GCF_040320455.1. NCBI lineage: Bacteria > Pseudomonadati > Pseudomonadota > Alphaproteobacteria > Hyphomicrobiales > Phyllobacteriaceae > Mesorhizobium > Mesorhizobium sp. M0698. The sequence goes on along the minus strand of NZ_JAMYPQ010000012.1, from coordinate 29,762 downwards.
CGCCGACCGACAGGCTCTTGCCCTTGAGGTCGGCAAGCGTCTTGATGCCGGATTCCTTGCTGGCGACGATCTGGATGTAGTTGGGATAGATGGCGGCAATGCCGCGCAGCTTGTCGAGCTTGCCTGGGAAGCCGGCTTCGGTATTGCCTTCAGCGGCCAGCTTTACGGAATCGCCCAGCGCGAAAGCAATCTCGCCCTTGCCCTGTTGCAAGAGATTGAGATTTTCGACCGACGCCTTCGTCGCCTGTACCTGGGTGCGCGCGCCTTCGATGCCCTTGCCATAGATTTCCGACAGCGCGACGCCGAGCGGATAGTAGACGCCCGACGTGCCGCCGGTCAGCACGTTGATGAATTCCTGCGCCTTGACCGATACCGCGCCAAGGCCAAGCGACAGCGCCAGCACACCGGCCGCAATAAATTTCGTCCTGAAATTGAGCATGCGATTTCCTCCCTGAAAATTCGCCGCCGTGCCGTCCTCTGCGGCGCGAAGCGAGGCAAGTTTAGACGGCGGGCGGGAAATGCCAACCCGCAATAGCAGTGATTAGACGAACGGCTAAGCAATGCCGCAACACATCGGCGCTTGCGCGATGTCGCATCGCGGCCGAAGATTTTTCCAGCGCTTGTCGAAATCGGGCAGGGCTGCGCGACATACGTCCGGCTCGCAACGATGCGGCCTTCAAACCACGGGAGAAGACCATGCGATATATGCTTTTGATCTACGGAAACGAGGCCGGGATGGCTGCCGCGCCGGCAGACGCGGTGACACAGATGTCGAGCGCCTATGTCGCCTACACCGAAGCGCTGAAGAAATCGGGCGCCTGGCTTGGCGGTGACCGGTTGAAGCCGACGCAATCCGCTACTTCGGTACGGATGGCCAATGGCAAGACCAACGTGCTCGACGGCCCCTATGCCGACACCAAGGAGCAGCTTGCCGGCTTCTATATGATCGAAGCGGAGGACGTCGACGCCGCCATTGCCTGGGCGGCGCGCTGCCCGGGCGCCAGCACCGGCACGGTCGAGGTGCGACCGATCTGGGAAATGACGGAGTACTTATCTGAGAAATGACCATGTGATAGACGGTCGCCCGGAGATGGCGCGGGCGGCGGCGGAAGCGGCCGCCCGGCAAAGCTACGGCAAACTGGTCGCCTATCTCGCCGCGCGCACGCGCGACGTGGCCGGTGCCGAGGACGCCTTGGCCGATGCCTTTGCAGCGGCGCTCGAGCGTTGGCCACAGGCGGGCGTGCCCGACAAGCCGGAAGCCTGGCTGCTGGCGGTGGCGCGCAGGCGCCGCGTCGACGCAATCCGGCGGCGCCTGACCAGCGAGGCGGGCCGCGACCACCTCAGGCTGATCGCCGAGGAGATGGAGGCACGCATGGCCGACGAAGACCTGCCGGACGAGCGGCTCAGGCTGATGTTTGCCTGCGCCCATCCGGCTATCGAGGCCGGCGTACGAGCGCCGCTGATCCTGCAGACCGTCCTTGGCTTCGACGCAGCGACCATCGCCTCGGCTTTTCTTGTCTCGCCAGCCACGATGAGCCAGCGCCTGGTGCGCGCCAAGACCCGCATCCGCGAGACCGGCATTCCGTTCCGCGTCCCGGAGAGGGCCGAACTCGGCGAGCGGCTGGGCACCGTTCTGGAAGCGATCTACGCGGCGTTTGCCGAAGGCTGGTCCGACCCGGCCGGCACCGAAACGCTGCGCCGTAATCTCGCGACCGAAGGCATCTGGCTCGGCCGTCTGCTGGCCACGTTAATGCCAGACGAACCGGAAGCGCTCGGCCTGCTGGCGCTGATGCTGTTCGCCGAGGCGCGGCGTGCAGCGCGGCGCAACGCGGCGGGCGATTATGTACCGCTGGCCGAGCAGGATCTTGTACTGTGGGACGATACAATGATCGATGAAGCGGAGACGCTGCTCAGGCACGCCGCGGCCAAGAGCGTTGTCGGCCGCTACCAACTCGAGGCCGCCGTGCAGTCCGCCCATACGACACGACGGCTGACCGGTTGTACCGACTGGGTCGCGATCAAGGAGCTCTATGACGCGCTGTCGGTGATTGCCGGCTCGCCGGTGGTTTCGATCAACCGCGCGGTGGCCATTGCCGAGGCCGAAGGCGCTTCGGCAGGATTGAGTGCACTTGATGAGCTTGGCGACGACAAGCGGCTGTATGACTATCAACCTTACTGGGCCGCCCGCGCGGGCCTGCTGGCCAGGCTCGGCAAAGTTCCGCAAGCGAGCGAGGCCTATGGCCGGGCTATCGGCCTCGAACGCGACCCGGCCGTGCGCCGGTTTCTGCAGGACCGACGGGCAGGTCTCGACCGCGTGGAAAGACACTGAGGCAAGGCGGACTGGTTACGCGGGCCACATGTCATGGGAGGCGTTCAGCCTCTTCATCACCCGATGTTCCCGCAAATTGGCCCACAGGCGTTCGATATTCGGCCAAGCGGTTGGAACCTTCGCGACCTCCGGATGCCAGGCCACCAACATGACGAGATAGATGTCGGCCAGCGAGAGCCGGTCGCCGGCCAGGCAGTCATGGCCTGCGAGGGCGGCATCGAGAATGGCGAAGCTGCGATCCATTTCCGAGACCGCCGCCTGTTTGACAGCGTCTACGCCGCGGGGATCGGTCGTGTAGCGATGAGCGTAGAAGAACCGCAGGTCAGCCGAATAGATGACGGAGGACATGAAAAACATCCAGCGCAGGAAGTCGGCACGGTCAGCCGAACTTGCTGCGGGCGCCAGTCCTGCTTCCGGGTGGCGCTCGGCTAGCAGGATGCAGATCGCCGCCGATTCGGTCATCGAGCGTCCGTCCGGCAAGATCAGGACCGGCACCTGGTTCAAGGGGCTGATATCTAAAAAGGCCTGGTCGGGTCGGCCCTTCGGAACGTCGATCTGGTCGAAAGGCACGCCCGCCAAAGCGAGCGCCGCCTCGATGACAAAGCCGCCGGTATTGGCACGCGTATAGAGCTTGTACATGAAGTCCTCCACCTGCCGGGCAGCGACGATTTGATACGGAAGGGACCCGCCGCTCAAGCGAACGACGCCCGCCACAGGTGGTTTTTCAGCGGTCCACGCCGACGCGTGATACAGAGTATTTGATGTCGGAGGGCATCGCGAAGGATCGCTACTGACCGGTCATAAACGCTCGTGTCTAAGCGCCCAATCCCTCGAACAGGATCGTCGAGAGATAGCGCTCGGCGAAAGAGGGGATGACGACGACGAGGTTCTTGCCCTTGTTCTCGGCCCGCGAGCCGACGACGATCGCCGCTTGCAGGGCGGCACCCGACGAGATGCCGACCGGCACACCTTCGAGCCGAGCGACGAGCCGTGCATTGGCAACCGAATCCTCGTTCGAGACCTTGACGATTTCGTCATAGATCGTCGTGTCGAGGATTTTTGGCGCGAAGCCGGCGCCAATGCCCTGGATCTTGTGCGGGCCTGGCTGGCCGCCCGACAGCACCGGCGAGGCTTCCGGTTCGACGGCGACGACATGCACCGAGGGCTTACGCTTCTTCAGCACCTGGCCGACGCCGGTGATGGTGCCGCCGGTCCCGATGCCGGCAACGAAGATATCGACTTCGCCATGGGTGTCGTTCCAGATTTCCTCGGCCGTGGTGCGGCGATGGATTTCCGGATTGGCCGGGTTTTCGAATTGCTGCGGAATGACAGCGTCGGGCAGCGTTGCCGCCAGCTCGTCCGCCTTGGCGATGGCGCCCTTCATGCCTTTCGGCCCTTCGGTCAGCACCAGTTCGGCACCGAGCAGAGCCAGCATCTTGCGGCGTTCGACGGACATGGTTTCCGGCATGGTCAGGATCAGCTTGTAGCCCTTGGCAGCGGCGGCAAAGGCGAGCGCGATGCCGGTATTGCCCGAGGTCGGCTCGATCAGGGTGGTCTTGCCGGGCGTAATCCTGCCCGAAGCCTCCAATGCCTCGATCATCGACACGCCGATGCGGTCCTTGACCGAGGCGATCGGGTTGAAGAATTCGAGCTTGGCCAGCAGATTGGCGACGACACCCTTCTCCCTGGCGAATTTATCAAGCCGCACCAGCGGCGTGTCGCCGATCGTCTCGGTGATCGAATTGTAGATGCGGCCGCGGCCGGGCACGTGTGCGGGGGTGGCGGGCTTGTTCATTGATTTCCTCCCAGAGGTCAAGCGGCAAGAGTCGGGCGGGGCCTAGGATAGAGCCATCCGCCGCGCAAGATAGGCTGTCGATCGAAAAATATCCGAGTGAAGTTCGTGCTGAGTACCCCCGCCCTTGCAAGGTGTGGCAATCCTTGGTCGGATTGGCGAAAGAGATCTATTGGCGGGCGGCAATTGCAGCCGCCGCACCGACCATGAAGCCCGCGGCGGTGCGGTTGAGTACCCTCAGCGCCCGCGGCGACTTCAGGAACCAGCGCGCCTTGGCCGCCAGCGCCAGATAGGGCACCAGCACCACGAGCAGGACGACGATGGTGAGCGCGACGAGGATGCCGTAATCGGCCAGCGTGATCGTCTTCAGATCGACGATGGTCGGGGTGATGGCAAGATAGAAGATCATCGTCTTCGGATTGCCGAGCGTGACGGCAAGGCCGGCTACAAAGCTGGATGCCAAGCCGCCCTTGCCTTTCTTCGCCTCCACCGTCTCCGGCGTGATGCCGCTCGTCCAGAAACGCCAGCCAAGAAAGGCGAGGTAGGCGACGCCCAGCCATTTGATGGCCAGGAAGACCATGCCGAAAGTTTGTGCGACAAAAGCCAGGCCGAGCACCACGGCAGTCAAATAGGTCAGGTCGCCGAGCATCAGCCCGAACGACATGGCCAGCGACGAGCGGAAGCCGGAACCCAGCGCACGCCCAACAAGCGCGGTGACGCCTGGGCCGGGGATGGCTGCGGCGATGCCGAGGGCGGCGCTATAGGCGAGGAACCCGGTGAGTGTCATGATTGGCGCTTGTCGCACAATGTTGAAGTTGGGTGAATTCCCTCGGGCCGAATTCGATTGCGCCAGCGCAGCAGGCGACACCGCCGTTCAGGAGCGGCCGTCTTCGTAGGTAATGCGCCAGATGGTGCCGTTGCCGTCCTCGGTGACGATCAGCGAGCCGTCCTTGGCCATCGCGACACCGACCGGGCGGCCCCAGACGGCGTCGTTCGAGATGACGAAGCCGGTCATGAAGTCCTCATATTCGCCTGTCGGCTTGCCATTCCTGAATTTGAGCCTCACCACCTTGTAGCCGGTCCTGGCGCCACGGTTCCACGAACCATGCATGGCGACGAAAGCGTCACCCTGGTAATCCGCCGGGAAGTTCTTGCCGTCGTAGAAGGCTATATTCATCGGCGCCGAATGCGCCTGCATCAATACATCGGGGACAGTGGCCTTGCCGGCGAGGTCTGGCCGGTCGCCCTGATGGCGCGGATCCTCGTTATTGCCGATGTAGTACCAAGGCCAACCATAGAATCCGCCGTCCTTGACCGCTGTTGCAAATTCGAACGGCACATTGTCGCCGAGTTCGTCGCGCTCATTGACGACGCACCACAATGCGCCGGTGGCGGGCTGCACGGTCATGCCCGTACAGTTGCGCAGGCCGGTGGCGACAGTTCGGGGATTTTTCCCATCCGGGTCAAAGGCGAGCACATCGGCACGGCCGTCCTCGGAGCCCCAGGCCGCCCCGAGCGGCTTTGATTTGGCCCAGGCGTCGAGGCCGCTATCCGGCTCCTTGCCTATATCCTCGGCGACGTTCGAGGCGGAGCCAACCGACAAATAAAGCGTTTTGCCGTCCTGCGAGAAGGCGATGTCGCGGGTCGTGTGACCACCCGACGGGATTTGGGCGACAATGGTTTCTGGTTTGCCGGATGTCTTCAAGTCGCCATCGCGATAGGGGAAGCGGACGATGCTGTCGCTGTTCGCGACATAGACCCATTGCGGTTTGTCTCCTGGCGGATAGAAGGCGATGCCGTAGGGATAATTGAGCCCCTTGGCGAAGATCGCTTTCTCGATGGGCTTGGCGCTGCCCTCGGCGAGACGATAGACGCGTATTTGGTCGGCATGGCTGTTGGCAACAAACAGGTCGCCATTCGGAGCGACGCGCACGACACGTGGATTGACGATGCCGGATGCGATCATTTCAGCCGAAAAGCCCGACGGCAATTCTGGCTTGGCGCTTTCGGGCCGTTCCGCCACGCCGGCGCCGTTCGAAGCGGATTGGGCGGGGTCGGCTGCCGGCATGTCTCGCGGCCCAATCAGGCGTCGGACGCCAGGCCTGTCGGCGTGCCAATCGCCAAACGCGGCTTCGCCTTTGAGCACATTCTGGTCCGCCTGCTGGGCGGCTGCCGGTGTCGCAACAAGGAGGGCAGCGGCAACGGCCGCAAAGCCGCCAGATCGGATCATCAACGTCCTCCGGGATTCGCCTCGAACAGGGCAAACGGCATCAGGTATTGATCGTTCCAAGCGGCCGTCCAGCACACGAGGATTTGAAGCCGAACCCGTTCAGTTGCCAGAGGCGTAAAAGTCGTCGTCGAGGCGCTTTTCCAGCGCGACCAGATCGGCCGGCAGCGGCAAACCCATCGCCCGCATCTCTTGCAGCTTCTCGCGCAACTGCTCTTGCACCTCGTGCTGATCCTCTGGTTGGTTGATCATTTCTTCGAGCAGCAGACTGATCTGGGCCTTGAACGATTCCAGCGCCATTCTTTTCTCCTCCTTGCGGCAGGCCCGCGGCGGCTCCTAGCTCAGCATGCGCGAAATCAGCTGCGCGGTATAGTCGACCATCGGTACTATGCGCGCATAATTCAGCCGCGTCGGCCCGATGACGCCGAGCGCACCGACGACGCGCGCGTCCTTGTCGCGATAGGGTGCCACCACCAGCGAGGAGCCAGACAGCGAAAACAGCTTGTTTTCCGAACCGATGAATATGCGCACGCCTGGGCCTGCCTCGGCGAGGTCGAGAAGCTGGATCAGCCCATCCTGCGTCTCCAGATCCTCAAACAGATGCCGCAGCAATTCTATGTCGGCCTGGGCAGTGACGTTTTCCAGGAGATTGGCGCGGCCGCGCACGATAAGCCGCCCAGGCACGCCGCTTTCAGCGCCTGCCCAGACCGCCAGGCCCTTCTCGACCAGATCCTGCGACAGCGTGTCGAGGGCTGCCCTGGTCTCTTCCTTGATGCGGGCGATCTCGACCCGCGCCTCGGCCAGGGTGCGACCGCGGATATGGGCGTTGAGGAAGTTGGAGGCTTCGTGCAATTGCGAGATGGTGATGCCGGCGGGCAGATCGATGACGCGATTTTCGACGTCGCCGTTCTGCGAGACCAGCACGGCCAGCGCCTTGGTCGGCTCTAGCTGGATGAATTCGATGTGCTTAAGCGCCACCTCATTCTTGGCGGCGAGCACGAGGCCGGCGCCGCGCGACATGCCGGACAGCATCTGGCTGGCCTCGGTCAGCATATGCTCCAGCGTCGCGCCCGAGCCGGAGGCGCGCACCTGGGCCTCGATGGTGCGGCGCTCCTCGTCGGAGAGGTCACCAAGTTCCATGAAAGCATCGACGAAGAAGCGCAGGCCTGCCTGGGTCGGCAGCCGGCCAGCCGAAATGTGCGGCGCATAGATCAGGCCGAGATGCTCAAGGTCGCTCATCACGTTGCGGATGGTGGCCGGCGACAGCGACGACGGCAGGATGCGCGACAGGCTGCGCGAACCGACCGGCTCGCCATCCCTCAAATAGGAATCGACGATGCGCCGGAAGATGTCGCGCGAACGCATGTCGAGCGATTGAAGCGCGGGCGATTGCAGCGCGTGCGACGGGAGCACGTGCGACTGCAAACCGGGATCGACTGCCTTTGTCATTTCGAGCCAAAAACCTCCGCCCCGAAGATATAGACTTCCGCGGTGTCGGCGCAACCGGTCCATTTTCCTTTGCGCCTCACGCCCCGTGCGGCTACAAGCCGGCCAAGATTCCCCGGCCAAGATTCCGAAGAAAGAAAGAAGCCTGAATGCGCCCTTCCAAACGCCAATTCGACGAAATGCGCCCCATCTCCTTCGAGCGCGGCGTCTCCAAGCATGCGGAAGGCTCGTGCCTGGTGAAGTTCGGCGACACGCATGTGCTGTGTACGGCCAGCCTGGAGGAAAAGGTGCCGGGCTGGATGCGCAACTCCGGCAAGGGCTGGGTGACGGCGGAATACGGCATGCTGCCGCGTTCGACCGGCGAGCGCATGCGCCGCGAGGCTTCGGCCGGCAAACAAGGCGGCCGCACGCTGGAAATCCAGCGGCTGATCGGCCGCTCCCTGCGCGCCGTGGTCGATCTGCAGGCGCTCGGCGAGCAGCAGATCACCGTCGACTGCGACGTGATCCAGGCCGACGGCGGCACGCGCACCGCTTCGATCACCGGCGGCTGGGTGGCGCTCTACGACTGCCTGCGCTGGATGGAAACCCGCCAGATGGCGAGCCTGGGCAAGGTGCTGAAGGATCACGTTGCGGCGATCTCCTGCGGCATCCATGATGGCCAGCCGGTCATCGACCTCGACTATATCGAGGATTCCTCGGCCGGCACCGACGCCAATTTCGTCATGACCGGCAAGGGCGGCATCGTCGAGATCCAAGGCACGGCCGAGGGCGAGCCGTTCTCGGAAGAGCAGTTCGCGGCGCTGATGGGGCTCGCCAAGAAAGGTATTCAGCGCCTGGTCAGCTTGCAGCAAATGGCGGTGGCTTAGCTGCGGTCAATATTGATGAGATTGGCGATCCTGTGACCCCTTCTGCAATCCTGGAATCAGCACTCTACGTGACGGACCTTGCTGCCGCGGAACGGTTCTATTCGGGCGTGCTCGGGCTCGATCTGCTCGGCAAGGTCGATGGCAGGCATCTCTTCTTCCGCTGCGGCGACAGCGTGCTGCTTATGTTCAATGCCGAGGCGACCAAAGTGCCGCCGCCGGCCGACGCCAAGCTCAAAGTACCGCCGCATGGCGCGGTCGGCCAGGGCCATCTTTGCTTCGCCGCAAGCGCGGATGAAATCCCACGCTGGAAAGCGCATCTTGAGGCGAAGAAAATTGCCATCGAAAGCGAGTTCGAATGGCCGCAGGGTGGCCGCTCGATCTATATTCGCGACCCGTCGGGCAATTCGATCGAATTCGCCGAGCCAAGAATCTGGGGCATCTGATGCATTCGCCAACTGTCCATTCGCTTGACGGGCATAAGATCGTCGTCGCCAGCCATAATGCCGGTAAATTGCGGGAATTCGCCGATCTGATGGCGCCATTCGGCATAGAAGCGAAGTCCGCAAAGGAATACGGCTTGCCGGAGCCGGACGAGACCGGCACCACTTTCGAGCAGAACGCCCTCATAAAAGCCTTGGCCGCCGCCAAGGCCACTGGACTGCCGGCGCTGTCGGACGATTCCGGCCTGTGTGTCGATGCGCTCGACGGCGCACCCGGCGTCTACACCGCCAACTGGGCTGAGACGCCGGACGGCTCCCGCGACTTCGGCATGGCCATGCAGCGCACGGAAGTGGCCTTGCAAGAAGTTGGCGCGATCACGCCTGCCCAGCGCAAGGGCCGCTTTGTCGCGGTCATCTGCCTGGCCTTTCCCGATGGCCAGGCGGAATATTTTCGCGGTGAGGTCGAGGGCACGCTGGTATGGCCACCGCGCGGCGAGCTCGGCTTCGGCTACGATCCGGTGTTCTTGCCCAACGGGTTCGAAAAGACCTTCGGCGAGATGAGCGCGAAGGAAAAGCATGGCTGGAAGCCCGGCCAGCCAACCACATTGTCGCACCGTGCCCGCGCCTTCCAGAAATTCGCGCAAGCCCGATTGGCCGGCGTATGACCATGCTGCTCGACCGCAGGCCTGGTTTCGGCGTCTACGTCCACTGGCCGTTCTGCGCGGCCAAATGCCCGTATTGCGACTTCAACAGCCATGTCCGCCACCAGCCGGTCGACCAGGAGCGTTTTGCCCGCGCCTTCGAGACCGAGCTGGCGACGATGCGCGGCCGCACCGGACCGCGCGAGGTGACCAGCATCTTTCTTGGCGGCGGCACGCCATCGCTGATGAAGCCGCAGACCGTGGCGGCGGTGCTGGATGCAGTGGCGAAGAACTGGACGGTGCCTGATGGCATCGAGGTGACGCTGGAGGCCAATCCTTCCTCGGTCGAGGCCGAGCGCTTTCGCGGCTATCGCGCGGCCGGCGTCAACCGGGTATCGCTTGGCGTGCAGGCGCTGCACGACAAGGATCTGCGCTTCCTCGGCCGTTTGCACAATGTCGATGAGGCCCTGCATGCGATCGGCCTGGCGCGCGAGATATTCCCACGGCTGTCGTTCGACCTGATCTACGCGCGGCCGGGCCAGACGCTTAAAGCGTGGCAGACGGAGCTCGAGCAGGCGATCGGCCACGCCGCAGACCATCTGTCGCTCTATCAGCTGACCATCGAGGAAGGCACGCCGTTCCATGCACTGCATGCGGCAAGGAAATTCATCATTCCAGACAATGAGCTTGCCGCCGATCTCTACGCGTTGACACAGGAGATCACCACCGCGCGCGGACTGCCGGCCTACGAGATTTCCAACCACGCCAGGCCCGGCGCCGAAAGCCGGCACAATCTCACCTATTGGCGTTATGGCGAATATGTCGGCGTCGGTCCCGGCGCGCATGGCCGGTTCGTCGAAAATGGCCGCCGCGTGGTGACGATCGCCGAGAAAATGCCGGAGACCTGGGCCAATCTGGTCGAGGCCAAGGGTCATGGCGTTACCGGCGGCGAGGTCCTGACGCGGTCGGAAGAGGCCGACGAGTTCCTGCTGATGGGGCTGAGGCTGGCGGAAGGCATCGACCTTTCCCGCTACGAGGCATTTTCAGGGCGCGGCCTGTCGACGGCACGGCTGTCGGTGCTGCAGGACGAAGGCCTGGTGGCGCCGATCGGCAATGCCCGCCTGCGCGCCACGCCGGCCGGCATGATCGTGCTCGATGCGGTCGTGGCGGATTTGGCCAGATAGCACGTTGAAGAACGTTCTCTTCATCTGCAGCCAGAATCGCTTGCGCAGCCCGACGGCGGAGCAGGTGTTTTCCAAGCGGCGGGACATCGAGGTCGCTTCGGCCGGCACTAATCACGATGCCGACATACCGTTGACGCATGAACTCGTCGCCTGGGCCGACATCATCTTCGTGATGGAAAAAACGCACCGCGCCAAACTGCAGCAGAAATTCAAGACAAGCCTGAAAAAGGCTCGAGTAATCTGCCTCGATATTCCCGACGACTATGCATTCATGGACCCGGCTCTGGTGGGCCTGCTGGAGGCGCGTGTCTCGAAGTATCTGGGTTGAATGATACATCGCGGAGCATTCGCAACCGCGCTTCGAGAACTGTCTCGACCGATCGCTAAGGTTTGCGGGGTCAAGCCTCGTGCTTGTGGCGGTGTTTGGCGCGATCTTTTTCGCTGGTCTCTCCGGAACGGGCCGGCTTGATCTCGCTTTTGTCGCGTGAGGCATGGTGCTGGTCGTCTGTGGAATGTGACGCTGCGCCATCGCGGGCGCTTTTTGTTTCGAGGCGGGTGATGAAAATGTCGAAGCGATTGGGCATCGTCCGGTCAGTGCTCCATCGTGCGGTCGGTTTCGTTTGCGGGCTTGCTCTCTGCCGATCGCTGGCGTGCAAGCGGCTTCTTGGCTCTGCCATCTGCGGCTTCGGCAGGCAGGCTCTTGTCGCATGGCGCGGCGAAGCGTTTGCGGCCGGCATAGTAGGGTTCGAAAACGTCCTGTATCGTCAGGCTGTTCATCCTGCTCCTCCCGAGATCAGGGGTAAAATTCGCCGGCAACGGTTTCGTTCCCTACTGTGGCGAAGGCATGGCGGCCGGTTCACGTCGGCATCCCTTTTGGAACCAGGGCCTTTGCAACCCAGGCTTTTGCAACCAAGCGTGAGCCGTGCCAAACAGGGTCGAACGGAGTTGTGCAGGTGACCGGCGAATCGGCCAAACGCAGTTATGTGGTCGGGCAGACCGAAATCGCCGCCCGGCCGCTCGAGCCGGCGCTCTACCTGGTGGCGACGCCTATCGGCAATCTCGCCGACATCACGCTGCGCGCGCTGGAAACGCTCGCCGCCGCCGATATCGTCGCTTGCGAGGACACACGTGTCAGCCGCGTGCTGCTCGACCGCTACGGCATCCGCCGCCGCACCACCGCCTACCACGAGCACAATGCCGGCGAGGCCGGACCGAAGCTGATCGCGGCGCTGCTGGCCGGCCAAAGCGTAGCGCTGATATCGGATGCCGGCACGCCGATCATCACCGACCCCGGCTACCGGCTGGTCGGTGAGGCGCTGGAACGCGGCATTCGTGTCGTGCCGATCCCCGGCCCATCAGCAGCACTTGCCGCTTTGACGGCATCCGGCCTGCCCTCGGACGCGTTTCTGTTTGCCGGCTTCCTGCCGGTGAAGACCGGGCAGCGGCTGACGCGGCTGGAAGCGCTGAAGGCGGTGCCGGCAACGTTGATCTTCTTCGAATCGCCGCGCCGGCTGGCCGAGACGCTCAGCGCCATGGTCGAGGTGCTGGGCGGTGCCCGCAAGGCGGCCATCGGCCGCGAGCTGACCAAGACCTTCGAGGAGATGCGGACCGGCACCCTGCAGTCGCTCGCCAGCCATTACGCCGCAGCTGATACGCCGAAAGGCGAAATCGTCATCTGCGTCGGCCTGGCGGATGTTGTCGCTGATGAGCCTGAAGACATCGACCGGCTGCTGCTTTCGCTCGCCGCCGAGATGCCGGCCTCCAAGGCAGCGGCGGAAGCCGCCAAGATGACGGGTGGCCAGAAGCAGACGCTCTATCGTCGGCTGCTCGACCTCAAGAATGCCGGAAGAGACGGGACCGGCGGAGACGGCGATGGCTGAACGGCCGAGCGCCAGCCGGCAAAAGGCCTACCGGCGCGGCCATCACGGCGAATGGCTGGCGGCGGCGGCGCTGATGCTGAAAGGCTACCGAATTCTGGCCCGCCGCCACCGCACCAGGTTCGGCGAGATCGACCTGATCGCGCGGCGTGGCGATCTGGTGCTGATCGTCGAGGTCAAGGCGCGCCGCACGCTGATGGAGGCAATGGAAGCCGTCGGTCGCGAATCGGAGCACCGCATCGAAGGCGCCGCCGATTTCTGGCTGTCGCGCCAATCCGACTACGGAAAATTATCGGTGCGCTTCGACATGGTGGCGGTGCTGCCGTGGCGCTGGCCGGTGCATGTCGAGAATGTGTTTTACGGGCGAAACTAGGCCATTCTCGACGTGGGGCCGTTTTGCTGCGCCTGCGGTTCAGATCATGGTTTGCCGATCTGTCAAGCATCCGCCCAGCGCTGACTGGAACAAAAGCGTTCCTGCGTTGTTCCCCAATCGTCCTGATGTTCGACGGGCTGGTTCAAATGCCGGCCAGGGCAGTCCGCGTGGCAGCTATGCGAGGACAAAGGGATGGCGAGGCAAATGGATCCCGACGATCTCAACCCGGAACGGATCGTCACCGTGTTCGGCGGAACTGGCTTTCTCGGGCGCAGGATCGTGAAGCGGCTCCTGGAAAGAGGTTTCACGGTGCGCGCCGCATCTCGCCATCCGGCTCGCGTGGCCCTGGTCTTTTCCTCGGTTACAAGGATGCCCGAAGCAGTCGAGGCGGATATATTGGATGCGTCCTCGATCGGGTCGGCCATTACCGGATCACAGGCGGTCGTGAATGCCGTCAGTCTTTACGTCGAGCAGGGCGTCCAGACCTTTGAACGCGTGCATGTGAAAGCCGCGGCCGATCTCGCTGCCGCGTCGCGCGACCGCGAGATCGACCAGTTCGTCCAGATTTCAGGGATCGGCTCCGATCCTCAATCGGATTCGAATTACATAAGGGCGCGTGGGCGCGGAGAAGGTGCCGTGGAAAGCGCATTTCCCGGCGCTTTCATTGTGCGTCCCGCCGTCATGACAGGACCTGACGACGCTTTCCTCACGACCATTGTGAGGATGATACGCCTCCTGCCGGTCTATCCGCTGTTCGGCGATGGTGGCACACGGCTTCAGCCGGTCTATGTGGCAGACGTCGCAGAAGCAGTGAGCCGGCTGATCGACGGGCGAACCCAGGGTTCATCCATATTCGAATTCGGTGGCCCGCGTATCTATACCTATAAGGAACTGCTTCGGGAGATCGCCCGACAGCTCGATACGCACGTCAAGCTGATGCCGGTGCCGTTTGCGGTATGGAACGCCTTGGCTGGCGTCGCGGAACTCCTCCCGGCTGCCCCCATAACGCGCAACCAGATCGATCTTATGCGTCAGGACAATGTGGCAGCAATCGACGCGCCTGGCCTGAAGGAACTCGACATCGAGCCGCGGGATATCGACGAGGTGATCCGTGCGATCGAACAGCGCCGTCGCGTAGGCTCGCTCTCGTCTCCGGCTTAGGACGGCCCCCTGATCCTGGCGGGAACCTATCGCCGCGCGACAGGTTGGTCGAGCTTGAAGCCAGTGAAAGAAGGAGAAGAACTATGGCCAGATGCGATCAATGCGGGAATGACTACGACAAGGCTTTCAACGTGACGATGGCCGACGAGACCTACACATTCGACAGCTTCGAATGCGCGGTCCAGAAACTTGCTCCGACGTGTCCGCATTGCGGATGCCGGATCATCGGACATGGCGTCGAACAGGATGACATCATCTACTGCTGCGCACATTGCGCCGCGGAGGAAGGCGCGAGCGCGCTGACCGATCGTGCGCCTTGACGCACCTCCTTTGGCGTCTCCAGGTCGACCATTCCGAACGACTGCGCCGGCTCATCCCATATGGCCAGTGCTGTCAGCACGACGACGACCAGCCGAGGTCAAGGCCGCCGCACGCTGATGGAGGCAATGGATGCAGTCGGCCGCGAATCGGAGCGCCGTATCGAAGGTGCTCGCGATTTCTGGCTGTCGCACCAATGGACTACGGAAAATTGTCGGTGCGCTTCGACAAAAGGCAGCGTGCGTCGTCTTGATCGCGCCAGAGCTGTCATGTTCTTGCACGTTCAAGAACCCGCGTTCGACGGTTAGACGCCGTTCCGTGGCAAGTCGGCTCCCGCTTGGACAAGTCGCTCCACGACGGCGGCCGCCTCCTCTGGAATGGCCGGTATGGTGCCCGACTTCCGCGTCGATCCGAAATCGAGGCCGGCGAAAAAGAGACCTGGAACAGCGCCGACGCCATCCTCGTGGACGGGCTGGCCGGCTGCATCGAGGGCGCCGGGGAGCCGGACCCATGAGAAATCGCCGGTGAAGCCCGTGCACCAGATCACTGATCTGATGCCGCTTGCCGTCCAGTCGAGGGAGCGGATCGGAGGATCGGGCAAGCGCGGGTCAACCGTCTCGGCCGGATCATCCTCGGCCAGTGGCGCATCGAGGCCGGCGCGCTCAATGTACCCGTCGACCAGGCGCTTGGTATTCGCGGAGACCTCGTCGGCAAATCGCATGTGGTCGTCGAGCTCGTCGCCGAAGACGAGGCTGCCATTCTCCACTCCCCTGAAGCGGCCGAGCAGCACCACGCCTTGCGCACTCAGCGATTGCAAACTGATCGTGTGCGTCGCGCCGACCAGCGCGCGGGCCTGCAGCTTGCCGGAAGGGAGGACGAGTTCCTTGCGCGGAACGTCGAGAAAACCGGACAGCGTCAGCCATTTAAGTATGTTGCCCCCGCGGTAGCGCCGCACCCAACGGCCGTTGCGGCTGGTCGCCAAAAAGACCACACGTCCTGCCAACGCCAGATCCTCGGCGATCTGGCCGCCCGACTGGCCGCTGCCGACCACCAGCACCGCGCCACTCTCGAACTCGGCCGGGTTGCGATAAGCCGAGGAATCGACTTGGCCAATTGCGGTTGGCAAATCCGCCGACCCTGCTGGCCGGACCTGCCGATTCTGGTCGCCGGTGGCGATCACCACGTTGCGCGCCAGAAATGCCCCGTCCGTCGTGGTGATGCGAAAGATCCCGTCGTCTCTCGTCAGCTCTTGCACCGGAGTTTGGGTGCTTACCGGCAGGCGGTGCCGCTCGGCATAGCCTTCGAGATACGCGACAAATTCGTGGTGGCTTATCGCGCCCCACGGCTCGGGCCCCTCGTAGGAATCACCGGGTAAGATGGAGCGAATGGTCGGCGAATTCAGTCGAAACGAGTTCCACCGCTGCGTTCGCCACGTCTCGCCGATCCGGCCTCGATCGAGCACGCGGTGGTCGCGGTCCTGCCGTTTCAAGAAGTAACTGACGCCGAGTCCCGCCGGACCGGCGCCAATAACGAGGGCGTCAAGAACTTCGCTCATGCATTCCCCCTGCCAACCATACGTCCACAAGATCGTATGGCTCGGCTTCGGGCAAGAATAGAGTTCCGGCTGGGATTGCGCTATCCGCGCCGGCTCACCGCCAGATTGCCAGCCCCGCCAGCCCGACGATGCCGACGACCAGCCGCCACCAGCCGAACAGCGCATAGCCGTGGCGCGAGACGTAGTCGAGCAGGAAGCGCACGACGATCAATGCCGTGACGAAGGCGGCGACGAAACCGACGGTGATGATGGGCAGGTCGGCGCTGCTCAGCACATTGCGATTCTTGAACAGGTCGAAGGCGAAGGCGCCGACCATCGTCGGTATGGCGAGGAAGAAGGAGAATTCCGCCGCCGCCCGTTTGTCGACCCCGAGCAGCAGCGCGCCGACGATGGTCGAACCCGAGCGCGACGTGCCGGGGATCAGCGACAAGCACTGGAACAGCCCGATCTGCAGATAAAGCCTGGTCGGGAACCGCTCGACATCGTGGTAATACGGCTTCGGCTTCATGCGATCGACCAGCAGCAGGATGACACCGCCGATGATCAGCATGATGCAGATCAGCCGCGGCGATTCGAACAGCACCGTCTTGATGAAGTCATGCGCCAGTGCGCCGATAATGGCCGCCGGCAGGAATGCGATGAGAATGCCAAGGACGAAATGCCGCGTCAGCCGATCGTAG
Organism: Mesorhizobium sp. M0698; assembly: GCF_040320455.1. Classification (NCBI taxonomy): domain Bacteria; kingdom Pseudomonadati; phylum Pseudomonadota; class Alphaproteobacteria; order Hyphomicrobiales; family Phyllobacteriaceae; genus Mesorhizobium; species Mesorhizobium sp. M0698. Next base: position 12,873 of record NZ_JAMYPQ010000012.1, on the reverse strand, counting down.
GGTAGCTCGAGCAGCATCTTCCAGAGACGGCGGAAGTAGACGCTGAGGATCGCCAATATGGCGCCGAGCTGGATCAGGATCTCGAAGGCCTTGCCGGTCGAATGAAAGCCGAGGAAATGGCCGGCGAGAAGGATGTGACCGGTCGAAGATACCGGAATGAACTCGGTCAGGCCCTCGAGCAGGCCGAGCAGCAGCGCTTCGACGACGGTCTGGCTTTCCATGGCAACCTCGGCGTTGGAGTGAGGGCTTGAGAAAAGGGCTTGCTTGTCACGGCGCGGAACTCCCCCTATAGGTCGCAGCACCCTGACAGCCCGCTGAATCGGGCGGCCAAGACTTACCGGCGCAGCCGGCGATTTGCCAGTGCGCTCTATTATCGCGGGACCATGCTGACGCTTTTCCACCATCCGATGTTCGCCAGCTGCCGCTTCGTCCGCCTCGCCTTTGGTGAGTATGGCGAGGAACTAGCGCTGATCGAGGAGAAGCCGTGGACGCGGCGCAAGGAGTTCCTGGCGCTGAACCCGGCCGGCACGCTGCCGATCCTGCTCGCCGAAGGCGACGTGCCGATCGTCGGCGCGATGGTCATTGCCGAATATCTCGACGAGACGCGCGGCGTACTCAAGCGCGACAAGCGGCTATTCGCCGAGGATCCGATGGAGCGCGCCGAAATCCGCCGGCTGACCGACTGGTACCTCAACAAGGCGGAAAGCGAGGTTACCCGGCATCTGGTGCGCGAACGCGTTCTGAAGCCGGTCATGCCGGAAACGGCAGGCGGCGGATCGCCCGATTCGGCGGCGATCCGCGCCGCCCGCGCCAATATCCGCCAGCACATGAAATACACCAACTGGCTGGCCGGCACCCGTCATTGGCTGGCCGGCAACAAGGTCACCTATGCCGATCTCGCGGCGGCGGCAGCACTGTCGGTGCTCGACTATCTCGGCGAGATCGACTGGCGCGAACACAGCGCCGCGCGCGAATGGTATACAAGGGTGAAATCACGGCCTTCGTTCCGGCCGCTTCTGTCCGACCGGGTGCGTGGCCTGTCGCCGGTGTCACATTATGCGGACCTCGATTTCTGATACGGCAAAGCTGCGCGCGCTGATCGACCGCGAGGCGCGGAATGCCGGCTTCGACGCCGTTGCCGTCACCACGCCCGATGCGATTCCGCAGGCGCCGGAACGGCTGGCCGAATTCGTTGCCGACGGCTTTCACGGCTCGATGGGCTGGATTGCCGAAACGCTCGAGCGGCGAGGCAAACCGACGACGCTTTGGCCAGAGGTCCGCTCGATCGTCGTGCTGGCGATGAATTACGGCCCCGACCACGGCCCACGCGACATCCTGGCAAAGCGCGACCGCGGCGCGATCTCGGCCTATGCGCAGAACCGCGACTATCATGACGTGATGAAAGGCCGGCTGAAGGAGATCGCCGGCAAGATCGTGGCGCGCGCCGGCGGGGACGTGAAAGTGTTTGTCGACACCGCGCCGGTGATGGAAAAGCCGCTGGCCGAGGCGGCCGGCCTCGGCTGGCAAGGCAAGCACACCAACCTGGTCAGCCGAACGCATGGCTCCTGGCTGTTCCTCGGCACCATCTTCACGACGGCCGAACTGGTGCCGGACGCGCCTGAGGACGACCATTGCGGCTCCTGCCGGGCCTGCCTCGACGTTTGCCCGACGGATGCCTTTCCGGCGCCTTACCGGCTCGATGCGCGGCGCTGCATTTCATACCTCACCATCGAGAACAAAGGACCGATCCCGCATGAGTTCCGGGAAAAGATCGGCAATCGCATCTATGGCTGCGACGACTGCCTGGCCGCCTGCCCGTGGAACAAGTTCGCCCAAGCCGCTTCGGAGGCAAAGCTTGCCGCCCGCGCGGACTTGCGCGAACCGCCGATCGCCGAGCTGCTGCGCCTCGACGACGCTGCCTTCCGCGTGCTTTTTTCGGGCTCGCCGGTCAAGCGCATCGGCCGCGCCCGTTTTATCCGCAACGTGCTGATCGCCGCCGGCAATTCCCAGGACTTGTCGCTGGCCGGCGCCGTCCGCGCGCTGCTCGACGACGCCTCGCCCCTGGTTCGCGGAGCTGCGGTATGGGCGCTGTTGCGGCTGGTGCCGAGTCGGGAGTTTGCCGAGCGTGCAGCGGCCGCATTGCAAGCAGAAGATGACGAGGCGGTGAGAGGCGAATGGCTTCTGGCCCTGCCAAAGCCGATCGAGGCACATACATGACCAAACAGCAGATTTTCATCTTCGGCGCCGGTTATTCGGGCAAGGCCTTTGCCCGCGCCAACAAGGATGCCGACACAGCGATCTTCGGTACAACACGGTCGCTGGAAAAATTCGCGGCGCTGCGGCAAGCCGGTATCGTGCCGCTGCGTTTCGATGGCACGCTGACCTCCGAAATCGGCGATGCGCTTGGGAAGACAACCCATCTCGTCGTCTCGGTCGCGCCGGACGAGGCCGGCGACCCGGTGCTGGGTGCGGCTCGCGAGGTGATCACGGCCAACATGCCGGAGCTCGAATGGATCGCCTATCTCTCGACCGTCGGCGTCTATGGCGACCATGGCGGCAATTGGGTGGACGAGGCCGCCGAATGCCGGCCAGTATCGAAGCGATCAGCGATGAGGGTTGCCGCCGAGCAGGATTGGCTGAAACTGGGCCACGACACCGGCCGGCCGGTGGCGATCCTGCGGCTTTCCGGCATTTATGGGCCAGGCCGCAACGCCTTGGTCAATCTGGAAAACGGCACTGCGCGGCGGCTGGTCAAGCCGGGCCAGGTGTTCAACCGCATCCATTGCGACGACATTGCCGGCGCGCTCTGGCATCTGGCCGAAGGCAATCGCGGCGGCATCTTCAACGTCACCGACGACCTGCCGGCGCCGCCGCAGGACGTCGTCGCCTATGCCGCCCAATTGATGGGCATCGAGCCGCCGCCCGAAATTCCGTTCGAGACCGCCCAACTTTCGCCCATGGCGCGGTCCTTCTACGGCGAGAACAAGCGTGTCGCCAACGCGGCGATCAAGGCGGCCGGCTATGGGTTTCGCTTCCCCGACTACCGTTCGGCGCTCGACGCCATGTGGGCGAGCGGCGACTGGCGCGACGGCGAGGCGCGCAGCCCGATGAAACGGTCATGATCGATACGTTGCGCGGGGCGTGGTATGATGCGGTTCAAATCGCGGAGGGGTCCAGCTTGGGGAAGACGTTAAAGCGAGCCTTGCCCGGCAAAACACTGCTGCTTTCGGCAGCACTGGCCGTCGCCAGCTTGACAGCGCTGGCAACGCAGACGGCGGGCGCCGAGCAACGGGCAAAAGACCTGTTTGGCGCCAAAAGGCTGCCGGCGGTCGCAGCAGCGCAATCGATCGGCTTCTACTCCAAAGGCTGTTTTTCCGGCGGCGTCGCCCTGCCCATGGATGGCCGGCACTGGGAGGTGATGCGGCCGTCGCGCAACCGCCGCTGGGGTCATCCCGCAATGATCGCGCTGATCGAGAAATTGTCGCGCGACGCCGCCGCCGACGGCTGGCCGGGCCTATTGATCGGCGACATTTCGCAGCCGCGCGGCGGGCCGATGCTGACCGGCCATGCCTCCCACCAGATCGGCCTCGACGCCGACATCTGGCTGACGCCGATGCCCGACCGCAAGCTCTCGGCCGAAGAGCGCGAAAACATCAGCGCTACCTTGATGGTCGATGAAAAAACCCACTTGGTGAAGGACGGCGTGTGGACGCCGATGCATACGCGGCTGTTGAAGCGCGCCGCGAGCTATCCCGAAGTCGAGCGCATCCTGGTCAATCCAGGGATCAAGAAGAAGCTCTGCGACACGGTCAAAGGCGACCGCGGCTGGTTGCGCAAGGTCAGGCCGTTCTGGGGCCACGACTACCACTTCCACATTCGCATCGGCTGCCAGGCTGGATCACCCGACTGCAAGGCGCAGGAAGCGACGGCGCCGGGCGATGGCTGCGACCAGGCGCTGGCCTGGTGGTTCACCGAGGGGCCGTGGCGCCCCAACAAGAACCCGGACAAGCCGAAGGCACGCGACGTGATGACGATGGCGAACCTGCCCAGGCAATGCCAGTTCGTGCTCGACGCGCCGGCTCCGCCCTCGGCCGAAGCAGTCACCTACTATGGCGACGGCGTGCCGATCGCGGCAGAACCCGCTCTCGCGGCAGAACCTTCGCCGCCGCCGACGGTCGCAGCCGGCGCGGCAGCGCTTCCGGCCTCGGCGAACGCCTTTGTGGCGACCCCCGAGATCGGCATTCCGCTGCCGCGGCCACGACCGGGGCACTGATGCGGGCAGCGTGTTTGCTGTCTGCATCCGTGCATCTCCACTTCGAAAACCGATTTCCCTTTTTGCGGTCATGCGCTAGTCAACGAGAGAACGGCGATACGCGTCGGGAACGGACGAGAGCATGCCAGGCGTAAGCGACGACGACACTCTGTTGCGATTTCCGATCCTGATCGGTGACATAGGCGGCACCAATGCGCGCTTCTCGATTGTGCTCGACGCGAATTCCGAGGCCGGCGAGCCGACGATCGTCCAGACCGCCAACTTCAATACGATAGACGAGGCGATCCAGGCGGCCGTGCTCGACCGCTCGTCGGTCCGGCCGAATTCAGCTGTGCTGGCGGTAGCAGGCCCTGTCGAGAGCGACGAGATCCCGCTTACCAATTGCCCATGGATCGTCAAGCCGAGACAGATGTTCGCCAGTCTCGGTCTCAGCGACGTCGTGGTGCTCAACGACTTCGAGGCACAGGCGCTGGCTGTCGTCGCGCTCGGCGAAGAGCATATGGAAAAGATCGGCGGCGACGAGCCGGAACCGAATTCCGGGCGGGTGGTGCTCGGCCCGGGAACCGGGCTCGGCGTCGCCGGACTGGTCTATGCGCTGCATCACTGGATACCGGTGCCCGGCGAGGGCGGCCATATGGATATCGGGCCGCGCTCGCCGCGCGATTTCCAGGTGTTTCCGCATATCGAGAAGCTCGAGGGCCGCATCTCCGGCGAACAGATCCTGTCCGGGCGCGGCCTGGTCAATGCCTACCGGGCGGTAGCCAAGGCGGACGGCAAGCCGTCGCCCTTCACCACGCCGGCCGAGGTCACCGCCGCGGCGCTGGCAAAGAACGATCCGGTGGCCGAAGAGGCGCTGTCGATCTTCGTCACCTGCCTGGGACGCACCGCCGGCGACCTCGCTCTGGTGTTCATGAGCCGCGGCGGTGTTTTCCTCACCGGCGGCATCGCGCAAAAAATCCTGCCGGCGCTGCGCATCGGCAATTTCCGCGCCGCCTTCGAGGACAAGGCGCCGCACAGCGCCCTGATGCGCAGCATGCCGGTCTATGTCATCACCCATCCGCTGGCGGCGCTTTTAGGGCTGGCCGCCTATGCCAGAAATCCGTCGCTGTTCGGCGTGCAGACGGCGGGGCGGCGCTGGCGGGTCTAGAATACAAGCTGCGCCGCGACGAAGTTTCGCCGTCCTCGGCCATAGGCAAGCCGCCATTGGAGCGTTAAGAGGTTGCCGAATTGCAGCCCGGCCGGACCGAAACCACAAAGCGCTCCAACTTGACACTTCCAGCACCAACTAAAGGGAAAGTCCGTCCCAGCGAGATCGTGGCGGTGATTCGCCGCATCGTCGCCGAGAACAGCCGCGATTATCGCTGGTACTATGCTCTTGCCGTGCTTTGCCTGGTGACGATCGCGGCGACAACCGCCTTCACAGCCTGGATCATGAAGGATGTCATCGATCAGATCTTCTACCAACAGCGCGGCGATCTTATCGCGCTGATCAGCGTGTCGATCCTGGCCGCCTTCATGCTGCGCGGGCTGGCCAGCTACGGCCAGGCAGTGACGCTGGCCAAAATCGGCAACAATCTGGTGGCGCGCTATCAACGCCGCATCTTCGACCACCTGATGAAGCTCGGCGTCAGCTTCTTCAACGACACCCGCTCGGGCCGGCTCGCCGCGCAGATCAACGAGAACGTCAACGGCATCCGCGATCTCCTGTCGATGACGTTGACATCGCTGGCGCGCGATGCCGTATCGCTTGTCGCGCTGGTTGGCGTCATGATCTGGCAGGACCCGATGCTCTCGGCGATGTCGCTGCTGGTCGGGCCGCCCTTGATCTACAGTGTCACCTATCTGATGCGCCGGGTGCGTCGCATCACCCGTGAATCGGTGCAGATCAACTCGCGGCTGATCGGCGCGATGCAGGAAGCGACGCAAGGCATCGCTATCGTCAAGGCCTTCACCCTGGAAGACGAGCTGTCGCGCCGCATCGGCGGCCTCGTCGCGGGCGCCGAGCAGCGGGCAAACAAGATCGCCCGCGTCTCGGAACGGCTGACGCCGATCTCCGAAATGCTGGCCGGCTTCGCCGTCGCCGGTGTCATCGCCTATTCCGGCTACCGGGCGACCGTCGGCGGCCAGCCGCCGGGCGCGGTGTTTGCCTTCATCACCGCCCTGCTGCTTGCCTATGACCCCGCTAGGCGGCTGGCGCGTATGCAGGTCGGCATGGAAAAGTCGCTGGTCAATGCGCGCATGATCTACGAGCTTCTCGACCTCGAGCCGCAGCAGGGTGACGTGCCGGGAGCCGCCGAGGCGAAATTCACCTCTGGCGAAGTGCGCTTCAACAACGTGTCCTTCCGCTATGTCGAAGAGGCGCCGGTCCTGCAGGATTTGAGCTTTGTCGCCGCCGCCGGCAAGGTGACCGCCATCGTCGGCGCCTCGGGCGCCGGCAAGACGACGCTGGTTGCGCTGCTGCAGCGCTTCCACGACGTCGAGTCGGGCAGCATCGAAATCGACGGCCAGGACATTTCAAAGGTCACCAAGCATTCGCTGCGCGGCTCGATCGCCTATGTTTCACAGCAGCCTTATCTGTTCGAAGGCACCATCCGCGACAACATCCGCTACGGCAGGCTGAGCGCCACGGACGCCGAGATTGAACGCGCCGCGCAACAGGCCGCGGCACACGATTTCATCCGCCAGCAGCCGCAAGGCTACGACACGCCGGTCGGCGAGAACGGCGTGACGCTGTCGGGCGGCCAGCGCCAGCGTGTATCGATTGCACGCGCTATCGTTCGGCAGGCGCCGATCCTGCTGCTCGATGAAGCCACCTCGGCGCTCGACAACGAGGCCGAGGCCCGCGTCCAGGAAGCGCTGACCCATGTCATGGAAGGGCGCACCACCATTGTCATCGCGCACCGGCTGTCGACGGTGGTCAATGCCGATCATATCATCGTGCTGGAGCAGGGCCGGCTGGTCGAACAGGGCACGCATGCCTCGCTGATGGCCGACCCGCACAGCGTCTATGCCCGGTTCCACCGGGTGCAAGGCAGGAAAGGGCTGGGGCTTGTCGATGACGGCAAGCCAATCCAGACTGCGGCGCAAAATGTCCGCGCGAAAAAGGCGGCCGGGAGACATTCATGAGTGACACGCCGACCGTTAGTGAAATGGGCCTGGTGGTGGTGGGCGCGGCCGGCCGCATGGGCCAGGCGCTGATCCGCGCCATCCACACGATACCGGGCGCCCGCGTCGCCGGCGCCATCGAGCGGGCCGGTTCGCCCCATATCGGCAAGGATGCCGGCGAGCTGGCCGGCGTCGGCAGGCTCGAGGTGGTGATCGGCGACGATCCGCTGCCGGCCTTCGCCAAGGCCGACGGCGTGCTCGATTTCACTACGCCGGCCGCGACCGTCGAATTCGCCGGCTACGCCGCACAGGCGCGCATCGTCCATGTCATCGGCACCACCGGCTGCTCGGCCGAAGACAATGCCAGGATCGCGGCGGCGGCACGGCACGCGACGGTGGTCAAGTCAGGCAATATGAGCCTCGGCGTCAATCTGCTGGCGGTGCTGGTGGAACAGGCGGCGCGCGCGCTCGATGCCGACGATTTCGACATCGAGATCCTGGAAATGCACCACCGGCACAAGGTCGATGCGCCGTCGGGCACGGCGCTGCTGCTCGGCGAAGCCGCCGCTGCCGGGCGCGGCGTAGCACTTGCCGGCAACGATGTTCGCGTGCGCGACGGCCATACCGGCGTGCGCAAGGCAGGCTCGATCGGTTTCGCCAGCTTGCGCGGCGGCTCGGTGGTCGGCGATCACAGTGTGGTGCTGGCCGGTACCGGCGAGCGCATCACGCTCGCCCACCACGCCGAAGACCGGGCGATCTTTGCTCGTGGCGCGGTCAAGGCAGCCCTGTGGGCGCGCGGCCGCAAGCCGGGCCTCTATTCGATGCGGGACGTGCTCGGCCTGACAAGCTGATCCACAGACTTGGCTGATCCACAGATTTGGCTGATCCACAAGATTTGAAGGAGCAAATATGTCGAGAACTCTCGTGCTCGTGCGCCATGGCCAGAGCGAATGGAATCTGAAGAACCTATTTACCGGCTGGCGCGACGTCGACCTGACCGAACTGGGTCATGCCGAGGCCAAGGCGGCCGGCGCCAAGCTCAGGGCGCGCGGCATGAAATTCGACATCGCCTTCACGTCGTCGCTGATCCGGGCGCAGAAGACCTGCCAGCATATTCTCGACGCCGTCGGCCAGAGCGATCTCGAGACCATTCGCGACCAGGCGCTGAACGAGCGCGACTATGGCGATCTCTCCGGCCTCAACAAAGATGACGCTCGCAAGAAATGGGGCGAGGAGCAGGTGCATGTCTGGCGCCGCTCCTATGACGTGCCGCCGCCCGGCGGTGAAAGCCTGAAGGACACCGGCGCGCGCGTCTGGCCCTATTACCTGCACGATCTGCAACCGCATGTGCTGCGCGGCGGCACCGTGCTGGTGGCGGCGCACGGCAATTCGCTGCGCGCGCTGATCATGGCGCTGGACGGCAAATCGGGCGAGGAGATCGTCAAGCTCGAGCTCGGCACCGGTGTGCCGATCATCTACACGCTCAACGCCGATTCCACGGTGGCGTCGAAGGAAGTGCTGGAGCATTGAGCCGGAGAAGGAACGCGGCTTTCAAAAAAGCGCGTTGACACTCATCCCTCGCCCGCTTAATGAGCGCGCACCAGCCCAGATGGCGGAATTGGTAGACGCGCACGGTTCAGGTCCGTGTTCCGCAAGGAGTGGAGGTTCGAGTCCTCTTCTGGGCACCATCACCTTCCTCAGGTGTTGGTATAGCTGAAAAGCTAGCAGAATTATGTGGTTAGGTTACCCGAGTGCTACACACGGGTGTTACACATGGTCCTTGCAATGAGCCGTCCTGTCAAACATCGTAAGACCGGCGTATACTGGTTCCGCAAGCGGGTACCAGCAGAAATTGCCGTGTTGACCGGCCGCAAAGAAGTCAACAAGACGCTCGGAACGAAGGATCCCGAAGAGGCAAAGCGAAAATACGCGGAGGTCCTTGCGGAATATGAACGCGAGTGGGCGCAGCTTCGGCTCGGAAATCATTTGGTGAATGGAAGCAGTTTGGGTCGTCCTGCTGCTGCCGGTGCGGATGCGCTCACACCGCGCCTGATCACAGACCGGGAGGCACACCTTTTAGCCTCGGCCGTGCAGGATGAGTGGCTTGCAAAATTCTACGACAATCCAAGTGAACAGCTCCACTGGCACACCGAGCTGTACGAGGGCATGTGGAAGAACTACCCGTTGTCATCAACCGATCCAGTTGCTGGAGTTGAGGGCATCGCTGATCCCATCCCGGGGACAATGCCAATCGAGAATATCTTTTGGAAATCGATGTGGGCCGGATGCATCAGCAGGGCGAAGGACATCCTGACCGAAAATGGGTTCTGCGATGATCCTTGGAGCATTCACAAAACTTCGCGTGCAGTGGGGGCTGCCCTGCAGAAAGCCAGCTTGACGCTGCAAAGGCTTGAACGCGGCGAGTTTGAGCCGGGAGAGGAGCCCGGGTGGCTTCATCGTTCGGCAAATGCTCAGCCAACTGACGGTCGGTCGCCTAAGACGGCGGCTGTAAAGGAGAGCTCGAACGCAGCGACTTTGACTGGGCTCGTGGACGGCTGGTGGAAGGAGAGCAAAGCAGCAGGCAGAAAACCGAGCACCTATGAAAGCTACAGAGACGCTTTTGCCTATCTTGCTCGGTTTCTCAAACACAACGATGCATCAAAGGTTGCGGCCAAGGATGTCATTGCCTTCAAAGATCACCGACTGAGCACACCGTCGCCGAAAACCGGGAAGATGGTTTCCGCCAAGACGGTTAAAGATAGTAATCTCTCGGCCCTGAAAGTCGTCTTCGGCTGGGGCGTCGCCAACGGACTCATTGATCATAACCCGGCTGCCGGTGTGACCTTGAAGGTAGGAAAACCCGCTCGTCATAGATCGAAGGGCCTTTCAGATGACGAGGCCAAAGCCATCCTTTCAGGCGCGCTATCTCATCGGCGAGGGCAGGAAAATCCGAAGACATTTGCGGCGAAGCGTTGGATACCATGGTTGTGTGCATTTACCGGAGCTCGCGTGGGCGAACTGGCCCAGTTGAGAAAGCAGGATGTATCTTTGCGCGGCGACGTCTGGGTAATTCGCATCACTCCTGAAGCCGGAACAGTCAAAACCAATGAAGCCCGCGAGGTACCCCTTCATCAGCAGGTGATCGACCTTGGTTTCCCTGCTTTTGTAAAAGAGGCCGCAAGCGGCCACCTTTTCCTGAATGTCGACCCGTCGGAAAATGTTCGGGGGGCTTTGCGCGGCTTAAAAAACCGGCTCGCTGAGTTCGGACGCACCTTTGTGTCAGATCCGAACGTTGCGCCCAACCACGGCTGGCGTCATCGGTTCAAAACAATTGGAATGGAAGCCGGTATCCCTCCCCGCATTCTGGATGCGATTCAAGGTCAGGCAGCTCGGACGGTTGCCGACACTTACGGCGAGGTCACACTCAAGACCATGGCCGCGGAGATCGCGAAATTGAGCATCTATTCGCTCGATGCGCCCAACGATTTCTCGAGTGCGCCCCGACTGCCCACTTAATCGCTTGTGGAAATCAAGTGACTTCAATGCGATGGACAAGCGCCTAACCGTGTATCTGGGCGATCATTGCCCCTATACCAGCAGCTACTAGCCTTATCGACGTGGACACGCTCGACCGCGAACTACGAAGGTTGATCGCATTTGCAAGCCCGGGTTTGCGGATCAGAGAAGCACGGCCTCAGGCAGAGGCAACAAGGCTTTACACAATACGGGTTTCGACAATTAACTAGAGCCACGAGCGGCAGGGAAATGGTGGAAGACTGGCGGATTTTGGAAGCCTCCAGCGATCCGCTCGTCAAAGCCGTGGCGGGTAGCCAGCCGGGCCAGTCGATTTTGTCCCGGCACCTATCGGCAGCTACATTCCCCAAGATCGCATCTGGCTTGCTCGAGCGCTTCGTCAGCCTCGCAGGCTGGCATGCTAGGCCCGGCAGGTCGGCACCTCATTTGTCAAACGCCTTTTAGGCCGTTACATCGAATGCGGGGTTGTGTCGGGGAAGATCAATGGAAACTGCCAAGACGTTCGGGAAATGGCTCTCAGTTAATTGGGAGCGGGGGCTATTCGTCATCGCCGGGCTAACCCTGCTCGGGTCGAGCATATATTTGGTCTATACCGATAAAGTCACGCAAGCAGCAGTCGTCTTCGGTCTTGGCTTCCTCAGCTTCATCTATGCTAATGTTGCCCGGTTCAAGCGGTTCAAAGGGCTGGGCTTTGAAGCTGAACTTTGGGAAGACAAGCAAAAAGAGGCCGCCGACCTCATTGAACGTCTGCGCGAGGTGGTTTCGATCTACACTCGGGAAGTCATACTTGGGAAAGTCACAGCCGGAAGATGGGGGACCAAGACCGATTGGCAAAGCCATTGGAAGCTCTATGATGACCTTGTCACCCAGCATGAAGTTCTTGGCCAGAAGATAGATTTTTCGGGCGTTAAAAAGGTGATGGACGACTACTTCCTCTTTGATATGTCCACACCCGAGATTTCGAAGGTTCGTGAAGCCATTCGGAACGGAAAGGCCAAGGCCAAACAGAAGATGGACGAGGAGTTCGGGAGCCCAATCCGAGACGCCGATGGTTACGGCAAAAGGCTGGCGGAGTATCGCAATACACCAGAGCCGCTAGGCGACCCCTTTCAGTTTTCGACCCGCAATGACTTGGCAGGCAATACGTTGAAGATATGGGAGGAAGCGCAGGATCGTTTGAAACGAGGTTTTGAAGTGGCGGCGCAAGTCGATCCGACGGTCATTGAACGCCTCGAAGCGCTTTCAAAGCTCTATCAGTCCCGTCCGGTAAATGTGACCGAGGAACTGATTGCGTGGGGTATGCTCACCAGCAATGCGGCGGGAGCAGTTCTCTAGGCGGAAGTTGGGTCGGGTGAATTGAGAACATCCATCAGCGCATTTTGCCACGTGCTTTGAAGCTCTCTCTCAGAGCACTGGATACGCTCAAACCCCGAGCGTTTCGCCGCCAGAAGCACGAATACTCGCTGTTCCATGTCGTAGGCACCGGACGCAGTTTCCCACTTCTGCTGTAAGGCCACCGACCAGCATTCCGCGCCGATCTCCATGGGAATATGCTGATTGATCGAAGCCAAGCGATCCTGCACATCGCTCGTGTGGCCAACCTTGAACATATTCCGCTTTCCATAGCGCAGCGCGTAAGTCCAACTGGTTTCCTGTGCGCTGCGCGTGACGTTGTAAGTCGCGTCGGTTGGTCTGGGGCCAGTGGTCGGACGGAAGAACTGGTTCAGGCGACGCATCTTCGCTAATGCCGGAAGAGCGGGAAGCTGCACTTCCTCTGACACAAGAGCCAGAACGCTATCGGTATCCGAGGCATCGAGTTGCACGACCCCCGGAGTAGCCAACATGGGAAGTTGCTTGGACAGCACGTCTGTTAAAATGCGGATTCCGACGTGAAGCCGGCCGCCATTCCGATCAAACACCGGCCACCATTCCGGTATGAAGCCGGCCACCATTCCAACCAA